>CAIXWQ010000606.1 GCA_903923175.1 uncultured delta proteobacterium | reverse complement strand
GGCGGAGTCGCAATAGGCCGTCGAGGCGCAGTCGGTCGCGTTGGCGCAGGAGGTCTTGCATGCGGCGGCGCCGCAGGCGAAGGGGGCACACGCGGTCGCGGCGGGGGCGTTGCAGGTGCCGGAGCCGGAGCAGGTGCCGGCGACGCTGGCGGTTCCGGCACTGCACGCCGTCGTGCCGCACGACTTGCTGCTCGTGGGGTAGTTGCAGAACGCGCTCGTGCCATCGCAGGTGGCGCCGCACGTGCCGCTGCCGACACATGGCGTTCGGGAGCCGACTGGCGAGCCCGTCACGAACGAGCAGGTCCCCGCCTTGCCGGGAAGGTTGCATGCCTGGCAAGCCAACGTGCACGAAGTGTCGCAGCACACACCGTCGACGCAGTGGTTCGAGGCGCAATCGCCGTCGAGCGCGCACGCGGTGCCGCCAGACGTTCCCTCGGCGAAAATGAGGGCGGAGCTCCTCGCAGCGTAGAAGATACGTCCATCGGGAAGAGTCACCCGCGCCGAGTCACCCCAAACAGTGTCGCCGTTCGAAACCGTGAGTCCCGAAGTCCAGGAGTTCGATGGGGGGTCGAACAGAAGCGGAGTGGAGCTTGCGCCGAAGAACTGAACGACTCGCCCGCTTGGCAATAGCGCCGCACCGGAGGCGACGAAGCCGTCGCCAGCGTACTGAGGGCCACCCGGAAACGCTCCGGTCGCAGTCCACGCATTGCCAGCAGGATCATAGAGGAACGCCGTAGTCGCGCCGTAGACGAATCCGAGGACCTTGCCTCCCGGCAAGAGGAACCCCTCCGCAGGATTCGACGAAGTGATCGGCATCGACGCTACGGTGGTCCAGCTATTCGCGCTTGGATCGTAGACCAGCACATTTGGATCTTCGCCAAATACCAGCACCTTCCCGCTCGCCAGTAGGACCGCGGCACTCCTGTAACGCGCGACGGGCATGCTCGCCTTGGTCGTCCACGTCTTCGTCGATTCGTCGAAGAGCTGCACGTCGGTCATCGGAGAGGGGCCGGACTTCAGCCCTCCAACGAGCAAGGCCGTCGTCGGCGTCAGACGCACGAGCGTTCCCCTGCCGTTGTAGCCAGCGGGGACGTTGGGAAGGTAGGTCCAGGCGTTCGCGAGCGGATCGTACAAGTCCGCGGTGCCTGCACCGAGCATGAGAATCGACAGGTCCGCGAATTGGACCGCGCGCCCTCGGGCCTTATCGTTTGCGGGCAGCGGCGCGCTGGTCCACGAGGTCGTTGGAATGTCGTAGATATACGCCGCGGTGGAAACCCACTCATTCGTGACGAGTACCCTGTTACCGCCGATGTTCCAGGCGTTGCAATCTTGGGTGACCTGGCCGCTGTAGGGAGGCGTCGCGGTGGTGACCCAGCTCGGATCCAGCACCACCTCCCCGCGCATCCCGCGCGCGTCCACACTGGCGCTCATCCGGCCTGCCGCGACGCCGATCTCCACCTCTCGCCGCTCCCCCGCCGAATCGACCGCGAACGCCTTCTCCGTCGCGAGCCGCACGCGCCCCTGCGCGTCGAGCACCTCGACGAGCCCCTCGCGCACCCGCACCTCGCGCACGCCGGGCCCGCTCGCGATGCGCCAGCTCGCCCGCACCGCGCCGCGCGGCGCGTGAAAGACGCGCAATTCCTCCGCGCGCTCGCCCGTCACGACGTGCACCGCGTCGACGTCCGCCTGCACGCCCCGGTAGATCAGCGCCCCTCCGGTCGCCTCGCCGAGCACCGTCGCGACTTCGTCCGGCGTCAGCTCGATCCACACGTCGTCGCTCGCCGCCACGCGCGTGGCACCGTTCGCCGCGCTCGGGAAGCTCACCTTCGGCGCG
>CAIXWQ010000605.1 GCA_903923175.1 uncultured delta proteobacterium | reverse complement strand
GGTGGAGCTCGCGCTCGCCGCGCTCGCCGGAGCCGGCACGTCCGCCGCGTCCGCCGCGCCGCGCCGCCTCGACCTCGCCTGCCTCGCCACGCTCTTCGCGGCCTGGTCCGCGCCGCGCCTGCTCCCCGCCCTGATCGTGCCGCTCGCGCTCGCGCTTCGTCGTGCTCGCCCCGGCGCGCGGGCGTCGGCACTGCTGTCGAGCGCCCCGCTCGCGCTCGCCGGGGTCGCGCTGCTGCTGGTGCGCGACGACGACGCGTGGCTCGTCCTCGGCCGCGCGCTCCGCACTGGCGCCTTCGCCGGCGTGTCGGGGGCGCTGCTCGCGAGCCCCCTCGTCTACCGCGCCACGATCGCGATCGGCGCGGCGACCCTCGCGGCGCTGGCGCTGTCGCGTTTCGGGCGGGACCTCGCCGTGCGCGATCGCGCGGCGCTCGCCGCCGCCGCCATCGTCGCGCTGCTCGTCGAGCCGCTGCGCCCCGCGGGCGGCGTCGAGGTCGCGCTCGCGCTCGCGCTCCCCAGCGTGTGCGAGCTGCTCGTGGCCATCCAGGTGGCCGTCGCGCGCGCGATCCCGCCCTCGCGCGCCGTGCTGCGCTTCGGCTTGCCTTGGCTCGTCCCCGCCCTCGCCGCAGGCTTCGCGGCCCGCGGCGCCGAAGAGGAGGCGACGGCGCGACGTCGCCCGCTCGAGGTCGCCGCGGCCGTCGAGCTCGCGCCGATCGCCGCGTTCGGCGCGCTCTCTGCGCGTCCGATCGTAGTCGTCGAGGACGAGGACGCGCTCGTGCGTGACGCCTGGGGTCTCGTGCTCGACGATCTGCGACCTGATCTCGCCCTGCTGCCGACCCAGTCGCTGCTCCTCGGCGGCGAGGGGCGCATGGCGACGCGCGCGGTCTCGCGCTTGCCACGCGCCGGCGAGCTGCTGCGCTCGACGCTCGCCGTCGGCGAGGTCACCGAGAGCGGGTCCTCGCCCTGCGCCGCAGACGCGACGCTGATCGCCGATCTCCCCGCCGCGCGCCTGCGCGAGGTCGCGCGCCACCTCGACCCGGCCCTCGGCGTGATCCGGCTCCCGCTCGGGCGCGTCGATCCCAGCGATCGGCGCCTCCGCCGTCAGGCGCTCCTCGCGCGGCAGCGGTTCCTCGACGCCGCGTTCGCGGGCTCGCTCGCCGATCCGTGGACGCTCGCCGCGCAGCGCGCCTCGATGCGCGTCACGCGTCTGCTCTCGCTCGCGGGCGATCGCGACGCCGCGCTCGCCGAGCTCGCCCGCGCGCGGACGCTCGGCGTCGACGCTTCGCGCGTCGCGCGCTGGGACGCGAAGCTGCAAGGGCGGCACGGCCTCGGCGACGAGCCCGAGCTCGCCGGCGAGTAGCGCGGGCGCCGCGGTGGGCGGCTACTTCTGCGGCTTGAAGTTGATCGTGACGCGCTGATCGACGCACCCGCCTTTGGGGGCCGGGTAGCTGGTCTGCATCTTCGCCTTCACGCACGACGCGAGGTTCGCGTTGCCCACCGAGTCGGAGACGATGCTCGAGGAGCACAGCGAGCCGTCGGAGGCGATCCGCAGCGACACCGTGATGTCGCCGGCCAGCCCCTCCTGCGCCTCGAGCGCCGCCCGGTAGCAGAGCTTCGCGGCCGCCCCGCGCCCCGAGATGAAGTTGCGGAGCTCGGTCGGCACCGTGCCCGTGCACGTCCCGCCGCAGCTGCCGCCGCCCGCGCCGCCGTTGCTCACGACCTTCGCGCCGGCGTCGCCGGCGTCCACGCCGGTGTCCGCACCCGCGTCGGGCTCGTTGGTCGGCAGCGGCGGGAGCTCGACCGTGCTCTCCGGCGGCGGGATCGCGCCCGTGTTCGCCGAGGCCACCGTGCTGGTCTGCGGCGTCGCCGGCGGCTCCTTCTTGCCGACCCACCACAAAATCCCGCCCGCCGCGCCGAGCAGGACGATCACCCCGATCGCGATCAGCGCTCCGTTGCCGCCCCCACCGTGGCCCGGGGTTTCGCTTGCGCGCGCCGCACCCGGGGTCTCATCGAGCATGTTCACCGTTTCGCTCCTACAACTCGCCGGCGTGGGCTCGGTCGATCGGCGCCGAGTGTACCGGCCATCCGCGAACGGTAAAGGACGAGTCTCTCGTGTCGAGGACGTTGCAAAGGCGTTTCGGAGATTCCGGAGGAATCCGGGACTGCGTTCTGCGCGGACATTCCCCGTCCTCCGGGGCCGGCGAGAGGGTTGACACGGAACGCCTGTCCAGTACCTTCGCCTCTGTCCTCACCGCGCCCCGCGTGCCGGTACCCCCCCACAGCCTCAAGGAAAGCCCACGCCATGGACGACCGCAACAAGGCCAAGTCGCTCGAGCTCGCCCTCGCCGGAATCGAGAAAGAATACGGCAAAGGCGCCATCATGCGCCTCAAGGACGGCGAGCTCCCGCACGGCGAGGTCGTGGTCGTCCCGACCGGCTCCATCGGCCTCGACATCGCGCTCGGCGTCGGCGGCTTCCCGCGCGGCCGCATCGTCGAGATCTACGGCCCGGAGTCGTCCGGCAAGACGACCCTCATGCTCCACGCCATCGCCAACGTGCAGAAGGCGGGCGGCACCGCCGCGTTCATCGACGCCGAGCACGCGATGGACGTCACCTACGCGCGCAAGCTCGGCGTGAAGGTCGACGAGCTCCTCCTCTCGCAGCCCGACTTCGGCGAGCAGGCCCTCGAGATCGCCGACATGCTCGTGCGCTCCAACGCGGTCGACATCGTGGTGGTCGACTCGGTCGCCGCGCTCGTGCCGAAGGCCGAAATCGAAGGCGAAATGGGCGACTCGCACGTCGGCGTGCAGGCGCGCCTCATGAGCCAGGCGCTCCGCAAGCTCACCGGCTCGGTGGCGCGCTCGCAGTGCCTGCTGATGTTCACCAACCAGATCCGCATGAAGATCGGCGTCATGTTCGGCTCGCCCGAGACGACGACCGGCGGAAACGCGCTCAAGTTCTACGCCTCGGTCCGCCTCGACATCCGCCGCATCGGCGCCATCAAAGAGGCGACGGCGAGCGACAAGAACAAGGACCCGCTGCACGTCGGCAACCGCACGCGCGTGAAGGTCGTCAAGAACAAGCTCGCCCCGCCGTTCCGCGAGGTCGAGTTCGACATCCTCTACGGCGTCGGCATCTCACGCTCCGGCGATCTCGTCGATCTCGCGTCCGACGCCGGCATCATCGAGAAGAGCGGCGCCTGGTACTCGTACGCGGGCGAGCGCATCGGCCAGGGTCGCGAGAACGCCAAGGCGTTCCTCGAGGCGAACCCGAAGCTGCTCGACAAGATCGAGGTGGCGCTGCTCGAGAAGCACAACATCAAGCGCAGCAAGGGGGCCGACGAGCCCGCCACGCCCGCCAAGGGCGAGAAGGCCGAGAAGGCCAACGGCGCCAAGGTGGCGGCGGCGAAGAACTGAGACCTCACCACCCCGGCCCTTCTCTCCGAACCTCTCCGAAGCGGCGAGGAGGGAGCGTGAGGCCCGGTCCCCCTCTCCGTTTCGGAGAGGGGGTCAGGGGGTGAGGTTCTGCGTCAGATCGTCCCCGGCAGCGGCGTGACCTTGCCGTTCGGCTCGACGCGCAGCGCGCGCACGCCGCTGGTCGTGTTCATGAACAGGATTGCCCAGCCGCTCGCCGGCAGCGCGCGCAGCTGCGTGATCGGGCTCGCGGCCTGGCCGTTCTTCTCGATGCGCGGCGCCGCGAGCAGGACGTCGGGCGCGTCGCCGATCTGATCCGCGGGCGCGAGGCGCATGCGCAGCCCGCCCGAGACGCCGGCGTTCCACGCGATCATCAGCTTGCCGCCGACGTCCGCGGCCACCACGTTGCTCGCGTCGATCGGGGCGATGTCGGCCGCGCCCGCGAGGACGCGACGCATCGACACCGTCGTGGTCGTGCAGCCGGCCATGTTGCACTTCGCCTGCGTCACCGTCGGGAAGTCCTTGTCGGTCTCCGAGGTGTGCTCGATGGTCGTCACGATCGCTTCGAGCCCGCGGCAGGTCAGCGTCCCGCCGCGCGTCGACGCGGTGAACGGCGCGCTCCAGCGGCCGCTCGCGAGGAACACGATCTGATCGCCCTTCTCGCCGCGCACGCGCACGGCGAGCCCGTCGTCGCTCTTGCAGGCCGAGAGCTGCGACTCGCCGCGCTCCAGCTCGGCGAACGGCGGCGCCTCGAGCTCGCCGACGTCGACCGGCTCCTTCAGCGTCGCCCCTTCGAGCTTGCGCGCGTAAAGGTGCGAGGTGACCGGCGGCGGACCTGCCTTCGCGAGGCTGCGGTAGACGAACCAGTCCCAGAAGAGGCCCGCCTTGGCGGGCGTGTCGAGCTCGTCGCCGCGCAGCACGATCTGGTCGGTCGACGGCCCCGTCGCCGGGAAGACCGTGAGCTGCAGATCCTTGCTCTTCTCCGGACGCGACAGGAACGCGAACGAGCCGTCCTTGTGCGAGGCCGCGCCGTAGACGACCGTGGTCGCCAGCGTCCCCTTGGCGTCCGGGGGGAAGACGCCGAGCTGGCCGCGATCGCCGGCGAAGTAGAACGGGCGCGCCCCCTCCTCGGTCCCGCCGAGCAGGCGCAGGCCCGGGCTGTAGGCCGCGGCGGCGGCGGGCACCTTCATGCACTTCACCGCCGGCTCGCTGCCGTCGGCCGTGCAGATCAGCGCGCCGTCGGGCGAGTCCTTCTCGTCGATCAGGAAGTAGAGCTTCTTCCCCGGCCAAGGCTCCTCGCGCACGTTCGCGAGGCGGAAGGCGCCCGAGACGAACTTCGGCAGCGCCGCCCAGGCCTCGGCCGTGATCTGCACGACGGCGGGCTTGGGCGCCTTGGTGGCGTCGGCCGGTACGACCCCCTTGAGCTTCGCCTTCTCGGCCTCGGCCCAGAGCGCGTCGACCTTGCCGCCGAGGTCCTGCGTCGCGTTCGTGTCGGTCTCGAGCGCCTTGCCGAGCGCTTCGGCAGCGGTGCCGAGCGACGACTTCGACTCGAGCGACGAGAGCTTGAACGCGTCCTTGGCGCACGAGGCGGGCCAGTTGCCGCGCTTCTCGGGCGCGGTCCCCACCACCGCGAGCTTCACGCTCGCGACGCGCGCGGCCGGGGTCTCCCCCTCCTTCAGCGCGTCGCTGCCGAGCAGGCAGGCGGTGATCCCACCGAAGGCGGCCTCGCGCGCGGCCGTGCGGCGCCCTTCGGCGACGTGCACGACGGCGAAGACCGCCCCGCCCAGCACGACAACGCCCAGCGCGCCGAACACGAAGACCTTCTTGTGCCGCTTCTCACTCCCGATCTCTTGCATCAGGAGGCGCGTCGGCAGCTCGGCAATCTCGGGCTTTCTTGCCATGATCGTACGCCGGTAGTAGCTGATTGGGGCTTGCGCCAGCAACAAAGCGAGGCGCCCTCGCGCGCCTGAGCCGTGCCCGCGCACGAGCTCCGGACTGCCCCTCGAGGCGCAAAGGCGCCGAAACACACCGAAAGGACCCATCCTCCGCGTGGCCGGTCAGCAAGCCCAGTTCGTCCCGGGCTATCGGCTCGATGGGCGCTACGAGCTGCTCTACCCCTATGCCCAAGGGGGGATGGCGACCGTGTGGGTCGCCCGGGTCCAGGGCAAGCACGGGTTCGAGAAGCTCGTCGCGGTCAAGACGATGCTCCCCGCGCTCGCCCAGGACGCCGCGTTCCGCGCGATGTTCCTCGACGAAGCCAACATCGCCTCGCGCATCCGCCACCCGAACGTCGCCGACATCGTCGACCTCGGCGAGGAGGGCGAGAACATCTACATGGTGCTCGAGTGGGTGCAGGGCGACTCCTGGTCGAAGCTGCAGGCCGCGATCGCCCAGGCCGGCCACGCCTTCCCGCTCGGCCCGCTGCTGCGCATCGCCGCCGACGCGTGCGCGGGGCTGCACGCCGCCCACGAGCTCCGCGACGACGCGGGCAACCTGCTCAACGTCGTCCACCGCGACGTCTCACCGCAGAACGTGCTGCTCACCACCGGCGGCATCGTGAAGGTGATCGACTTCGGCATCGCGAAGGCGCTCGACCGTCTGGCCGAGCAGACGCAGACCGGCATGCACAAGGGCAAGGCGCACTACACCGCGCCCGAGCAGGTGCGCAGCCGGATGGCGGTCGATCGACGCGCCGATCTCTGGGCGATCGGCACCATCCTCTACCACCACCTCGCGGGGCGCCTGCCGTTCACCGGCAAGACCGACCTCGACATCCTGCTCGCCCTCACCGAGGGCAAGCCGCCGCCGCCGCTGCCGAAGAGCGTGCCGTCGCCGGTCGCCGACGTGGTGATGAAGGCCCTCGCGCACGCCCCCGACGCGCGCTTCCAGACCGCGGCCGAGCTGCAGCGCGCGATCGAGGCGGTGATGCCGCAGCCCACCGCCCCCGGCGACGTGGCCGCGCTGATGTCGCACTACCTCGCCGCGCGGCTCGAGGAGAAGCGACGCGACGTGGCCGAGGCGATCGCCGAAGCCGACGAGCGCGCCGGCAAGCCGCGCGCGGCGCGCCCGAGCCTCGCCCCAGCGGCCTCCTCCCAGGGGCTGCAACCCGGCGTGGCCGCGCCCGCCTCGCTCCCCGCACCCTCGCTCGCGCCGGGCGCCACCGCCCCCAACGCGCGCCCGCAGCCGCGGCTGCGCACGGTGCACTGGCTGATCATGGCCGTCTCCGCCGCGGTCGCATTCGCGGTCTGGATCCTCGTCTTCTACGTCGCCTTCTTCGGACCGCTCGGGCAGGCGCCCCACGCCAGCGACGTCCGCGTGGCGCAGGTCGGACCTTGATCGCATGAAGCGCCCGCCCCACGCTCCACCCGCGGCGAAGCCGCGCCCCCCTCACCGCGAGGACGACGAGACCACCCGCATCCACGTGCGGCCGTCGCAGCCACCCCCGGCGCCGCCCGCGCCGAAGCCGACCGCGCCGCACTGGTCGGGCGACGACGACGAGACCATGGTCGCGCTCGAGCGCTTCGTCGCGCCGCCGCCGCGCCGCACGCCGCTTCCGATGCAGTCGCCGTTCGTCGCGCCGGCCGCGCCTCCGGCTCCGCCGCTGCGCACGCCGTTGCCGATGCAGTCGCCGTTCGCCGCGCCGGCCGCGCCTCCGGCTCCGCCGCTGCGCACGCCGTTGCCGATGCAGTCGCCGTTCGTCGCGCCGGCCGCGCCTCCGGCTCCGCCGCTGCGCACGCCGTTGCCGATGCAGTCGCCGTTCGCCGCGCCGCCTTCGCCCGCCGCGTCCGTCTCGATCCCCACGCCGCCGCCCGCCCCCTCGCCGCTCGCGGCCGCACCCTTCGCCGCCGAAGAGGAGCCGACCGGGACGCCGCGCATCGTCTACTCCTGGGTCGCGATCTGCGGCGTGCTGACCGCCGTCGGGATGGCCGTGCTCGTGTACATCCAGCGCTGAGCGATCGCGCACCGTTTGCAGGCCGCTGACGACCGTCATCGCGAGCGGGGACCCTCCTCGACGGGGGCCGTCGCGTGGTCTAGGTCAACGTCCACGCAAACGTCGCGTGTGCAGGGGGCCCCATGCTCGATTCGTTCAGGCTCTCGTCCTCGGTCCCGGTCCGGTCCGCGTTGCTCGGCCTCGCGCTCGCGGCGGCCGGCTGCAGCAGCGGCTCGGGCGATCCGGCGGTGAGCGCCGATCCCGACAGCGGCGGCGACGCGCTGGCGGCCGATCCCCGCTTCGCCAACGCGCCCAACTCCGAGGTGAATTCGACCTCGGGCGCGCTCCACGTCGCGCTTCGAACCTCGCCGTACCCGGCGACGCTCGGCCCCACCGCGTTCGAGATCACCGTCACCGACGTGGCCACCGGCGCCCCCGTCGACGGGCTCACGCTCGACGTCACGCCGTGGATGCCTGCGCACGGGCACGGCACGACGACGAAGCCGGTCCCCACGCCCACCGGCTTCGGCCGCTACGCGACCACCACGGCGAACATTTCGATGGTGGGCAAGTGGATCCTCAAGATCAACCTCACGGGCGGCACGCTCGCCGCCGCCGACTACGCCGAGCCGTTCCTCGATGCGAAGTAGCGCGCGCGTCGCCGCCGCGGCCGCCGGCGCGATGGCCCTCGGCCTCGCGGTGTACAGCCCGAGCGCCCAGGCCCAGGCCTGCTGCGGCGCCGCGACGGCGGTCTCGCCCGGGCGGCTCACGATGTCGGAAGACCTGCTGGTCGGCGGCCTCGTCCGCGTGCAGCGCCCGCTCGGCGACTACGACGAGCACCGAACCTGGACGCGCTCGCCGCCGGGCGCCTCCGAGTGGGACACCGAGGCCGATCTCTTCGCCACCGCGCGGTTCGCGCGCAAGGGGCAGGTCACGCTCGTGGTGCCGCTCGTCGAGACCTGGCGCGCCCACGCCAACCCGAACGGCGACATCCACTCGCACGGCGGCGGCCTCGGCGACGTGCGCGTCGCGGGCCGCTGGGACTTCACCCGCGCCGGCGCCTCCAGGACCATCCCCGGCATCGCCGTGCTCGCCGGCCTCACGTTCCCCACCGGTCGTGCCCCCGAGGACATCCCCGCCGACGACTACCTCGCCAGCAGCGCCACCGGCCGCGGCGCGTACTCGGGCTCCGCCGGCGTCGGCGTCGAGCAGACCTTCGGGCCGTGGCTCGTGCTCGTGCAGGCGCTCGTCTCGCGCTCGCTCACCCGGCACGTGGCCGTCGGCGCCGGCAGCCCGTCGGTCGCGAGTCGGATCGGCACCGCGCTGACCACCACCGCCGCGCTCGCCTATGGCTTCGACAACGACGCCGCGATCGGCGGGCTCGTGACCTACGAGCTCGAGGGCGACTCGACGATCGACGGGCAGACCGCCGAAGGGAGCGGCTCGGCGATGACCACCGTCGGCCTCGCCGGGACGTACCCGCTCACCGACGCCTACCGCCTGCAGGGCTCGCTCACCACCAACGTCCCGACGAACGGCTTCGGCCGCGGACGCGTCGGCGGGCCCGCCCTGTCGGTCACGTTCTTGCGCGCCTGGTAGCGCAGGCCGCGCTCGGGTTGGCTGCGCGGGCCCGCGTGATACCTTCGTCCTCAGCTCGGATGCAGCAGCGCGACCCCATCCCCTGTCAGAACTGCGGCGCGATGATGGCGCCCGAGGCCGACGGTCGGACCTACGCCTGCGGCTTCTGCCACACGCGCGTCCAGGTCGCGATCGACGGCGCGCAGATCGCGGCCGGCATGCACCTCGATCTGTCGAACGCCGAGGCGCTCCTCGCGCACCTCGCGAACACGCTCTCGCAGGGCTTCTCCGAGCACACGCGCATCCACGCGCAGGGCTCGTACGTGCACGCCATCGAGGTCGACACCGAGCCGGACGTCTTCGTGCTCAAGCGCGAGGGGCACCGCCTGCTCGCGCAGCACCGCAAGGTCGTGCGGGGCATCGCGCTGCGCACCGAGACCGTGGCGCTCGATCGCTGGGTGCAGCTGCTCACCGACTCGCTCGCGCGCCTCGCGAACTCGAACGCGCGCGCCGCGTGGGTGCTGGCGCAGATCAGACACTGAGCCGAATTCGGCTAGCCTCGTCGGGTGGCGCAGCCCCCGTACCCTCCGCAGCCTCCGCAGCCGTACGCACCCGCGCAGGGCACGCCCGCGATGCCCGCGATGCCCGCAGATCTGCCGCAGCACGCCCGCGAGCGGCTCACGCAGATGCGGCAGCATCACTTCTTCACCAGCGATCTCTCGGTGAACGAGTTCCTGCTCGTGAAGGAGGTCGGCTTCTCGCCGCTCGGCCTCGTGATGGGGAGCAGCATCTTCCACATCGGCTTCCAGCCGATCCGCGGCTTCAGCGAGGAGCTCACGACGCTCACGCAGGCGCTCTACCAGGCGCGCGAGCTCGCGATGGTGCGCATGGAAGAAGAGGCCGACGCGCTCGGCGCCGACGGCATCGTCGCGGTGCGGCTGGACGTCAACGTCCACAATTGGGGGACGAACGTCATCGAGTTCGTCGCCATCGGCACCGCCGTGCGCCACGACGCGGCGCCCGGCAGCTGGCGCGCGCCCAACGGCAAGCCGTTCCAGAGCGATCTCTCGGGCCAGGACTTCTGGACGCTGATGCACGCCGGCTATCGCCCGCTCGGCTTCGTGATGGGCAACTGCGTGTACTACGTCGCGCCGCAGGCCCCGCCGCAGGCGCCGGGCGGCGTGCCCCAGAACGGCGAGCTCGCGGGGCCGACGCAGGCGCTCTACGACGCGCGCGAGCT
The DNA here is from genome assembly GCA_903923175.1 of uncultured delta proteobacterium. GTDB lineage: Bacteria > Myxococcota_A > Polyangia > Polyangiales > JADJMO01 > CAIXWQ01. Next base: position 4,347 of record CAIXWQ010000605.1, on the reverse strand, counting down.
CGCGATGGAGCGCATGCAGGCCGAGGCCGAGGCGCTGAACGCGCAGGGGATCGTCGGCGTCACCGTCTCGGAGTCGAACCACACCTGGGGCGCCTCGGTGCTCGAGTTCAGCGCGGTCGGCACCGCCGTCGTCGCCTTGCGCGACGACCACCAGATCCCGCAGCCGACGCTCGTGCTGTCGGTGAACGGCGGCTGACCATGGCGCAGACCCCCCACGCGCCGCGCCCGCCCATCGATCTCGCGACCAGCCTCGCGCACGTCGCCCGCGGCGGCATCCCGCTGCGCGCGCAGGAGCGCCTCGCCGAGGAGGCCGGGCCGAACCCGCGCCTCTTCACCAGCGATCTGAGCGTCAGCGAGTTCCTGCTCGCGCGCGACGCGCAGGCGCAGCCGATCTCGCAGGTGATGGGGAGCAGCATCTACCACGTCGGTCAGATCGCCGATTACAAGGGCTCGACCGGCGAGATCACGACCATCAGCGACGCGCACCGCGAGTCGCGCCGACGCGCCCTCGCGCGGCTCTGGCAGGAGGCCGCGCTGCTCGGCGCCGACGCCGTCATCGGCGCGCACCTGCGCGAGCGGATGATCACCATGGGCTCGCGCGGCAAGGGCGGCGACGACGGCGGCGAGGTGCTCGAGTTCACCGTGGTCGGCACCGCCGTGCGCGCGCCGTGGATCACGCACGCGCCCGGCAACCCCGTGGTGACCGACCTGTCCGGCCAGGATCTGTGGGCCCTCGCGCACGAGGGGTTCGAGCCGACCGGCTTCCTCTTCGACTTCTGCCGCTACCACGTCTGGCACGTCACGCAGGACTCGGTGCGCGGCGGCGAGCTCGCCCTCGCGACCGGCTCGATCGAGCGCGCGAAGAACCTCGTCGCGCAGAAGGTCCTCGCGCAGGCGCAGAAGTTCCAGGCTGAATTCGTGGTCGGCAGCGACATCAAGGTCGACATCCGCGAGGTCCCCTGCGGCTTCGAGCGCTGCGAGCGCAACGATCTCGACATCGACGTCAGCTGGTTCGGCACCGGCGTGCGGCGCATCCCGACCGCGCCGCGCCGCACGCACGCCGAGGTGCCGCCGCTGGTGCTCGCGATGATGCCGCTGGGGCGCCCGAACGACGAGCGCATCGACGCGCAGGACGACGCCGACGAGGTCGCCCGCGCCGCGCGCGACGCCGAGGAAGACGCGCTCGAAGCCGAGGAGCGGGGGCGATGACGCAAGGGCAGCCGCCGCCGGACCGAGCGAACGCGCAGCAGCTGCCCGCCGATCTGCCGCTGCACGCGCGCGAGCGCCTCGGCGAGATGCGCGCGCGCAACCTCTTCACCAGCGACTTCACGGTCAACGAGTTCCTGCTCGTGCGCGAGGCCGGCTTCGAGCCGCTCGGCCTGGTGATGGGCTGCTCGATCTACCAGGTCGTGCCGCAGATCCCGCAGATCCCGCAGGGGCAGCCGGGCTGCGAGCTGTGGGACATGACGCGCGCGCTCTATCACGCGCGCGAGCTCGCGATGAACCGCATGGAGGAGGAGGCCGACGCGCTCGGCGCCGACGGCATCATCGGCGTGCGCGTCGAGGTCAACCTCGCAACCGATCCGCTGCGCACCCACTGGGACCGCTACTGCCAGTGGCGCGAGTGGAGCCAGGAACAAGGCTACGCGCGCTTCGACTCCAACCTCGGCTACCAGTGGGCGCAGCGCTGGGAGGCGGTCGCGTGGCAGCAGTGGCAGGCGGTGTCGCAGCTGCGCGGCTGGGGCCCGCAGCCGCCGCCGTGGGCGCAGCCGAAGAACCAGCCGTCGTTCGCCTACGGCCAGAACGTCGCCGAGTTCGTCGCGGTCGGCACCGCGGTCCGCAGCCGCGATCACGCCTCTCCGCACTTCCGCAACGCGCGCGGCAAGCCGTTCCAGTCCGACCTCAACGGGCAGGAGTTCTGGACCCTCATGCGCGCCGGCTATCGCCCGGTCGGCTTCGTGATGGGCAACTGCGTCTATTACGTGCCGCCCCACCTGCTGCGCGCGCCCGCCGGGCAGAGCTGCGAGCTCCACGCCTACACCCACGCGCTCTACGACGCGCGCGAGCTCGCCATCGAGCGCCTGCAGGCCGAGGGCGAGGCGCTCGGCGCCACCGGCATCGTCGGCGTCACGGTCAGCGAGCAGTCGCACTCGTGGCGCACGGCCGGCCCCGACGTCGGCAACGCGGCGCTGCGCACCGGCGAGCTGATCGAGCTGTTCGTGCTCGGCACCGCCGTGGTGCCGATCCCGGGCGCCCCGGTGGCAGCGAAGCCGCAGCTCGTGCGGCTCGCCAACGATCCACCGCGCGCGTCGCGCGGCGCGTCCGGACGTGGAGGCGAGGAATGAAGGCCCGTTGCATCCGAGGCGAGCGATGAACGCGCCGCCCCAAGCGCCGCTCCCTGCGCTCAGCGATCTCTCGATCACCGAGTTCCTCACGCTCTCGCGCGTCGGCTTCCTCCCGCGCGGCCTCGTCATCGGCGCCAGCGTCTTCGAAGCCGCGCCGCCGCAGTGGGGCGCCGTCGGCTTCTGGGACCTGCTGCTCGGCCGCGCGCAGACGCCGCAGCAGCAGGCGGTGCAGGCTGGCGAGGTGACCGCGCTCAGCGAGGCGGTGCGCGGCGCGCGCGTGCTCGCCATCGAGCGCATGCGGCGGCAGGCCGCGCAGTTCCAGGCCGAAGGGGTCGTCGGCGTGCGGCTCACCGTCGAGCATCACCGATGGCGGGGCGGCATCCAGGTCGCGAAGTTCATCGCGATGGGGACGGCCGTGAGCTTCGACCACGACCACGGCCCCGTCGAATTCCGCGGCGCGCCGAGCCTGCGGCTCGCCAGTGGCGCCCCCTTCACCAGCGACCTCTCGGGGCAGGACTTCGTCTCGCTGCTGCGCGCGGGCTTTCGGCCCGTCACGGTCGCGAGCGGCACCTGCGTCTACCAGCTCGATCCGAACGAGGTCCGCCGCTACTACGGGCAGAACGCCGAGATCGGCGCCTACACGCAGGCCTTCTTCGACGCCCGCGAGACCGCGATGGAGCGGCTGCAGCTCGACCTCTTCGCCGAGTTCCCGGCCGGCCACCCCGACGCGCCGACCGGCATCGTCGGCATGTCGGTGAGCGAGGCCTCGCACGTCGACCGTCGCTTCCCCGGCCCTCCGGTCGTCGAGTTCACCGCGGTCGGCACCGCCATCGCCCCGCTCGCCCCCGCCGACCCCCGGCGCTCCAACGAGCGCCCGGTGCCCCGCATCGTCGTGCCGATGGATCGTTGACGCTCCGGGCTACGGCTGGGATCCCGCGCCCCGCGGCGCCTCCCGCACTTTTCTTCTCAAGCTTTCTTGGCCCGGTCCGTTCGTACGTGCGAGGACCCCCGACGCGTCGGCTCCATGACGCCTTCTGCGGTCGATTCGCCAGATTCCCGGTCGATCTCGCGCAGCACGACGCCTGCATACGCCCTCCGGAGCGTCATGGAGGCACCGCTGCTCAAGATTGACCCATGGGTCACCGCCGACCCGTCCGGGGCACGTCCTCCGCTCTCCGGGCAATTCTGCGCGTGGCGGGGCTGGAGCAGCCCCCCGGCAGGTTGCGGGAGCCCGAGGGTGGGTCGCATCTGACCCTGTGGATATCGCGACCGGGCCAAATTCCCGGCACTTTCGCGTCGGCATCAGCGTTGCTCAAGGGTCTGTCCGCCACTTGGACGGAGGACGCCCCGATGAACGCGATGAACCAGGTCGAGACCGAGCGCACCGAGCACGAGACGCGCGGCGCGAAGATCCTGACCCTCTTCCCGACCAGCCGCGGGAAGATCATCGGGCGTCACGCCTCGGTGCGCGCAGTGCTGGACACCATCGGGCGCGTCGCCCACACGGCGTGCACCGTCCTCGTCACGGGCGAGAGCGGCACCGGCAAGGAGCTGGTCGTCGCCGCGCTCCACGACGCGAGCCCGCGCCGCGACAAGCCGATGGTCACCGTGAACTGCGGCGCGATCCCGGAGAACCTGCTCGAGTCCGAGCTGTTCGGGCACGCGAAGGGCTCGTTCACCGGCGCGCACGCCGCCCGCCTCGGGCGCGTCGCGGCGGCCGAGGGCGGCACGCTGTTCCTCGACGAAATCGGCGAGCTGCCGCTGGCCCTGCAGGTGAAGCTCCTCCGCCTGCTGCAGAACCGCGACTACTCGCCCGTCGGCGACAACCGCGCGATCAAGTGCGACATCCGCGTGGTCGCCGCCACCAACCGCGACCTCGAGGCCGAGGTCGCCGCCGGCCGCTTCCGCGAGGACCTCTACTACCGCCTCAACGTCATCCAGCTGCACATCCCGGCGCTGCGTGAGCGCGGCGACGACGCCGCCATCCTCGCCACGCACTTCT
>CAIXWQ010000604.1 GCA_903923175.1 uncultured delta proteobacterium | reverse complement strand
GCTCGATGCGCTCGCGCACGACGCGAAGGGCGACGTGCTCCTCCGGCGCGCGAGCGGCGAGGTGCGCCTCCTCGACGCGCGCGGCGCCCTCGTCGCGACCGCGAGCGCGCCGGCGGCGCTGGAGCTCCCTCGACCCGCGGGGGCCCCCTCGCCGAGGGCGGCGTACCCGCGCGCCGCGTCCTTCGAGGCGCTCCTCGCGGCGCGCTACGTGGAGCTCGCCAAGGACCCGGCCGAGCCGTCCACCCGGCCGCCGCCGTGGCGCGAGCTCGCCGGCGGGAGGCAGGCGCCGCCGCCGCCGGTGTCCGTGCCGGAGCCCGAACACGGCAACGTCGGTTTCTGGACGCAGCCGCTGCCCGAGGGGCCGCGTACGTTCACCAGTCTCGGCGAGGGGTGGTCGATCTGGGATCACGTCGGCGCCAGCGACGACCACTACGTGATCAGCGCGTACGGCAGCCTCGTGTTCAGCGACGACGCCGGCGCGCACCGATCCGCCGGCGCGACGCTCCAGTTCGATCAGATGGGCATCATGCACGAGGTCTGGGTCACCCCCTCGGGCGCGGTGATCCTGTCGGGCTCCTGCCGCGCGCTGACCGCCTTCGGCGTGTGCGTCGAGCAAGGCCACCTCTTCGCCCCCTCCGCGCGCGGGCCGTTCACGCGGCTGACCCCCGGCGCGTTCGGCGCGCACGCCCTGATCTTCCACGTCGCGTCCGACCCGACCGGGACGCACGTCTACGCCCTCGCGACCGACACCCGCTCGGACGCAGGCGCGAACGTCACCAAGAGCTGGATCGTCGTCTCGCACGACGCGGCGCGGAGCTTTCGCGCGGTGCCGCAGGGCGAGGAGCCCGGCTATGGCGATCTCCGCGCGCTCACCGTCGACGCGCGCGATCCGAAGCACCCGGTGCTCGTCGGCTTCGGCGAGGAGAAGCGCGTCCGCTTCAGCGAGGATCTCGCCACCCGCACGACGACGCCGCTCCCGCGCGTCGCCGCGCACGTCGCGATGGCCGGCGCGCGCGGGCTGCTCCTCGCGCCCGACGCGCGTCGCCTCTTCGAGACCGACGACGCCGGCGACACCTGGCAGGAGGTCGAGCGCGCGCCGGGCGAGCGGTTCGCCTGCGTCGCGGCGGGGTGCCGCTTCGACGGCGGCGCCTTCCGCGTCGGGTGGGCGCGCGCGAAGCCGAAGTGACGCGAGGGGCATCGCGCCCCGCGCGCCCCGCGCGCCGCTCGCTTCAGGCGAATTTCGGGAAATTCGCCTGGAGGCACTCCTCGCAGAGGCCGTGGGGTTGGTGGCTCGCTCCGCCGCTGCCGAGGTGCCGGGGCCGGCAGCGGTCCTGCGCCTCGGAGCAGGCCTGCGGGGCGCGCGCCCTGATGTGAGTCGGATGAACTCGGCGTGGAGGATTTGCCTGCGGGCTGATACGCCAGCGTCGGCCTCGATCCTCTCGATCCTCTCGATCCTCTCGAGCCTCTCGACCCCTCGAACCGGAGAACGAACCATGAACGTCTGGAAGACCCTCGCCCTCGTCTCCACCGCTGGGCTCGTCGCCACGATCGGCTATCGCGCCGCGTCCGCCACGCCGATCGCGCCGGCCGTGCCGACGCCGATGGGCATCTGTCACGATCAGCCGAACATGGTCGCTGCGCTCGGCTCGCTGAAGGCGGCGAAGGCCTCGCTCGACAAGGCCGAGCACGACAAGGGCGGCTGGCGCGCGGCCGCGCAGAAGGCGACGGAGACCGCGATCGCCGAGACCGAGCGCGGCTGCGCCTTCGCGAAGTAGCGTCCCGTCGCCCGCCGCAGGCACGGCGCGTCGCGAAGGCGTCGCGCCGTGACCGCCGCGGCCCGGTCTCTCAGCCGTGCTCCTCCAGCTCCTCCAGCACCTCCAGCTCCTCCAGCTCCTCCAGCACGATCGGCGCGACCTCCACGCGCGGAGCCCCGCCCGTGCGGCGCACGTACACGAAGTGCTGCAGCGGCACCTCGCACCACGACGCGTGATCGCGCGTGAGCGGCTCCGACGCGATCAGGCACGAGGTCGGCGCGCCCCCCTCCTGCAAGAGGCGCCACTCGCCGTCGTGCAGGCCATACGAGTGCCCGAGCGAGTACCAGATGCGCAGCACGCTCTCGTCCGGCACGTGGTAGTCGTCCGGCAGCCCCTCGCGCGAGCGCAGATCGAACGTGTAGCAAGCGGCGAGGATGTCGTTGCCGTCCGAGAGGAACACGTTCATCGGCGAGAACGTGCGGATGCCGAGCTCGCGGCGCACCTTCGCCAGGACCGAGAACGCGCGCCCGAGCGCCTTCGCCATGTCGGCCGTCGACAGATCGGCGAGCGGATCGTCCAGCTGCGAGAGCACCAGCGCGTAGAGCCACTCGCTGTCGGTCGAGCCGCGGATGGCCTCCCGGAGCGTCGGCGCGATGTGCCGCGCGAGCGCCCACTTCGTCTCCTCGAAGCGCGCGAGCTGCCCGTTGTGCGCGAGCGCGAGGCGCGCGCCGTCGAACTGGAACGGGTGGAGGTTCGCCTCGCTGATGTTCGCGCTGGTGTCGTAGGCGACGCCGCGCAGGTGGGCGAGCAGGCAGGTCGCCTTCACCTTGCGCGCGAGCGCGAGGAGGTTGCGGTCGTAGATCGCGAGCTGCGTCGTGCGGTGCGCGTAGGGCACCAGCGGCGTGTCCGAGCGCGCGTCCCACGCGAGCAGCCCAGAGCCGGCGAGGTTGAGGCGGTGGTGCACCGCCGCCTGGTGCGTCTGGTTCACGAACGAGACGCTCGGCTTGTGGAGGATCTCCTCCAGCAAGACGGGCTCACCGAGATACGCGAGGACGCGGCACATGGGCGCACGCTAGCGCCACGGACGCGCGGGCGCGACGCGCATCGACGCGCCGCTACGGGACCTTCGAAAGATCGATCGTCCCCTGCCAGATGTCGGTCAGCCCGAGCATCCCCCAGGTCCACGGCGGATCGTCGACCACGTCGCTCGAGTACCAGGTCACGAGCATCTTCGTGTCGTCGAGCGGCGCGACCCCGGCGTACGCGGTGTCGCCCGCGCTCGGCAGATCGCCGAGGCTCTTGATCGCCAGCGCGCCGCCGTCGAAGTCGCCGGTGAGCTCGAACAGCGTCGTGCGCTTCTTCACCTGGGGCAGATGCGAGCGCGCCACCACGAACAGGCGCCCCTTCCACTGGAACGTCACCGGCCCGTCGAGGCGCGCGGTGGTGAATTCCTGCGGGCAGTCGAAGCTCGTGTACGGCGGCGCCGACCAGCACACCCGCGTGCGCGCGAGCCCCTGCGACGGATCGAGGTAGGTCGGCGCGTCCGGATCCCCGTCGGTGCGCACCAGCGCGAGCAGCTTGCCTTTGGGCAGGAACTCGAGCTCGGTCTCGAGCGGCGAGTCGGCGTACACGTCCCAGACCTTCGGCCCCTGCGTCCACGTCTCGCCGTCGGTCGACGTGAAGAGCGACGTCGTCGCGTCGCCGTCCTTGTAGGCGACGCCGTAGAGTGTGCCGTCGGGCCCCTTCTTCACGCGCCAGAGGCTCCAGGTGACGGGCGTCAGCGGCTTCAACGTCGACCAGCTCTTGCCGCCGTCGGTCGACTTCGTGAACACGCCGATGGTGTCGACCCCCGAGTCGCGCGCGCTGCTCACCGGCAGCCGCGTGAGCGCCTTCACGTAGAGCGTGTCGCCGACCGTGTAGAAGCACGGATCGCGCAGATCGCGGCCGGCGGTGGCCTTGTCGTCGGCGTTCAGCGGCATCGTCGGCGCGGGGATGACGCCGCGGTTGATCCAGCTCTGCCCGCCGTCCTTGCTCTCGTAGATCCAGAGCGAGCTGTTGGGCCCGAGCACCTGGCTCATCGCCGTGCGGTGCACGAACCAGATCGACCCCTTCCACGGGAAGAGATCGGTGTTCTCGTTGTGCTGGCAGAGGGCGTCGCGGCACGCGTCGGCGGGCCGGTCGTGTCCGCTCACCTGGATGTGCGACTCGACCAGCCACGCGGGGATCGGGAAGCCGCCCGCGTCCCCCGCGTCGGAGGCCGCCGCCGGGCTGCTCTTCGAGGAGCACGCCGTGGACGCGGTGAGCGCGAGCAGCAGGAGAAGCGGAGCGAGGGGGCGGCGCATGTGCGCGTCAGTGGAACGCGAGTTCCGGCCGATCGCCAGCGCCGCGGTGGCGCGGCAGAAAACGGCGCCCCACGCGCCGCGCGCGCCGGCGGTAGAGTGCGTCGTCGCATGCGTCGAACCCCGCCTCGCTTCGCCTCTCTCGCCTCTGTCGCGTCTCGCGCCTCTCTCGCCGCGCGCGCGATCGCGTGCTCCGCCCTCGTGCTCGCGGCGTGCCGCGGCACCGCGCCCGCGCCCGCGCCGATCAAGGCTCCGCCGGCGGCCAGCGCCTCGCCCGACGCCATCGAGCTGGTCGAGTCCGCGCCGGTCGAGACCACGCTGAACCACGCCGACGTCCGCGACGCCGCCGACGTGTGGCCGGAGATGATCGCCGCCGCGCGCGCGACGCTCGACATCGCGCAGTTCTACGTCGCCGACGCACCCGGCAGCCGGCTGAACGCGGTGATCGCGGCCATCGAAGCGGCGGCCGATCGCGGCGTGCGCGTGCGGCTCCTGGTCGAGAAGGCGTTCCGCGACAAGTACCCGGAGACGCTCGAGCGGCTCGGCAAGCGCGCGCACGTCGAGGTCCGCGTGTTCGACGTGCACGCGACGATGGGCGGGATCCTGCACGCGAAGTACTTCGTGGTCGACGGCCACGCGGCGTTCGTCGGCAGCCAGAACTTCGACTGGCGCGCGCTCGAGCACATCCAGGAGATCGGCGTGCGCCTCGAGAGCGCGACGCTGGCCGGCCAGCTCGACGAGCTCTTCGCCGCCGACTGGGACGTGGCCGGTGGCGCGCCGATCGCGCGCTACGCGAAGGGGCACGGCGTGTGGGACGCGGCGAGCGAGGGCGCGACGGTGCGCACCGCCGACGGCCTCCGCGTGCGCCTCGGCGCGAGCCCGCGCGGCTTCCTCCCCGACGACGCCGCCTGGGATCTGCCGATGCTGCTCGACTGGATCGACCGCGCCACCGCGACGATCGACGTGCAGCTGCTCACCTACAAGCCCTCGATGCGCAACGGCGACGAGTGGCGCACGCTCGACGACGCGCTGAGGCGCGCGGCCGCCCGCGGCGTGCGCGTCCGCTTGCTCGTCTCCCACTGGGGGATGCGCGATCCCGGCCTCGCGCGGCTCGCCAAGGACCTCGCGCCCCCCTCGTCGGTGCGCGTGATCACCATCCCCCCCGCCGCCTCGGGCGACATCCCGTTCGCGCGCGTCTCGCACGCGAAGTACGCGGTCTTCGACGGCGCGCGCGCCTGGGTCGGCACCAGCAACTGGGAGGGGGACTACTTCCTCGCGAGCCGCAACGTCAGCGTGCTCGTCGAGGGGGCGTCGTTCGCTCAGCGGCTCGACGGCGTCTTCGGCGACGGCTGGGAGAGCGCGTACACCAAGCCGCTCTGACCCGCGCAGCGGCGCCAGACTACGCCAGGATCAGCGCACCAGCCGGTAGCCCATCGCGAGGAGCGCGCCGATCGTCTCGCGCGCGGTCGCGCGATCGAAGGCCTTCTCCTCCTCGGAGAGCTCGTCGTAGGGGATGAGGCACGGGTGCTGGCGCGTGGCGTCGTCGCGCTTCGGCCCCCACGTCCAACCGTCGGCGAGGCGGTTGGCCGCCCAGCGATCGTGGACGTGCTCGGCCACGCGCTCCAGCACGGGGAGCAGCGCGTCGGGGAGCTCGAGGGCCGAGGCGTCGAGCGGCTTGGGTCTCCAGGCGTCGTGTCGCGACATCGCTCACCCCTCGAGGAAGGTCCGGACCGGTTCGGTGACGTCCAGCAGCGGCAGCAGCCACGCGAGCTGCTCCTCCGACGACTGCAGCGAGCCCGCCTCCGCGCGGTGGAGCGCGCGGGCCTCGCGAAAGAGCGCGCGCGCGCGCTCGACGTCGCCGCCGAGGAGCGTCGCCTCGGCGTGCGTCGCGCGATCCCAGTAGCCGGTGTAGCGCAGGCTCGCGGGGCGCGCGCTCGCGGGCTGCGCGCTCGGCAGCGGCTTGCCGCGACGCCGTTCGTACAGCTCGAGGATGCGCGCGACGGCCGCGTCGGAGGCGGCGCGCTCGCCGCGCGCGCGCAGCAGGGAGGCCGCGTTGATGCCGACGTAGGTGTCCGTGCGGCGGCTCGCCTCCCAGCCGCGCGCGTACAGATCCGTCGCGCGCCGCAGCTCCTTGTGCGCGAGGTCGTCGCGATCGGGGGCCTGCCGCCACGCGCGCTTGTGGATGGCGGCGAGCAGCCCGAGGGCCTCGGGGTCCTCGCGCTCCTCGCGCAGCAGCGCCTGCAGCACCGCGATGGCCTCGGGGGTGCGGCCGGCCCGGCGCAGCAGCAGCGCCTGCAGCTGGCGCAGGCGGCGGTCGCGCGGGAAGCGCGCGAGCCCTTGCTCGACCGCGGTCATCGCCTGGCTCGCGTGCCCCTCGGCGGCCGCGAGCCGCTCGACGCACAAGGCCACCGGCACCGGGGACACGAGCAGCGAGGCCGAGTGCGCGCTCCACCACGCCGAGAGCGCGGGCGCGTCGAGCGGCTCCTGGGTGAGCAGTCGCAGGAACGAGTCGAGATCCTCGCGCTGCGCCTCTGGCGCCTCGCCAGGCGTCTCCCCGCGCGCCTCCCCGCGAGGCCGCGCGCGCCAACCGAGGAAATGGCGCAGCAGCAGGATCGCGAGATCCGCGTCGTCGCGCGCGACCGGCCGCTGCACGTGCCGGACCGCGTTGGTCATCATGCGCAGCGCGTGGAAGAGCGCGAGCGTGGCGCTCGAAGCGAGCCCGAGATCTCCGAGCCGGATCAGGTTTCCGTACGCGTTGCCAGAGGCCTCGCCGTCGACGTCGAGGAGCACCGCGGAGGTCTCGGCCTCGAGGATGCGCCCGGCGTAGAAGATGACCGCCTCGTCCGCGCCCACGCCGCGTACGAGCCGCAGCTGCTCGAGGTCGCGCGTGAGCGCGGCGTGGGCGCTGGGGAGCTGCATCCTCGTATCGTACGATGAACCGGCATGCCCGAGCGTCGGCTCCTGCGCGTCTTCATCTCCTCGCCGTCGGACGTCCGACCCGAGCGCCTGATCGCCGAGCGCGTGGTGCAGCGGCTCGCGCGCGAATTCTCCTACCACTTCCGCATCGAGCCGGTCCTCTGGGAGCGTGAGCCGCTGCTGGCCGGCGAGCATTTCCAGGAGGGGATCGTCCCGCCGCACGAGACCGACATCGCGGTGGTCATCCTGTGGTCGCGCCTCGGCGTCACGCTGCCGGAGGACAAGTACCTCGGCTCGATCTCGAAGAAGCCGGTCACCGGCACCGAGTGGGAATTCGAGGACGCGCTCGCGTCGTATCGCGAGAAGAAGCTGCCCGATCTGCTGCTCTACCGGAAACGGGTGGAGATCACCGGGAGCCTCGAGGACGAGGCGCTGCTGCAGGAGCGCCTCGCGCAGAAGCGCCACGTCGAGGAGTTCATGGTGCGCTGGACGCGCGCCGCGGACGGCAGCGGCTTCACCGCCGCGTCGTGGGAATTCGACGGCGCGGCCGCGTTCGAGGAGCTGCTCGAGCAGCACCTGCGCGAGCTCGTGCGCCGCAGGCTCACCAGCGCCTCCGAGGACGGCCCCTCGAGCATCCGCTGGCACCAGGGGAGCCCGTTCCGTGGGCTCCAGTCGTTCGAGCTCGAGCACGCCACCGTCTTCTTCGGCCGCACGCGCGCGCGCAACGAGCTGCGCGAGCTGCTCGCGCGGCAAGAGGCGCGCGGGGTCGCGTTCGTGCTCGTGATGGGCGCCTCGGGCTCGGGCAAGTCGTCGCTGGTGAAGGCCGGCCTGCTCGCCGACCTGAAGGTGCCCGGGATGATCGGGCGCGTCGCGCTGTGCCGGCACGGTCTGCTGCGCCCGAGCGACGGAGACGACCTCGTCGAGGCGCTGGCCTCCGCGCTGCTGCAGCCCACCGCGCTGCCGGAGCTGGCCTCGCTCGAGTACGACGCGAAGGGGCTCGCCGCGCTGCTCCGCTCGGGCGCGACGCAGGCCGTCCTGCCGATCCGGCAGGGGCTCGCGGCCGCCGGCAAGGCGGCGGGCCTCGCGCCTCACGCCGAGGCGCGGTTGCTGCTCGTCGTCGATCAGCTCGAGGAGCTGTTCACGCGCGACGCCATCACCGAGGCGGATCGCGACGCCTTCATCGCCGCGCTCGACGCGCTGGCGAAGAGCAAGCTCGTCTGGGTCGTCGCCACGCTGCGCTCGGACTTCTTCGATCGCCTCGAGAAGCTCCCCGCGCTGCTCGCGCTCTCGGCCGGGGAGGCGCGCTACCTGGTCGCGCCGCCCGAGCCGGCCGAGGTCGCGCAGATGATCCGTCAGCCGGCGCGCGAAGCCGGGCTGCGCTTCGACGCGGACGAGGCGCGGGGCGTGGCCCTCGACGAGGTCATCCTGCAGGCGACCTCGCGCGATCCAGGCGCGCTGCCGCTGCTCTCGTTCCTGCTCGATCAGCTGTGGCATCTTCGCGACGAGCACGGCGTGCTCACGTTCGTCGCGTACGAAGGGCTCGGCGGGCTCGAGGGGAGCCTCGGGCGCCGCGCCGACGAGGTCTTCGAGGCCCTGCCCGCCGACGTGAAGGCCGCGCTCCCAGAGGTGCTGCGGGCGCTCGTGACGGTGGAGTCCGGCCGCGTCGCCACCGCGCGCGTCGCGCCGCTCTCGAGCTTCCCGCCCGGCACGCCGCGGCGCGCCTTGCTCGACGCGCTGCTCGATCCGAAGGCGCGGCTGCTGGTCGCGAGCTCCGACGCGCGCAAGGTCGCGCAGGTGCGCGTCGCGCACGAGGCGCTCCTCGGCCACTGGGAGGCCGCCCGCAAGCAGGTCGCCGACGACGTGCGGGATCTGCAGCTGCGCGCGCGCCTCGAGCAGGCCGCGCAGCTCTGGCAGGAGGCGCCGCCGAAGCACCGCGCGAGCCTGCTGCTCCCCTCCGGGCTCCCGCTCGACGAGGCGCGCGACCTGGTGCGCCGCTGGCGGCACGACCTCGACGCGGTGATCGTCACGTTCGTCGACGCGTCGCGTGCGCGGGCCCGGCGCCGCGTGCTGCGGCTGCTGGCGACGACGCTCGGCGCCATGCTCTCCGTCCCGGCGCTGGTCGCGCTCGTCTGGCTGGTGCTGGTCGTCCGCGGGGTGCGCCGGGTCGAGCGCGAGATCGCGCTGGTGCGCGTGCCGGCTGGCTGCTTCATGATGGGCAGCCCCGAGGGCGAGCCGGGGCGTGGCCCGGACGAAGGGCCGGTGCACCAGGTCTGCGTCGCGGCCTTCGAGCTCGGCAAGTTCGAGCTGACGCAGGAGCAGTGGCAGGCGGTGATGCTCGAGAACCCCTCGATGTACGTCGGCGAGCGGCGGCCCGTCGAGAACGTCAGCTGGCGCGACGCCCAGCGGTTCATCGATCGCATGAACCGCTTCGGCACGCGCCGCTACCGGCTGCCGACGGAGGCCGAGTGGGAGTACGCCGCGCGCGCCGGCAGCACGACGGCGTACCCGTGGGGGCCGACGCTCGATCCCGACGGCTGCAAGTACGCCAACGTGAACGATCTCACCTTCCGCGAGGCCGCCCCGCGCGATCCGATCAGCCCGCAGTCCGCGAGCTGTCGCGACGGCCTCTACCAGTCGGGGCCGGTCGGCGAGCGCCTTCCGAACGCCTTCGGCCTCCACGACATGCAAGGCAACGTGTGGGAGTGGGTCGCGGACGACTACCACTCCGGCTACACGGGCGCCCCCGTCGACGGGGCCGCGTGGGGGGCCAGCGCCTCGACCATGCACATCGTCCGCGGCGGCAGCTGGCACAGCGTCCCGCGCAAGGTCCGCTCGGCCCAGCGAGAGCCGAACGCCTACGATTTCCGCATCGGCTACACCGGGTTTCGGCTCGGGGCGAGCGTGACTCGATGACGCTGCGGCGAGCGGGCCCGCGAGGACGCGTGCGCGCGCGAGCCTGCGCGCGCGGCGGGCGCGTGCTCGGCCGTGCGCGGGCAGCGCAGCGCGTTGACGTTCGTGACCTCGGCGGATAGCGATCGAGTCATGAGCGGATCCGCGGTGCGCTCGGAGGGGAGGCGCGGGCTGCTCCTCGTGCACCAGTTCCCGCTCGCGAGCGTCACGGGCGTCACCGCGATGCTCGGCGAGCTCCTCCGCTTGCTCGGCCTCGAGCACCCCGACGTCCCCGTCGCCTACGCCTCGTACGACGAGCACGCGTCCCCCGCGGCGCTGCGCGCGGCGCTCGAGGGCCGGTACGCCGAGGCGGCCTGCGTCGTCGCGTTCAACGCGCACATCGAGGTGGCCGCCGACAAGAGCGCGGCGCTGTTCGCCGGCTGTCGCGCGCTCGGCATCCCCTCGTGGGTCTACGTGCACGACTACTGGCCGCATCACCGGCCCTACCTGCAGGCGCTGGTGGTCGAGCACGGCGCCCTCGTGCTCGCCTCGACGCCGTTCCTACGCGAGAGCCTCGCGCGCGACGGCTTCGACGCGCCGGTGCTCCCGGTCGGCGTGAGGCTGCCCGATCGAGCGCCGGACGTGCCGATCCACCACGGCTCGAAGCTGGTGGCGTCGGCGGGGCGACTCGTGCCGCGCAAGCGCTTCTCGGACCTCGTGCGCGCGTTCGCGGCGGCGCGCCTCGCCGACCACGCGAGGCTGTACCTGCGCGTCCTGCCGAGCCACGTGTACCGCGTCGAGGAGGACGACGCGCTCTTCGCCGCGCTCGAGGCCGAGGCGCGGCGGCTCGGCCTCGGCGACTCGGTCACGCTCGATCGGCGCGCGCGCGAGACGCACGACTACGCGCCCTACGACGTCTACGTGTGCGCGTCCGAGTACGAGGGCTTCAGCATGACGGTGATCGAGGCCGCGTACCACGCCTGCCCGCCGATCATGTCGGACATCGCGCCGCACCAGGTGATCGCGCGCGCGCTCTTCGGCGACGCCGCGCCCGACCACCTCTACCCGACGGGCGACCACGCTGCCCTGGCGGCGCTGCTCTCGGACGAGGTGCGGACGGGGCGAAGGCGCGACGCGCTGGTCGCCCGACTCGCCGAGGTCCGCGCCGAGATCGCCGCGCGCTGGTCGCTGCGCCAGACGGCCCGCGCGCTCGCCGCGCTCGCCAAGCTCGGACCCGCCGGACCCGAGGGCATCGACCGATCCGTGAGCGCGAGGGAACCCGCGGCATGCACGTCCTCTATCTCCACCAGTTCGACCTGAGCTTCGGGGGCGGCTCCGGCGTCTACCTGCGCGCGCTCAGCGTCGCGCTCGGCGCGCTCGGACACACCGTGGACATCGTCACGGCGCGGTCGCCGGATCCGTACGGCTGCACGACCTCCGCCCTCCCGTTCGACTTCACGCTCACCTTCGGGCCCGAGAAGCGCGCGGGCGAGCGCACGCTCGACGAGCTCGGCGAGGCGGAGATCGAGGCGATGTCCCTCCGCGCGGCCGACTCGATCGAGGTCGATCTCCTCCACGCCCGGCTGCCGGATCTCGTCCTGGCGAACCACATCAACCTGATGGCCCTGGTGGCGCGCCACCTCGGCCGGCGGCACGGCGTCCCCTACCGCATCCTCAGCCACGGCACCGACACCAAGCTGCTGCTGCGAGACGCCCGCTACGTCCGCCTCTTCGCCGACGCGGCGCACGGCGCCGAGCGGATCTTCACCATCAGCGAGCGGGTCGCCGCCGAGGTGCGCCAGGTGCTCGGCGCGCCGGCGATCTCGGTGCTCGGCGGGGCGGTCGATCACGCGCACTTCTTCCTGCCGTCCGAGGTCTCTGCCCCCGCGGGCTCGCTGACCTACGTCGGGCGCCTCGTCACCGAGAAGGGGCTCTGGCCGCTCATCCACGCCGTCGAGTCGCTCGATGCGGGCGTCCGGCTGACGATCGTCGGCGAGGGCCCGCTGCGACCCGAGCTCGAGGCCTACCTCGCGGGCTCGGCCAGCCGTGAGCGCATCCGGCTCACCGGCTACGTGCCGCCGAGCCGCCTGCGCGCCCTGCTCGTCGAGTCCACGCTCGTCGTGGTGCCGAGCGTCTGGGAGGAGCCTCTCGGGCTCGTCGTGCTCGAGGCCATGGCCTGCGGCGTGCCGGTGGTCGCGAGCGCCGTCGGCGGGATCCCCGAGATGCTGCGCGACGGCGTCGACGGCGTGCTCGTGCCGCCGGGCGACGCCCGCCTGCTCGGCGCCGCCATCGCGCGGCTCTTCGCGGACGAAGCGCTGCTCGCCGAGCTGCGGCGCAACGTGCGCGAGAAGCCGATCCCGACGTACCGCGACCTCGCGCTTCGCGTGATCGACGGCGCTCGTCGCGCCTGAGGGCGACCGCGTCGCGGGCGAGGAGAGCATGGAGCGAGCGGACCGAGCGGACCGAGCGGGGCTGCGCGCGAGCGACTTCCGACGCTTCATCGCGGCGCAATTCCTCACGTCGGTCGGCTCGTTCCTGCAGGGCACGGCGCTCGGCTGGCTGGTCGTGCGCCTCACGCACTCCACGTTCGCGCTCGGTCTGGTCGCCTTCTTCAGCGACATCCCGGCGGTGCTCGTCACGCCCTTGGGCGGCGTGCTCGCCGATCGCGTGAGTCCCCATCGGCTCGTGTGGCTCTCCCAGGCGGTGGTGATGCTGCAGGCCTTCGCGCTCGCCGCGTTCCTGCGCGCGGATCGCCTGAGCCTCGAGGCCATCCTGGCCCTCGGCTTCGTCGGCGGCATCGCCAACGGGCTCTACGTGCCGGCGCGCCAGGTCCTCCTCGGCGAGCTCGTCGACGGCACCGCGAAGCTTCCGCGGGCCGTGGCCGCGAGCTCCGTGGTGCTCGACGCCGCGCGGCTCCTCGGCCCGACGCTGGGCGGAGGGCTCATCGCGCTCTCGGGGGAGGGGGCGTGCTTCCTCGCGCGGGGCGCGAGCCTCGCCGCCGCGCTCGCGTTGCTGCTGGGGATGAAGCTCGCGCCGAGGGTGAGCGCGCCGTCGACGGCGTCCGTCCTCGGGTCGCTGGCCGACGGCGCGCGCTACGTGTGGAGCCGCCCGGAGCTGCGCTACGTCGTGCTCCTCGTCGCGGCGGTCAGCTTCACCGCGAGCCCGCTCGCCGCGCTCATGCCGTACATGAGCAGCGTCGTCCTCGGGCGCGGCCCAGGCTCGCTCGGCGCGCTCGGCGCGGCGCCGGGACTGGGCGCGATCGTCGGCGCCGCCGCGCTCGCCTCTCCCCACGCGGCCCGGCGGCTCCGGTCGGCCGTCGCGCTCGGTGCGGGGCTGTTCGGCCTCGCGCTGGTCGCCTTCGCCCGCTCGCGCACGCTCTCGCTCTCGCTCTCGATCCTCGTCGTCGCAGGGTTCGGCCTCACGCTCTTCATGGGCGCCTGCAACACCATCACGCTGACAGCAGCCGACCGCGACAAGCGAGGCCGCGTGATGAGCCTGTTCGCGCTGTCGTTCATGGGGACGACGCCGCTCGGCGCGCTCGGCGCCGGCGCGCTCGCCAGCCGCATCGGCGCGCCCGACACGATCGCGCTCGGGGGGGCCGCGTGCGCCGTCGCCGCGCTCGCGTTCGCACGTCACGCGTCCGCCCGATGACGGCGGCGCCGCGGCCCACGACGAGCCGCCGCGGAGCTTCGCCGGCGAAGGCCGAGGGTAGGGGGCGGTGCGCGTGAGGCGTCCGCGCGCGCGCCGGCCAGGCACGCTCGCGTCGCCCGCGTCGCGCGCGTCCCGCGTTGGTACGCACGATTCTCGCGAGGGGGCCGCAGGCGGTGCGGGGTCGCGACCCGGACGTCGCGGTCGCGACGCGCTCGCTCCGTGCCACAAAAGCGCCGAGGGCGCGGACCTTTCGGCCTCGCGCCTCTCGCTGCGACGGGAGCGACCCGCGTTCAGCCGAGCAAATCGAGGATCACGACCCCGCGGTCGCGGTCTTCCTCCGGGGTCTGCTCGCTCACCGGCCTTTTTCGCGGGGCGGGCGCGGGCAGCGGTAGCTCGAGGGCGGGGCGCTGCTCGTGCTGGCGGCGCTCCTCCTCTCGCTTCCTGATCTGCTCGATGATGAACGGGGGCAACATGGAAGACCTCCCGCGGGTTGCGAGGAGCGCCGTCGTGTCGTGATCTCTTGGAATCGAATCTAGCAATGGCGATACCACGGTCAAGTTCGGGAGGGCGCGTCGTGCGACGTCGTAGCAACTCGTTTTCGTGCGTCATTCGCGCATCGAGAATCGCCGTCGCGATGCTCGTCGTGGGCTTCGCGTTACTGGCGAATCTGGGCGTCGTGCGCGCGGCCGAGCCGTTCGATCCGGCCGGCATCGAGTGGGAGGGGTGCTCGCGCTTCGTGCAGATCGCTCAAGACGAGCTCGGCGCCGCCCGCGTCGTGCTGACCGAAGAGCTCGATTACGAGGCCCTGAGCCCCTCGGACGGCGTGATCCTGCTGCACCCGCTCGGTTCCTACGACCTCGACGAGCTGTCGCAGTTCATGAAGGCGGGCGGGCGCGTCGCGGTCCTCGACGATTTCGGCGACGGCAACGCCCTGCTCGACCGCTTCTCCATCGTGCGCGGCCCCGCGCCGACCGATCCGCTGCAGATGCTCCACGGCAACCCGCAGCTGCCGGTGGCGATCCCTTCCTCGTCGCACCCGATCGTCGCGGACGTCAGCGTGGTCGTGCTCAACCACCCGACCACGGTTCGCCACGCGAACCTGTCCACGCTGCTCCGCATCCCGCGCGCGGGCGGCGACGCCGGCCCCGACGTCGCGCTCGCCGGTCAAGTGGGCGAGGGGCGCCTCGTCGCCTTCGGCGATCCGTCGATGTTCATCAACTCGATGATGCGCTACCCGGGCAACCGCACGGTCGCGAAGAACCTGGTGCGCTACCTGGTCGACGGCGCGGAGAACAAGCGCAGCGCCAAGATCACCATCGTCCACGGGCATTTCCGCGAGCGCGGCACGCTCGGCGGCGGCATCTCCGGCACGCTGCGCGATCGTCTGCGCGGCTTCCTCGGCGCGCTCGACGCCGTCCGCCGCGAGGGGTTCAGCGGCGCGGCGGCGCGCGTCGTCGCGTTCGGCATCCTGATGGTCGCGGCGGCCTGGGCGCTGGTGCGCGCGGCGCTGCGCACGCGCATCCCGCGGGCGCGCTTCGCCGGCGAGCCCGGGCCCGACGATCCGCCGCTCGAGGATCCGCGCATCGGCGCGCTGCTCGAGGAGCCGGGGCGCTTGGCCTTCTTCGGCGCCGCGCGCCGGCCGAGCGTCGCCGGGCTGCAAGTGCTGGTCGACGCCGTCGACGCGGCGATCGGCGAGCGCGAGGAGCTCGCCTCGCTCGACCGCGCCTCGGCGGTCGGCAGGCTGGCGGCAGAGGCCGGCCTGCCTCCGCCCGAGGCGGCGCGCGTGAGCGTCGCGTACGCTCGGCTGCGCGCGGCGACGGCAGGGGTGCAGGGCGGCGCGATCCGCGCGACGCGCCACGAAGTCGCGCTGTTCGGCCGGATCCTCGGCGCCCACGCGAGCGCGGACGAAGGCGCCCTCGGAGCCTCTCACGCAGGCACGCGGAGTACGTAGCGCGATTCCTCGCCCGTTTCTGGTAGCCTCGGCGCTCCCGATGACCGCCGCCGCGACGATGCACGACGCCCCGCCGAGAACGTCGACCACCGATCCCTCCGCGGCGACGCAGGCGGAGGTCGACGCCGCGAGGGCCCCGCTCGACGCGCTGCGGAGCGCCGTCGCGCGCGTCTACCTCGGCCCCGCGCGCACCATCGACCTGCTCCTGCTCGCGCTGCTCGGGCGCGGGCACGCCCTGCTCGAAGGCGTCCCCGGCGTCGCGAAGACGACGCTCGTGAAGACCTTCGCGACCGCGCTCGGCTGCACGGTGCGGCGCGTCCAGTTCACCCCCGACCTGCTGCCGAGCGACATCACCGGCACGTACGTGCTGTCGCCCAAGGACGGCACGTTCACCCTGCGCAGCGGCCCGATCTTCGCGAACGTCGTGCTCGCCGACGAGATCAACCGCGCGCCGGCCAAGACGCAGTCCGCGCTGCTCGAGGCGATGCAGGAGCGCCAGGTCACGATCGAGGGCGATCGCTTCGAGCTCCCCTCGCCGTTCGTGGTCCTCGCCACGCAGAACCCGATCGACCTCGAGGGGACGTACCCGCTCCCCGAGGCGCAGATCGACCGCTTCCTGCTGCACGTCGCGATGGGCTACCCCTCGGTGCGCGAGGAGGTCGACATGCTGCGCAGCCACGGTGGCGGCGCGCCGCCGGTCGCGGCGGTGCTCGACGTCGAGCGCGTGGCCGAGCTGCAGGCGCTCACCCCGCGCATCCACGTCGAGGAGGACGTCCTCGACTACGTGGTCGCGCTCACGACCTTCACGCGCAAGCACCCGCGGGTCGTGCTCGGCGCCTCGCCGCGCGCCTCGCTCTCGTTGCTCACCGTCGCGCGCGCGCTGGCGATCCTGAAGGGGCGCCCGTTCGTCACGCCCGACGACGTCCGCGAGATCGCCGTGCCCGCGCTGTCGCACCGCCTCGTGCTCGTCCCCGAGCTCGAGGGCGACCCCAAGGCGCGCGCCGGCGTCGTCGAAGAGGGGCTCGCGCGCGTGCCCTACCGCCGCGGCTGATCGGCGAGCCCCCCGATGCACGCGAACCCTCGCCCGGCGACCATCGCGACCGCGATCGCCGGCGTGGTGCTCGCGATCACCGGCGTGCTCGCGCGCAGGCCCGAGGCGACGCTCGCCGGCAGCGCGCTGCTCGCCGCCGTCGCGTGGGGGCGCGCCTCGACGCGCGTCGACATCGCGCGCGCGCGCCGCGCCGGGTTCGAGATGGTCTGGCGCGAGCAGAGCCGCCGCTCGCGCATGCCGGTCGGCGGCAAGCGCGTGTTCGTCGCCGAGCTGCGCAACCGCAGCGATCGCATCATCCACGTCGACGGCCTGCGCGCGATCGCGAGCGAGGGGCTCGAGACCGACGTTCGCCCGCGCGAGCTCGACGTGCTGCCGGGCGGCTTCGCGCGCATCGAGGTCGAGGTCACCGCCAAGCGCGTGGGCAGGCGCGGCGTGCACGGGCTCTCGCTCGGCGCCGGCGGCGTCGGCGCGGCCTTCGAGGTGCCGCTGACGTTCGCGAACATCCTCGGCATCGAGGTGGTGCCGCGCGCGGTCGCCTCGGGGCTCACGCCCCCGCGCGGCGGGCGGCTGCGCGCCGATCCGGCGGCCGGGCGCGCGCGCAACCGCCGCGGCGAGGGGACGGAGATCCGCGAGCTGCGCGAGATCACCCCGGGCGACAGCTTCCGCAAGATCGCCTGGAAGGCCTCGGCGCGCCGCGGAAAGCTCATGGTCCGCGAGATGGAGAACGACGAGCGCGACGTCGTCTGGATCATCGTCGACGTCGCCGCGGGGGGCTGGAACGGCCCGGTCGGCGAGGCGCCGCTCGACCGCGCCATCGAGACCGCCGCGTCGTTCGCCGTCGAGCGCGCGCGGCACGGCGCGGCCGTCGGCGTTTCGCTCGTCACCGATCACGTCGTCGTCTGGAGCCCGCCCACCCGCGGCGGCGCCGACCTCGATCGCCTCGGCGCGATCTGGCTCGACGCGGCCGATCACTACGACTTCGACCGCTGCGGGCTCGGCATCGACGAGCTGCTGCGCCTCGCCGTCGAGCACGCCCGGCCGCTCGATCCCGCCGCGCTCGCCGATCTGCCGCGCGGAGACGTCGATCGCCTCCTCGCGCGCCTCGAGGGGCTGCGCGTGCGCGCCCCGTTCCAGGGGCCGGCGCCGCGTCCCGCGCCGGTCAACGAGCTGCGCGATCGGCTCGTGCGCCACTACGCCGCGAGCTTCGCGCTCGACGTGCCGCCGCTCGCGTCGGCCGCGCACTCCGCTTCGGGCATCGCCGAGGCGCTGCGCCGCATCCACCGCGAGCGCCCGCGCGCCACCGATGTCGTCGTGATCGGGCCGGCGCCGCGCGCCCAGCACGAGGACCTGCGCGACGCGGTCGCGCGCATCCGTCGCAGCGGCGTGCGCGTGCGCTGGGCCGCGGTCGATCCGGCCCTCGGCCTCGCGGCGCCGCCGGGCGGCGAGGTCGTGCGCGAGGCGGTCGCCGTCGAGCTCGGCGCGGCGCGCAAGGCGGGCATCACGCAGCTCGCCTCGATCGGGGTGCGCGTGCTCGAGCCGCGGACGCTCGTCGCGCGCCACCCCGCCCACCGCTACGAAGACGTCGCCGAGCGCGACGAGACGGCGAAGACCGGCACGTGAGCGAACGCGACTACCCCGATTCCCGCACGCTGCTCTCGCGCCACGGCCTGCGACCCAAGCGCTCCTTCGGCCAGAACTTCCTGGTCTCGCCGCACGTCGTCGACCGCATCGCGCAGCTCTGCGTGCGCCCGGACGATCGCCCGCCGGTGCGCGTGGTGGAGATCGGCGCGGGGCTCGGCGCGCTCACCCACGCCCTGCTGGCGCGCGGCGCCTCGGTGGCGGCGATCGAGCGCGATCGCGAGCTCGTTCCGGTGCTCGAGGCCGAGCTCGCCGCCGACGTCGAGCGCGGCCGGCTCGAGATCGTCGAGGCCGACGCGGCGACCACCGACTACCGCGCGCTCTTCGGCGCGCCGGCCGCCGCGGGCGATGCGCGGGAAGGGCAAGGCGCGCGTTCGGAGCGCTTCGAGACGCGCGTGCTCGCCGGCAACCTCCCGTACCAGATCACCGGCCGCCTGCTAGAGGTCGCGACCGAGCTCGCCGACGTGGTCGATCGCGTCGTCGTGATGGTGCAGCGCGAGGTCGGCGAGCGCGTCGCGGCGGCGCCGGGGAGCAAGATCTACGGCCAGCTGAGCGTGTTCGTGCAGGCCGCGTTCTCGGTGCGCCGCGCGTTCCTGGTCGGCGCGGGCAACTTCCACCCCGCGCCGGACGTCGAGAGCGCGGTGCTCGAGCTCACGCCGCGCGGCGACGCGCGCACGCTCGAGACCAAGGCCTTCCGCGAGGTCGTGCACCTCGCGTTCGGCGCGCGGCGCAAGACCCTCCGCAACGCGCTCGGCCCGCTCGTGCGCGACGAGCGGCTCACCGACGCCATCGCCGAGACCGGCATCGATCTGCAGCGTCGCGGCGAGACGCTCGACGTCTCCGAGTTCGCCCGCCTCGCCCAGGCGATCGAGCGCGCCCGCAGCGCCTGATCAGCCCGCGGCGGGGCCGCCGCGCTTGCGGGCGCGGAGGCGATCGAGCGCGGAATCTCGCTGCACGGGCTCGAGCGAGGGGCGCTCGGGCGAATCGGGCGAATCGTGCGACGCGGGCGGAAGGGGCGCCGCGGCTGCGATCGGCGCGGTCGCAGGCTCGACCGCCGGCGTCGCGGGAGCGGGAGCGGGAGCGGGAGCGGGAGCAGGTGCGGGCGGCGGCT
>CAIXWQ010000603.1 GCA_903923175.1 uncultured delta proteobacterium | reverse complement strand
TCGAAGAACGCCGTCTGCAACGGCTGCGCGCAGTCGCGCTGCTGCGCCGAGGTGAACGGCTGCCTCGGCGATCCGCGCTGCAACGACGACTACGTGAACTGCATCCTCGCGTGCGCGCTGCTCCCCGACGACGGGGGGGTCGGCGTCGACGCGTCGACCGTCGCGACCGCGTGCGTCGCCAAGTGCGGCGTCGACTACCCCGTCGGCAAGGTGGCGTACGACGCGGCCATCGGCTGCGTCGATTCGAAGTGCACGGCCGAGTGCCAGTAGCGGCCGCTCGTCAGGCGTCCGCGTGCACGGACGGGCGTCGGTCGGCCCAGGGGCGCGCCGCCTCGAGCTGCGCCGCGAGGCGCAAGAGCGTCGCCTCGTCGCCGAAGCGGCCGGTGAACATGCTGCCGACGGGGAGCCCCGCGGCGTTCCACGTGAGCGGCACGCTCATCGACGGCAGCCCGACGACGTTCGCGAGCGACGTCCACGGAATGAAGCCGTAGGTCTTCGCGGCGATCTTCTCGACCAGCCCCGGCAGGCGCATGAGCGGCGAGAGCCCGCGATCGGCGACGAGCTGCTGCAGCTTCGCCTCGAGGCCGTGCGCCTGGAGCGCGCCCACCCGCGGCGGCGGCAGGCCGAGCGTGGGGGTCAGCAGCACGTCGTAGCGCTCGAAGAAGCGCGCCATCGTGCGCCCCAGCTGCTGGTTGCGACGACGGGCCTGCTCGAGCGCGAGGCCGGAGATCGTGGTCCCGAGGAGCGCGGTCACGCGGCTCAGGACCTCGAAGTCGTCGCGCCCCCCGCGGCGCCCCTTCTCGGCCTCGGCCGCCGCCACGTCGGCCGCCATCGCCACCGCGACCACGGTCACGAGGTCGGTCGCTGCCTGATTCGGATCGATCGGCGGCACCGCTTCGTCGACCTGGTGGCCGAGCGAAGCGCACAGCTTCGCGGCGTCGTCGGCGGCGGCGAGCACGTCGGCGTGCGGCTCCGACGGGAGCAGCGGCGCCTTGCAGAGCGCGATGCGCAGCTTGCCCGGCGCGCGCGCGACCTCGGCGAGGAACGGCCCCGCGGGCGCCGGCGCGTCGTAGGGATCGCCCTGCGAGTAGCCGTGCGTCGCGTCGAGCATCGCGGCGCTGTCGCGCACGGAGCGCGAGATCACGTGATCGAGCGCGAGGCCGCCCCAGCCCTCGCCCGCCTCGGGGGCGGCGGGCGTGCGCGCGCGCGTCGGCTTGAGGCCGAAGAGCCCGCAGCACGAGGCGGGGATGCGGATCGAGCCGCCGCCGTCGCCGCCGTGCGCCATCGGGACGATCCCCGCCGCGATCGCCGCCGCCGAGCCGCCGCTCGAGCCCCCCGTGATGTGATCGAGGTTCCACGGGTTGCGCGCGGGGCCCTGGAGCACCGGCTCGGTGAACGGCGTGAGGCCGAATTCGGGCGTCTTCGTCTTGCCGACGAACACGAGCCCCGCGGCGCGGTAGCGGCGCACGAGCTCCGAGTCCTCGCGCGCGACGTCGTGCGCGAAGAACCGGCTGCCGCGCATGAACGGCGCGCCGGCGACCGGCTGCACGAGATCCTTCAGCAGGAACGGCACCCCGGCGAACGCGCCGTCGCCGAGCGGCTTCTGGGCGTCCTCGCGCGCGCGCTCGTAGAGGCGCGCCACGATCGCCGAGATGCGCCCGTCGACGCGCTCGATGCGCTCGATGCACGCCTCGACCAGCTCGAGCGGCGTGACCTCGCGGCGGCGGACCAGATCGGCGAGCGCGAGCGCGTCGTGCCTCGAGTACTCCGGGAAGCGCATGCAGACAGGCTATCGCAAGTGGGGCGCTCAACGCCGCCGGATGTCGACCGCGAGCTCGATGGGCGCGAGCGGCGCGTCCTCGAGCGAGACGTCCCACTCCTCCAGCGCCCCCTGGACGTGGAGGTAGGCCTGCTCCGACGCACGCTGGTCCATCAGCGCGGCCAGGCGCTCGGTCGCCATGCGCAGCTGGCGGATGCCGGCGATGGCGATCTGCTCCTGGAACCGGAGTGCGAGCGGCGAGCACGCCTGCACGAGCTTCTCGAACAGCTCGCGGCCGATCTCGAGCGCGTGCACCTCGACGCTCGCCACCACCGACGCCGAGCGCGGCGCGCGATCGACGAGCGCGAGCTGCCCGACGAGCGCGGGCGGGCGGAGCGCCGCGAGCACGCGGAGCTTGTCGCGCGTGGCGCGCACCACGTCGACCTCGCCGTGCAGCAGCAGGAAGCACGACTCGGGGACCGCGCCCTGCTGGAGGAGCGTGGCCCCCGGCGCGAAGGCCTTGAGCGGCGCGTGGCGCGCCAGCACCTCGACGTCCGCGTCGTTGTACGCGCGCAGGGCCTCGTAGCGTCGCAGCTCGGCGGCGGTGGTCATCTAGCCCCTCCCTCGCACGCGATCGATCATCGACGCCATGTCGCGCCCTTGCATCGACGCGGGCGGCGCCGCGGGGTGCGAGAGGCGTTCGGCCGTGACGGAGCGCCGCGACTCGGCCGCGACGCGCACCGCCTCCGCGCCGTCGAGCTGCTGCTCGATCTGCTCGTTGATCGCGCGCAGGCGTCGCGCCACGTCGCGGATCACCGCGCGCACGATGGCCGAGGCGACCTGCGGCGCGTCCTTGCGCAGCAGATCGAGCGCGTCGCGCCCGAACTCGTAGATGGTGGAGGTCTGCGCTGCGTAGACCGTCGCCGAGCGCGGCGCTGGGTCGAGCGCGGCCATCTCGCCCACGACCTCGCCCGGGCCGAACTTCGCGATGTCGGTCTCCGCGCCGCTATCGCGCTTCACGCGCGCCGCGAGCATCCCCTCGGCCACCAGGATCATCGACGAGCCCGGCTCTCCTTGCCGGAAGAGCACGTCGCCCGCCGCGCCGCGCCGCGCCTTGATGACCGCGAGGATCGCGTCGCAGTCGGCGTCACCCAGGCCGGAGAAGATCCGGACGCGCCGGATGACGTCGCGCTTGTTCGTGGCCGTCGCGGACATGCGCCGAGCGTAGCGCCGCGGGCGGGGGCCGGGGCGAAACCTCGCGCGCGCTACGGAACGCCCTGGCAGACCGCCGGGCTCGCCATCTGCGCGTAGGGATCGGAGCACGTCCCCATGCCGCCGAACGGCGTGAGACCGTTGCACGTCCACGAGGCGCACTGCAGGCCGTTGGTGCACTGCGCCGAGTCAGGGAGCCCCACCTTGCACTTGGAGTTGCCCATCGCGTCGGGCGCGCACTGGTAGCCGAGGCCGCACGACACGTCGTTGACGCTGCTGCAGCTGCCGCCCGGCGGCGTGACGGCCTTGCATTTGCCGCCGGTCTGCGACGGGCAATAGTAGCCGGTGTCGCAGAGGCGCAGCGCGGTCTGGTCGTAGCTGCAGGCGCCGTCTTTCGGGACGATCAGCGCGGTGGCGCAGGTCTTCGCGCTCTTGTCGCAGAAGGCGACGCCGCCCGTGGGGGCGATGCACTCGTTGTCGTCCGTGCAGGCCTTGCCCGCGCCGGTCGTGCCCGGAAACATCTGCGCGCACGGCGCGTACCCCTTCACGTACTCGACGAAGGGGACCGAGCACGTCGCCTCGAGCGAGCGCCACGCCTGCGCGCACGCGTCGAACTGGCTCGCGTTGAACGTCCGCTGCGCCGCCTTCACCTGCGCGACGAGCGTGCTGCACATCCCGGTGACCGCCTTGCGGCAGCCGGCGGCGTCGTAGCCGATCGACCGCCTCGTGCAGCAGTCCTTGGTCGGCGTGGCGCAGATGGCGTCGCTCCAACGGGTGCAGACGTTGTCGATCGTGGTCGGCGTCGGCGCGGTGTCCTGCGTCGGCGTCGTGTCGGGCGTCGGCGTGGCGTCGGCGCTCGTCTCTTCGGCGGCGTCGGTCGTCGGCGCGCTCGTGTCGGCGTCGTCGCCGGGCGCGGCGTCATCGGCGAAGGCGCCCGCGTCGACGCTGCTTCCACAGCCGACGAGCGCGAGAGAGAGCGAGAGCGTGACGGCGAGCTTCGCGGATCGGACGTCGGCCATGGCGTGCTCCGGGGGCGAGGGAAGGAAGCCCGCAACGTAGCAGGCCCCGCGCGCTTCGCTCAGGCGGCGCCGAACAGCTCCTCCTGCACCTCTTTCAGGATTCCCTGCGACTCCTCGTCGGAGAGCCCGAGCCTGCTCGCGAACGCGTCGATCGCGGCGGCCTCGGCGTGGGCGACGAGGTCGTCGACGAACGCCACGCCGGCCGCGAGCCGGAACGCGAAGGCCTTCCCCTCCTGCGTGCGGATGCGCGTCGCGACGGCGTCGAGGCGGCCGCCCCAGCCGTCGCGGGCGAGCTTCTCGCCGAGCGACGCGAGCGTCTGCTCGAGCGACATGCCGTCGACCGCGTGCATGTCGCTGATCGCCTGGATGCTGGCCGACAGCTGGTCGATCTCCTCGCCGGAGACCTCGCCGTCGACCGCGGCCATCAGGAACATCGCCTCGATCGTGGCCTCGAATTCGGCGGCCTGGGCCTGCTCGTCGCCCGTCAGCACTTCGCCGGGGACGAGGCTCTTCGCGTGGGCGCGGGCAGCCTGCTCGGCCGAGACGCCGGCGGCGAGCTTCCTGAGACGGTTGTCGAGGACCATGTCCCAGGATCTAGCACGGGTCGGCGCCCTGGCGCGCGGGGGCAAAGGCCGCCTACGCGCGCTGCACCAGCAGGTAGGCGACGGGCGCGCCGGCGCGCGCGAGCGGCGTGACCGCGAGCCCGGCCGCGTCGCGTCGCAGCTGCACGGCGATGCGGATGCGCTCGAGCGTCTGGCTGCGGTCGCGTTCGAGCTGCGCCAGCCCGGCGGTGTTGGCGTGCTCGATGTGGAGCGTCGAGCTCACGAGCCACGCCGGCGCGCCGATCGCCGAGAGCCTCGACTGCACTGACGCGTGCGTCGCCTCCGAGACGGCGTGATCGCGCGTGAGTCGCTCCGCGAGCGGGCTCACCAGCGACTGCAGCCCCTCGCGGTGCTTCGGGCCGAGCAGGCCGTGGCGGAACACGACGACGTACGCGAGCGCGGTCTCGCCGTGGCAGATGACGACGCGCATCAGCGAGACGCCTTCGAGGCCGAGGCGCTCGAGCAGCAGCTTCGCGCCCGCCCGCGCGCCCTCGCCGTGCCGCGCCTCGAGCTCGTCGCGCGCGCGCACCCGGTTGCGATCCGACGCTGCCGGCCGTGGGGGCGCGAGCCACGTCCACGCCGTCGGAGCGGGCCCGCGGAACTGCGCGTCGAGCGTCAGCAGCGCGCCGTCGGTGCCCACCTCGGAGCCATGGCCGAGCCGGTAGGCCGCGTCGGCTACTTCCAGGAGCGAGAACGCGAAGGCGCCGTCGACGTCGAGGGCGCGGGCGAGCTTCGGGGCCAGGGTCGCCAGCGCCGAGGGGGCGCAGCCGCCGAGGGCGCGGAGCTCGAGGCGTAGCGAGCGCAGCGGGTCGTGAGCCAGCGGGAGCGTGGCGTTCATGGACAAAGAAGTGAAGCGCGAAAATCGGGCCCTGACCATCCGGGGTTCCCCGGAGGCGCGGTCGATCGTGGCCGCGAAAGGATTTCGCGGAGCTCGGGTCAGCCCCAGCTCGTCCCGAGCCGCCGTCGCATCGCCGCGGCGTCGGCCGACAGCGCGAAGCGGAGCAGCTCGCACGACGGCGCGCCCGGCATGGCGGGATCGCTCGTGGGATCGCCGCGCCGGAGGTGATCGAGCGCGCTGACGAGATCGCCGGTGAGCAGGTACGAGGCGTGCGCCGCCGCGCGCTCCACGCCGCGCACGAGCGCCTCGGCGTCGAACGCGACGACCCGCGGGGCGAGCTCCTCGAGCTGCTTGCGCCCCTTGCGCGTGAGCGCCTTCTGGATCCGCCGAGCGAGCTCGTCGCGCGACGGCTCCTTCGGTACGCGCGCGCCGAGGGGCTCGACCGCCGCGTAGATCACCTCCTGCAGCGCGCGCGCCGGGAGCTTGTCGACGAGCCAGGCGCGCATCGCGACCTTCGCGACGAGCCGGCCGACGGCGAACGCCGCCTCGAGCTCCGGCAGCGCGCGGATCGAGGCGGGCAAGATGATGGCCGGCGGGTCGAGATTCTCGACCATCAGGTGGCTCGCCTTCGCCTCGTGGACGTAGAGATCGACCTGCAAGACGCCGAGCGCCGCGGCCGCACGGTCGACGAGCGCGCGCAGCGGGTTCGGCGCGCGCGCCCCGAGGCGATCGCGCGCGCCGAGCCCCAGCGCCGCGAGATCGGCGGGGAAGAGCTTGCCGAGCTGGTCGCCCAGCGCCGCGAGCGCCTCGAACGCCGGGCCGCGGGCCTCGGCGGGCAGCAGGGTCGCGACGATCGACGTGTCCTCGAGCACCTCCGGGCGCGGCGGCGTCGCAGGGAGCGTGCGCGCGCGGAAGACCTCGAGCCCTTCGCCGTAGCCGAGGTATGCGCGCGCCTCCTCGATCACGAGCGCCTCGTCGCGCCGCCCGAGGATCTGGTCGGCGCGGTGCGCCGCGTCGAGCCCGCCCGGGTGCACCGGGGTGTGGGCGAGCACGAGGCGGAGCGTGGTCGCCGCGCCCTCGGCGTCGCCCGCGGCGAGCTGCGCCTCGCCGAGCGCGAGCCGCGCGTCGTCGTCGTCGGGGAGGGCGGCGACCGCGGCGAGCAGGTTCGTGAGGCCGCTGGAGGCGTCGCCGAGCCGATGCACCTCGAGCTGCCCGAGCCGGACGCGCCAGCGCGGATCGGCCGTCGCCGCGCCGACCAGCGCGCGGAGCGCCTCGGCGAAGCTCGCGTCGCCGGCGGCGAAGCGCGCGTGCCACGCCTCGAGCCGCGAGAACGGCTCGGCCTTCGGATCAGGCTCGAGCGCGAGCGCATCGCGCAGCGCGCGCTCCGCCTCG
>CAIXWQ010000602.1 GCA_903923175.1 uncultured delta proteobacterium | reverse complement strand
GCGGATCGGCTCGGCGCGACCGCGGACGTCGAAGTAGGTGAGCGTGTAGGTCGTCGTCATGGCGAGGCAGGGTACTCGCCGACGCGGCGCAGGGCACGACGCGCTGCGCGGCGCGCCGGCCGTGTGCGGCTACGCGCGGCTACGCGCGGCCGGCGCCGTCGACGACGCTCCCGGCGCGCTGCAGGTACGCCTCGAGGTACTCGGCCGGTCGCGGCACGGTGAGCCAGAGAGCGCGCGCGTAGAGCGAGCGCTTGCGCGCCTCGTCGAGATCGCCGACGCGGCGACGCGTGGCCGCGTGGAGCAGGATGGCCGCGGTGACCGAGACGTTGAGCGACTCGACGAAGCCGACCATCGGCACCTTCACGGCGGCGTCGCAGCACGCGCGCAGCTCGGGGTGGATCCCCTCGCGCTCGTTGCCCATCACCAGCGCCATCTTGGGGAGCGAGGCGAGATCCTCGGGCGTGAGCTCCCCCTCGGGGTGCGTGGCGACGAGCGTGTAGCCGCGAGACTTCAGCGACGCGGCGCACGGGGCGATGCCGCCCCAGCGGACCACGTCGATCCACTTGTGCGAGCCGCGCGACACCGACGCGGCCACCGCCAGCGGCTCCTTGCGCTCGATCGCGTGCATC
The DNA here is from genome assembly GCA_903923175.1 of uncultured delta proteobacterium. Taxonomy (GTDB): domain Bacteria; phylum Myxococcota_A; class Polyangia; order Polyangiales; family JADJMO01; genus CAIXWQ01. The sequence continues at coordinate 9,035 of CAIXWQ010000602.1, read as the reverse complement.
GTCTGCACGCCGAACGCGTCGCAGCTGCGCACCAGCGCCGCGCCGTTGTGCGGATCGTGCAGCGCATCGACCACGAGCGTGACCGCGTCGGTCCGGCGATCGAGGACCTCTCGGATGCGCGCGCGGCGCGCGTCGGTCGCGAAGCTCTCGAGCGCGGCGATGACGGTCTCGGCGCCGAAGCGCGCGAGCTCTCGCTCGGCCTGCTGGATCTCGCCGCCGATCAGGATCCCGTCGCCGCGCCTGCGCATCGGACGCTCATTAGCAAGAGCGCGAACGAAGCGGAACGAACCGCGAGGCGGCCACCGACAAAGCCCGCGCGCGCGCGGCCGCTGGCCGAAGGGAATCGGGTGGTTAGGTTGGGCGTAGATCCGCGGCCGAGCCGGCGGACGGAGAGCATGCAGCCATGAGCTACGGGTATTCGAATCGATTCGCAGGCTTCGCGCGGCCCCTCGACCGCGACGAGGGGCGCTCGCGCGTCCTCTTCCTGCGCAAGGTCTACGGCCTGTTCCTCGGCGGGATCGTCGCGGCGACCGTGGGGGCCGTGGCCGCGCTGAACGTCGGCGCCGAGAGCTCCGCGATCCGCGTCGCGGGAGGCGTGGCGCACGTGCCGCCGCTCGTCGCGTGGGTCTCGCAGCACTTCATCCTCTCGATGCTCGTCTACTTCGGCGCCTTCTTCGGCGTGAACGCCGTGCGGCACGTGCCGAGGGTGAACGTCGCGGCGCTGTTCGGCTTCACGTTCGTGACGGGCGTCTACATCGCGCCGGTGCTCTTCATCGCCACGTTGATGGCCGGCGGCGGGCACACGCTGAGCGCCAACCCGGTGCGCGACGCGTTCCTGCTGAGCACCGCCTCGTTCGGCGGGCTCACCGCCTACGCGATGATCACCAAGCGGGATTTCTCGTTCCTGCGCGGCTTCCTGTCGATGGGCTTCTTCGTGCTGCTCGGCGCGATGATCCTCGGCATGTTCATCGGCAGCTCGATCTTCCAGCTCGCGATCGCGAGCGTGGGCGTGCTGCTGTTCAGCGCGTACGTGCTCTACGACACCTCGCGCCTGCTGCGCACCGAGGACCGGAGCGACGCGGTCGGCGCCGCGCTCGGGCTCTACCTCAACTTCTTCAACATGTTCCTGTTCATCCTGCGGATCTTGATGTCCTCGCGACGCGACTGAGCCTCGCCACGGCCGAGCCGCGCCGCTGCCGCCGGCCGCGTTTGCTATGCTCGCGCCGGTGCGCCTCGTCGCTTCCGGGCTGGTCGCCCTCGCGCTGATCTCGCCGTCGCTCGTCGCGTCGGCGGCGGAGGGGGTGAGCGCGCCCGGCGCGGGGTCGGCCGTGGTCGAGCCCGCGGTCAGCCGCCGCGGGGTCGCGGTGGTCGCGATCGGCGAGGGGGCCGCCGACGCCACCTGGCCGGTCGCGCTGGCCGTCTACGGCGACGAGGCCCTGCGGCCGCGCTTGCAGGACCGCGACGCCCGCGTGCTGGCGGGCGCAGAGCCACCCAAGGACGCGCCCAAGGAGACGCGCGAGCTCGCCGAGCTGCGCGCGCAGGTGCGCGGCGACGACGCCGCGTCGCGGCTGCTGCTGAAGGAGATCGCGCGGCGCACGGCCACGGTCGCGCTCGTGCTCGTGTGGCCGAAGAGCGACGGGCCGACGCCGACGCCGACCCAGGCGCGGCTCTACGACGCCGCCGACGAGAGCGTCGACGCGAGCCTGCACCGCGAGGGGACCGCCGGCTGGAGCCCGCTGGTCACGACCTTGCGCGGCCGCTACGCGAGGCCTGTGGGGGGCGCCGGGCCCGACGCGTCGGCGACGACCGCCCTGCCCACGAAGCCCGCGCCCAGCGCGCCCGGCGCGCCCAACCCGCCGTCCAGGGGAGGGAGTGCCATCCTCTCGTCGCCCTGGTTCTGGAGCGCGATCGCGGTCGCCGTGATCGGCGCGGTCGTGGTCGCGGCCTCCTCGGGGTCGAGCTCGTCGGGCTCGGCGAGCGGCCTGCGCATCGAGTGGGGCAAGTGAAGCCCGCGCTCCTGGCGCTCGCACTGACGGCCACCGGCGCCGGCGCGGGCACGCTTGCGACGTCGGCTGCGGGGGTGACGACGGGCGAGACGGGCGAGACGAGCGCGACGAGCGCGACGACGCTCGAACCGCCAAGCTCGTCCGCGGTCACCAGCCCGCCCGAGCCTGCCTGGCAGGCGTCGTTCGAGCGATCGCTCACCACCATCGCGCGCGACGTGCCCGGCCCATGGTCGCGACCGGCGCCGGACGCGCCGAACACGCCGAACACGCCGGACACGAGAGACGCCCGCCCGCCCGAGCTCCCGGCCGACTACCTCGTCGAAGCGCATGGCTGGCTCCGGCTCGCCTACCACCCGTCGCAGTCGGAGGCCGCGGCGCGCGTGACGTCGCTGCTCACCAGCACGCGCGAGCGGCTCGCTTCGCGGCTCGGGCAGCGCGTGCTGGAGCGCGTCGAGCTGCGCCTCGCGCGCACGCCGGGCGAGCTGGTGGCCCTCGCGCCACGCGCGGCGCCGCCGCCGCCCGGGGGCGATGTCGCGGTGTATCCGGCGCTGCACCTCGTCGCGCTCTCGGTGCAAGGCGACGGCGACGGCGCGGGGCTCGAGGCGCGCGCGCGGCACGCGCTCGCCCACGTGGCGCTGCACGACGCGGTCGACGGCCGCGCGCTGCCGCGCTGGCTCGACGAGGGGTTCGCAATCGAGGCCGCCGACGAGCGGGGCTTCGCGCGCGGCGCGACGCTGCTGCGCGCGCAGCTCGAAGGCACGACGCTGACGCTCGCGCAGCTCGACGCGTTCCCCGACGAGCCCTCGACGGTCGCGCTCGCGGACGCGGAGGCCGCCGACATGGTCCGCGCGCTCGGACGCGACGCCGATCGCGCGCGCTTCACGGCCCTGCTCGGCCGCGTGCGCGCAGGCGAGCCGTTCGCGCGCGCGCTGTCCGCAACCTACGGCGCCGACCTCCCCACGCTCGAGGCGCGCTGGCGCGACGAGCTCGGGCGTCGCTACCTCGCGCTCCCGCTCGCGACCGCGGGCGCGCTCGGGCTCGCCGCCGTGGGCGCGATCGCGTTCCTTACGTGGCGACGCAGGCGCAGGACGCTCGAGGCCGAGCTGGCCGAAGCGCGCCAGGCGGCGGAGGCGGCGCGGCAGCTCGCGCCCGACGCCGCGCCAGGCAAGGCACCGAAGCTCATCGTGGTCGACGAGGGGCGCGGGCACGTCGTCTATCTCGTCCCCTCGCGCGCGGTGCCGAAGATCACCCACGACGGCAAGACGCACACGCTCCATTGAGATCGAGGCGACTCGCGCGAGCGTCCCGAGAGATTGTCGCGGGATTCCCGCGAGCTTCCCGCGAGCGGCTCGCCCGTGCCGACGAGCGCGGACGGCCGCGCGCGCGGGCGGGCGCCGGTTCGCGCGAGCCGAGGGGCAGCTCGCCGGATCGGACCGACGCCGGGGTTGCGGCGCGCGCGAGGTCGCGCGACCCATCGACGTCGTGACCGCGTACCTGTTCGATTTCAACGGCGTCCTCGTCGACGACGAGCACGTCCACTTCGCCGCGTTCCGCGAGGTGCTGCTGAAGCGCGGGATCGAGCTCCAGAAGGAGCGCTACTTCGCCGAGTACCTCGCGTTCGACGACGCGACGGCGTTCCGCACGATGCTCAAGGACGCCGGCAAGCCGCACGACGCCAAGACGGTGCGCGCGTGCGTCTCGCAGAAGCTGCCGATCTACCTCGCGGCGGTGAAGCAGGAGCTCGTGCTGTTCCCCGGCGGCTTCGAGCTGCTGAAGGCCTGCGCGGCGCGCGGCCCGGTCGCGATCGTGTCCGGCGCGCTGCGCGTCGAGATCGAGCTGGTGCTCAAGCAGGCCGGCGTGACCGAGCTGGTGCGCACCATCGTCGCCGCCGACGACGTCTCGGCGTGCAAGCCCGATCCGGCGGGGTACGTCGAGGCCCTGCGGCGGCTGCGCGTGCGCGGCGAGGCGGCGGTGGCGATCGAGGACTCGCTCGCGGGCATCGAGTCGGCGTGGAACGCCGGCTGCGCGGTGGTGGCGGTGGCGCACTCGTATCCGGCGGAGAAGCTCGCCGAGTCCAAGGCCTCGCTGATCGTCGCCACGATCGCGGAGCTCGACGTGGATCGGCTCGACCAGCTGGTGGCGGCGAACGCCGCGAGCGTCTCGGGCGACGCGGCGGACGCGCGCGCTGCGGGCGACGGCGGCGAGCCCGAAGAGGGCGGGATTTGAGGCGGATCGTCGCGCTCACGGCGGCGACGCTGGTGGCGGGGGCGGCCCTCGCCGCGGAGGAGCCGCGTCGTCCGCCGCCGCTCCCACGCCCCGCCTCGCACGCCGGCGCGTGGCGCGACGCGGGGCTGCCGGCCATCCGCGGGATGACGATCGGGCCGATCGAGAACGCGCTGCACCCCGGCGTCGGCTACGGCTCGGCCGCCTGCGGCCGCGCGCTGGATCGCGCCATCGAGCTCGGCGCCACGTGGGTCGCGCTCACGCCGTTCGGGCGCATGTGGTCGACGCGCACCGCGTCGGTCGATCTGAGCTTCGAGGCGCCGTTCGAGGAGAACCGCGAGGCGGTCGGGCGCGCGATCGATCAGGCGCACGCGCGCGGGCTGCGCGTGATGCTGGTGCCGCACCTGTGGCTCGAGGCGGGCGGCTGGCGCGGGGAGCTCGAGCCGTGGGCGCCGCCCGACGTGAAGAACGAGGACGGCAGCTACATGTACCGCGGCCGCGCGGCGTCGGCCTCGCTCGCCGAGCTGGCCCGCAGCTACCGCACCTTCGCGCTCGCGTGGGCCGACGTCGCCGAGGCGCACCACGTGGAGCTCCTCTCCGCGGGCGTCGAGCTGCGCTCGTGGACCACCAGCGCGCGCGCGAACGCGGAGCTGCACCAGCTCTTCGCCGACGTGCGCGCGCGCTACCACGGCCTGGTCACCTACAGCGCCAACTGGGACGACGTCGACGACGTGGTCGCGCTCCGCGAGCTCGACGTCATCGGCATCAACGCGTTCTACCCGCTCGCCGACAAGCCGCTCGCCTCGCGCGCCGAGCTGCGCGAAGGGGGCGCGCGCGTGGCCGCGAAGGTGCGCGCACTCGCCGAGTCGTGGGGCAAGCCGGTGATGTTCACCGAGGTCGGCTACACGACGCGCCCGGACCCGGCGCTGCGCCCCTGGGAGTGGCCCGACTCGATGAAGGGGCTGAAGCCGAGCGACGAGAACGAGGAGGCCCAGGCCGACGCCTACCGCGGCGTGCTCGCGGGCGTGCTCGACGAGCCGTCGTTCGCCGGCTTCTTCGTCTGGCGGCAGTTCGCCGATCCCGACGACGTCTCGCAGGAGGCCTCGTGGGGCTTCCCGGTCGTCGGCAAGCGCGCCGAGCTCGTCGTTCGCGACGCCTTCGCGACGCGCTTCGCGGTCGAGGGGTGGGCGCCGCCGTGGAGCGCCCTCGGCGACGGTGCGGACGGAGCGCCCGGCGTGTCGTGGAGCTACGCCCGAATCGGCCGAGGCGCGGTGGCGCGGACGCTCCTCGAACCTTATCCTCCGACGACTTCGCCCTTGCCGCCCCGGCCCTAGCAGGTTGCTGAAATTGGCCGCCACTCACCGATCTACCGCCAGACGAGCTCGCAATCGCTCGAGCTTTTCGCGCAACCTGCCGACGGTCACAGTCTTCGCAGGCTGCTTCACAGCAGCCTGCTAGCCGGCTGCCGAGCACCCGAGAACCCATGGCCGATGCCGCCCCGCGCGACCCCTACGAGCTTCTCGGCGTCAGCCGCGACGCGAGCCCCGACGAGATCAAAGCGGCGTTCCGCAAGCTCGCCAGCAAGCACCACCCCGATCGCAACCCGGGCGACGACGACGGCGCGCACGATCGCTTCAAGCAGATCAACGCCGCCTACCAGATCCTGAGCGATCCGCAGAAGCGCGCGGCCTACGATCGCTTCGGCCACGCCGCCGGCCAGCAGGGCGGCTTCGGCGGGCAGGGCGGCTTCAACGGCGCCGTCGACGTCGACCTCCAGGACCTGCTCGGCTCGCTCTTCGGCGCGTTCGGCTTCCAGAAGGGGGCGCGCGGCGATCTGCGCAAGGAGGTCGTGCTCACGTTCCACGAGGCGGCGTTCGGCACGACCAAGAAGGTCGCCTACGATCGCGCCGTCTCCTGCGGCGACTGCCACGGCACCGGCGCCGCCGCGGGGACCAAGCCCGACACCTGCGAGGCGTGCGGCGGACGCGGCAAGATCCGCTTCACGCAGGGGCTCCTCGGCTTCGTCGCCGAGCGGCCGTGCTCGCACTGCAACGGCCGCGGCTTCACCGTGAGCAAGCCGTGCGAGACGTGCCGCGGCGTCGGGATCATGGCCGCCGAGAACACGCTCGACGTGACCGTCCCGCCCGGCCTCGAGGACGGCGCGACGACCTTGGTGCAGGGCGCGGGGAACGTCACGCGCGCCGGGCGCGCCGCGGGCGATCTGGAGCTCGTCTTCCGCGTCGAGGAGCACACCTTCTTCAAGCGGCAGAAGGACGACGTCTTCTGCACGGTGCCGATCACCTTCACGGTGGCCGCGCTCGGCGGCGAGGTCGAGGTGCCGACGCTCGAGGGCAAGGCGAAGGTGCGCGTCCCCGCCGGCACGCAGCCGGGCTCGCAGCTGCGCCTGCGCGGCAAGGGGATCCCGCGCCGCAACGGCGGCCGCGGCGATCAGAAGATCGAGGTCACGCTCGAGGTGCCGACCGAGCTCACCGCGCGCCAGCGCGAGCTGCTCGAGGAGCTCGCCAAGGAGCTCGGCGAAGAGGTGCTGCCGCAGCGGCGCACGTTCGTGGAGAAGCTGAAGGATCTCTTCGGCTGACGTGCGGCGCCTGCGAGGTGCTGCCCGTTGGCCGTTCCCGACGCGGGATGCGCACGCTCGCGCGAGCCTGGTAGAGTCGCGCTCTCCCGATGACCGAGCGCGCGAAGCTGCTGCAGAAGGTCGCCCTCTTCCGAGGGCTCTCGTCGACCGAGCTCGAGGCCATCGCGGCGGCGGCGAGCCGTCGGGACGTCGCGCCCGGGGCCGACATCGTGCGCGAGGGCGACCCCGCGGCGGAGCTGTTCGTGCTGCTCGACGGGCACGCGGAGGTGCTGCGCCGGGACGAGGGGCGCGACCACCACCACGTGATGGGCGAGGTCGGCCGCGGGCAGGTCATCGGCGAGATGGCGCTCTTCGATCGCGAGCCGCGCTCGGCCACCGTGCGCGCCACCGAGCCGTGCGTGCTGCTCGCGGTCCCCTTCTCGGCGCTCGGCTCGCACCCGCAGTTCCTGATCAACCTCGCGCGCGGCATGTCCGAGCGCCTGCGCGATCAGGGCGAGGCCTCGTTCGAGGCGGCGCAGCAGCGCGCCGCGATGGGCGAGCTGATCGTCAAGATCCTGGTCCTGCTCTGCGCGTACGCCATCCTGCTCAGCGCCCTTCCGCAGGTGCGTCAGCACCTGCCCGGGAGCACCACCTGGATCAGCCTGCCGGTCATCGGGCTCTTCGGCATCGCGAGCTGGCGCTTCATGCGCAACAGCGGGCGCCCGCTCGCGAGCTTCGGCCTCGGGTTCAAGCACATGCTCGGCTCGCTCGTGGAGGCGGCGCTGATCACCCCGCCGTTCCTCGTCGTGCTCGTCGGCGTGAAATGGGCGCTGATCCGCGTGATCCCGGCGCTGCACGGGCAGAAGCTGATCGAGAACGTGGACGTCGGAGCGACGCTCGCCGATCCGGCCGTGCGCCGGCTGCTCATCATCTACGCGGTCTCCTCGGCGGTGCAGGAGCTGATCGTGCGCGCGTCGCTGCAGTCGAGCCTCGAGGACTTCCTGGTCGGCAAGCGGCGCGTCGCCACCGCCATCTTCACGGCGGGGGTGATGTTCTCGGTGAACCACCTCCACATGTCGTTCCTCTTCGCCGCGCTCGCTTTCCTCCCCGGGCTCTTGTGGGGCTGGATGTTCCACCGGCAGAGGAACCTGCTCGGCGTGACGCTCTCGCACGCGATCGTGGGCGGCTTCGTGTTCTTCGTGCTCGGCGTGAAGCTCGGCTGAAAGTCCGGCCGAGCGCGCGGGCGGTCAGCGCTCGCGCTCGCCCTCGCGCGGTTGCGCTTGCCCCGCGTCCTCGATCGGCTCGTCGGCGAGGAACGACGCGAGCAGCCGGTCGCGCTCGCTGAGCGCCGGCGCTGGCGCGAGCGAGGGCGGCGGCGGAAGAGGCGGCGGAGGCACCGCGGGGCGCTCCTCGGGCGGCAGCGCGTCCAGGTACGCCGCGAAGTCGACCTCGCGGGTGGGCGCCTCACGCGGCAGCGCGCTCGGCCCCGCGGGGGCGGGCTGCGGCTTCGGCGGATCGGCGCGCGGCGGCGCGCCCTCGGCCTGCTTCACGTGGTCGACGTAGTCATCCCAGTCCATCGCGCGCGTCGGCGCCCCGCCCTTCGCCTCGCGGTGGTCGTGCGGCGGCTCGCGATCGACCGTGCGCGTCGACTCGGGCTCGCTCCGCTGCGTGGTCGGCGCGTGCGGCGAGCGCGGCACGTGCGAGGCGCGCGACGCGAGCGACGCGTGGTGCGCGGCGAGCAGCTTGTCGGCCGCGAAGCGCCCGGTGTCGAACGGATCGTCGAGCTCGGGGACGATCGAGGGGACGGGCGGGCGGACCGGCGAGTACGACGGCGGATCGTCGTCGGACGAGGGCATGGCGCCGAAGCCGCAACTCGAGGGACGCGGCCAGAAATAGCGCGGAGACTCGAATTTCTGCGCCAATAGTGCCGACCCGATGACCTGGCCATCACGCCGGACAAGGCTGCCATGGGCTTTTTCGTAGAATGCCAATTGGGCCAGAGCGGTCACCACCAACGGATACGCTACGCCCATCAGAACGGTGAACACAATCGTGAGCCGCAACGATTGGAGAAACAGTTTAAACATGGTAAAGTCCTTTTATTGTTAAACGAGATGGATGGCCACCAGCAGCAGGTCCAGCAGTTTAATGCCGATGAACGGGACAATAATGCCGCCGGCCCCGTAAATCAGCATGTTCTTGCGCAGGATGGCTGCCGCGCCGAGGGGTGT
>CAIXWQ010000601.1 GCA_903923175.1 uncultured delta proteobacterium | reverse complement strand
CGCCGCCGCCGCCGCCCACCCCCGCGCCTGGAGCGCCCATCGCGGCGAGCGCCGGCTACGCCATCCCGCCGACCCACGTCCCCAGCGGCGCGCCGCCCGCGGGCTGGGGCGCAGCGCCGCCCGGATGGGGCCCGGCGTACGCGCCGCAGCGCGGGTTTCCACCGACGCAGCCGACGCAGCCCGCGCAGCCGACGACGAGGCTCCGACCCGCGGACACGGGCGGGGCCGGGATCGTCGTCGCGATCCTCGCGATCGTGCTCGGCGTCGTGGCAATCGGGGGCATCGCTGGCTTTCTCGCGCTGCGCGGCTCGTCGAGCGGCGATTCGAGCGTCGCCACCACCGACGACGTCGCGAAGAAGCCGAAGAAGAGCAAGAAGGCGCAGCCGAAGAGCGACGACGAGCGCGCGGAGCCGAAGGCGCGCCCGAAGCTGCCGACCGGCGAGATCGTCGACGCGCCCGCCGAGCACCTGAAGACGACCTTCCCGGCGGGCTTTCCGGAGCCGAAGCACTCGGTGCAGCCGCTCCCCGCGGTGCCGGGGGTCGACCTCGCGATGTGGACGTCGGAGACGCTCCGGGGCGCCTGCTTGATCGGCTACATCGACTACAAGACCAAAGCGGTCTTCGGCGGCCGCAGCAGCAAGACGGCGTTCGATGGCGCGCGCGACGGCGCGCTCGCGAACATGGGCGCGACGCTCGAGGACGAGCGCGACTTCCGATACCAGGGGAATCCGGCGCGCGTGTTCACCTTCAAGGGGTTCACCGCCGGGCGGCAGATCTACGGGCGCCAGCTGCTGATCCTGGAGGGCTTCCACCTCTACCAGGTCATGTTCATCGGCTACACGAAGGGCGAGCGCGACGAGGAGGACATCCGCGCGTTCTTCGAGGCGCTGGAACTCGTGCCCTAGCGACGACGCTCGGCCCGCCAGGCGCTCACTCGGCCGCCCCCGCGACCGCGCCGCTTCGCGCCGCGAGGCGCTCGATGACCGCACGGAAACGAGCGTGGGGATCGAGGGCGGCGAAGCGGATCGAGGCCTCGCGCGCCGCGGCCGCGTGGCGCTCCTCGCCGAGCACGCGCGTGACGGCGGCGCGGACGGCGGTCACCGTGCACGCGCCGCCGCGGACGAGCTCGCCGACGGAGGCCTCCTTCATCGCCGTCATCGCCAGGTACGCGTCGAGGTTCGAGGGGATCCCCACGATGGGGGTCCCTTGCTCGAGCGCTTGATAGCCCGTCGAGGCGCCGCCGTTGCACACGACCAGCGCGGCGCGCCGCGCGACGAGATCGCCGGGCGCGAAGTCGACGGCGTGCACGTTGGCGGGCAACGCCCCCGCGGGCGAGAAGCGACCGGCGGTGGCGAGCAGCACGTCCACGTCGAGCCCGCCGAGCGCCTCGACGACGGTGGGCACGAGGCCGACGGCGCCCGAGGAGCCGAGGGTGGCGTACACCAGCGGCCGCGCGCGCCCGAGCCGCTCGATCACTGCGAGCGCGCGCGACGACGACGCGGTGGTCACCGGCGGCGACCAGCCGACGTGGCCGAGGTAGACGTGGTGCGAAGGCGCGCCGCGCGTGGGGACGAGCGTGGGCTCGTCGGGGTGGAGGACGGCGTCGCCCCAGGTGAGCACCTCGACGAGGCTGCCGACGGGCGGTAGACGGTGGCGCTTGCGCACGGCGTTCAGCGGGCCGGCGAAGTGCGCGAAGACGCGCGGCATCGCGAGCGGGAAGAAGCGTTCGGCCAGCGCGAGGCCGACGGCCTTCACGATCGGGTGATCGGGCACGGGGAAGCGCGCGCGCACGGCGTGCGGGCTCCAGTACGCGTTGATCATCGTGGCGCAGGGGATGCCGGCGAGCGGCGCGCTGACCGAGAGCGACCAGCGGAAATCGCCGACCACCACGTCGGGACGGACGCGCTCGAACAGCGCGAGCTCCTCGGCGACGTAGCGCTCGAGCAGCTCCGCCTCGTAGATGCGCGCGCCCGTGGCGAGCGCGTCGTCGACCGTCTCCTTCGGGATCGAGTGGATTCCGTGGCGCGCGAACCTCGCCGTGTCGTCGAAGATCAGCGGCGGGAAGCTCGCGCTCGCGAAGTGGACCTCGTAGCGCGCGGGGTCGAGCCCGCCCGCGAGCACGCGCAGCCGGACGATCTGCGCGAGCGTGACGTTCTCGACGACGAAGAGGACTCGGATCTTGCGCATGGCGAGGGCTCCGCGGGCGGGAGGGGGCGCGTCAGGCGGCCTGCCGACGCGCGAGCGCGGTCGCGGCGAGGAACGCGAGGAAGCCGGTGGCGACGAGCATGAAGCAGGGCACGGCGAGCTCACGCACCGACGCCGCGCGGAAGGTCGCGCCTTCGAGCGCGGCGATCCCCCAGCGGATGGGGCTCGCCTCGCCGATCGTGCGGAGCATCGGCGGCATGACCGAGCGCGGCACCATCGCGCCGCCGACCATGGCGAGCAGCAGGAGCGTGGCCCAGGCCGCGCCCGACACCGCCTGCTCCGACTTGCCGAACGAGCCGAGCATCACGGTGAGCCCGGCGAAGCACGCCGAGCAGCTCGCGATCGCCACCGCGAGCAGCAGCGGCCGCTCGGCGTGGAGATCGAGGGCGAAGCGCGCGAGCACCCAGAGCAGCGCGGCGTCGGCGGCGCACGCGACGAAGCAGGCGATCACCTTGCCGCCGAGCAGCGTGCCGCGCGCGAGCGGGGCCGCGCGCAGCCGCAGGTACGTGCCGGACTTGCGCTCGGCGACCATCGCGCCCGCGAAGGAGCCCGCGCAGCCGACGAGCCCCCAGAGCACCGCCGCAGGGAACGCGACCTGGTAGCCGGTGGTGCCGGCCCCGCCCGGCGCGAGGGTGCGCGAGTCGATCGTCGGCGTGGCGCACGAAGGGGGGGCGTGCGCGCCGATGGCCGACGACAGCGCGAGCTGCAGCCAGGCCCCCTCGCCGCGGCGCGACGGATCGACCGACAGCTCGACGGCGGCGGCCGTGCCGTCGATCGCGGGGCCGCCGAACCCCTTCGGAACGCGGATGGAGGCGATGGCGTCGCCGGCGAGCACGCGCTTGCGCGCCTCTTCCTTCGTGGTCTGCGCCGCGACGAGGTCGGGGTTGTCGGCGAGGCCGCGCACGAGCGCGCTCGACGCGGGCGAAGCGTCCTCGTCGACGACCGCGACGGCGAGCTTGGTCGGCCGGCCATCGACGCTGCGGCGGAGCACTGCGCCGAACAGGCCGGCGAAGAGCAGCGGGAACACGACGGCCCAGAACAGCGCGACCTTGTCGCGCGAGAGCAGGCGAAGATCCTTGGCGGCGAGGAAGAAGACGGTCATCGGTCGCGCAGCTCCGTTCCGGTGAGGGCGAGCAGCGCTGCCTCGAGGTCGCCACCGTGGCGATCGGCGAGCCGGCTCGCGGTCTCGACGGCGACCACGCGCCCGTGATCCACGACGACGACGCGGTCGCAGAGCCGCCGCGCCTCGTCGAGGTGATGGGTGGCGTAGAGGATGGCGTGCTTGTCGCCACGGAGGGTGGCGATCCCTTCGAGCAGGTGGTTGCGCGACTGCGGATCGACGCCCGTGGTGGGCTCGTCGAGCAGCACGAGCGGCGGCGCGTGCAGGAGCGCGCTCGCGACGTGCAGCCGGCGCCGCATGCCGCCCGAGTAGACCCCGACGCGATCGTGGCGACGCGAGGCGAGCCCGGCGAACTCGAGCGCCCACTCGACCCGCTCGCGCAGCTTGGCGCCCGAGAGCCCGTGCATGCGGCCGAAGAAGCGCACGTTCTCCTCGGCGGTCATCTCGTCGTAGAGCGCCGTGGCCTGCGGCGCGTAGCCGACGCGCGCGCGCACCTCGCGACGCCGCGGATCGGCCAGGCCGTCGACCAGGACCTCGCCCGCGTCCGCGGTGAGCAAGCCCGCGACGATGTGCATCAGGGTCGTCTTGCCGGCGCCGTTGGGGCCGAGCACGCCGACGACCTCGCCGCGGGCGACGACGAGGTCGATGCCGTCGAGCACGGTCGCGTGACCGAGCCGCTTGCGGACGCCGCGCACGCGCAGGCCGGGCGGGAGGATGGGAATCACCTTGGACAATGCTCGAACTCCAGAATCGACGGGGCGTGACTTGACCGACGAGAACATGAGACTAACATTGGACAAACATTGTTCAAGCGCGCTCGGTTCGATTTCGACTACGCCCTCGTCGGCGGCGGCTTGCAGGCCGGGCTCATCGCCCTCGCCCTGCGGGCGGCCCAGCCCAGCGTGCGCGTGGCGATCGTCGAGCGCGAGACGCACCTCGGCGGCGAGCACCTCTGGTCTTTCCATGCCGGCGACGTGCCGGCCGCGGCGCGCGCCTTCGTCGAGCCGCTGGTCGTGCGCCGCTGGCCGCGCTGGCGGGCCACCTTCCCCGGGCTCGACCGCACGTTCGCGACCCCGTACGCGTCGGTCAGCTCGACGCGGCTGCACGAGGTGGTGTCGCGCTCGATGGCCGCGCATGGCGACAGCGCGCTGCTGCTCGGCGCGGAGGCGAAGCGCGTCTCCGCCCACGCGGTAGAGCTCGCCGACGGGCGCGCGATCTCGGCGGGGCTGGTCGTCGACGCGCGCGGCCCGGACCGCGCGCGGCTCGAGGGGCGCGTGGCCTTCCAGAAGTTCGTCGGGCTCGAGCTCGCGCTGTCACGCCCCCTCCAGGGCGACGCGGCCGAGACGGCGACGGTGTTCGACGCGACGGTGGAGCAGCGAGACGGCTTCCGCTTCTTCTACGTGCTGCCGTTCGCGCCCGATCGCGTGCTCGTCGAGGAGACCTTCTACGCCGACGGCCCCGCGCTCGACGGCCCTGCGCTACGGGCGTCGATCCTCGCGTACGCCGAGGCGCGCGGCCTCTCGGTGCGCGAGGTCGTGCGCGAGGAGCGCGGCGTGCTGCCGCTCCCCGTCGAGCGGCTCGCCGCGCCGAGCGACGCGGCCGACGCGCCGCTCGTCGCGGGCTACGCGGGCGGGTTCTTCCACCCGACCACGGGCTACTCGCTCCCGCTCGCCGCGCGCGTCGCGGCGATCGTCGGCGCGCTCGCGCCCGAGCACGCCGCTTTGGCCCTCGCCCCCGAGCGGGCGCGCGTCGAGCGCCAGGCGCGCTTCTGCGTGCTGCTCAACCGCCTCTTGTTCCGTGCGATCGCGCCCGAGTCACGCCGCAACGTGCTCGAGCGCTTCCACACCCTCAAGGAGGAGACCGTGCTGCGCTTCTACGCCCTCGACACGACCCCGGCCGATCGCGCGCGCATCCTGTGCGGTCGCCCGCCCCGCGGCATGTCGCTGCGCCGCGCCCTCGGCGCGCTCACCGACGACGGCTCGCGCGGCGAACGCGGCAGAGCTGGCGAGCGCACCGGAGAAGGAGCGTCGTCGTGAGCGCGCGCGTCTCGGCCGCGCCGCTCGGCCCGCGCCCCTCGCCGCTCTACGAGCTGCTCGAGGACGACCTCGCGCGCACCGCCGGCACCGGCGTCGCGGGCGCCGAGGTGGCCGACGCGGTCGCGCCGTTGCTCGCGCGGG
>CAIXWQ010000600.1 GCA_903923175.1 uncultured delta proteobacterium | reverse complement strand
GCGGGGATCGTGCTGCGCTGCGCGCCCGAGGCGCGCGAGGCGGAGGTGCGCGTCCCGCTGGGCGCGACGGTGCGGGCGCTGCGCGGCCTCGTGAAGAACGCCTGCGAGGCCGCGCGGGCCCGCGGCGGCGTGGCGCTCGAGCTCTCGGCGACGCGCGACGCGCTCGAGCTCGTGGTGCGTGACGATGGCCCGGGGATCGCCGCCGAGCAGCTCGCGCGCGTCGGTGAGCCGTTCTTCACGACCAAGGAGGCGGGCGCGGGGATGGGCCTCGGCGTCTTCCTCGCGCGCGCCGTGGTCGAACGGCTCGGCGGCTCGCTCGCCCTCGCCGCCTCGGGCGTGCCGGGCGAAGGGACGCGCGTGACCGTGCGCCTGCCGCGCGCACAGCCGGACGCGTCCGCCGACGCGAGGGGTAGCGCCGACATGCGCACAGGATCGCGAGGGGATCGATGACCGAGGACGAGAACGGAGCGGAGACCTGGACCGTGCTGGGCGTGCCGGGCGTGCTGCCACCGAGGAGCGCCGCGTGAGCGCCGCCGAACGACCGACGCTGCTGCTCGTCGACGACGACGCGGTCTTCCGAACGCGCCTCGCGCGCGCGCTGGGCGATCGCGGCTACGAGGTGCGCACCGCCGCCGATTTCGAGCAGGCCCGCGCCCTCGCGGCGCAGGAGTCGCCCGAGCTCGCGGTCGTCGATCTGCGCATGCCGGGGCGCTCGGGGCTCGAGCTCGTCAAGGAGCTGCGCACGCTCGACCCGACCACGCGGGTGGTCGTGCTGACGGGCTACGGCAGCATCGCGACCGCGGTCGAGGCGATGAAGCTCGGCGCCGTGCACTACCTGGCGAAGCCGGCCGATGCCGATGACGTCCTCGCGGCGTTCCATCGTGGCGTGTCGGGCGTGTCGGGCGTGTCGGGCGTGTCGGGCGCATCGGGCGCATCGGGCGCGTCGGGCGCATCCGAGGACCGGCTCGACAAGCTCGAGCACGAGGCCCCGTCGCTCGCGCGCGCCGAATGGGAGCACATCCAGCGGGTGCTCGCGGACTGCGAGGGCAACGTGTCGGACGCGGCGCGCAGGCTCGGGCTCCATCGGCGCTCGCTCCAGCGCAAGCTGCAGAAGGCTCCGCCACAGCGCTGAAGCGTGTCGCGGCGCGCGGGGCGCGGGGCGCGGGGCGAGGCGCGCGGATCGAAAATCACGCCGCGCCCGCCTGCGACATCATGTCGCATCCCGCGGCTGGCGTCCGCGTCGTAGGGTCCGCGCATGCGCTCGTTCGCTCCCGCGTTCGCCTTCTCCGCCCTGCTCGGCGCCACGATCGCGCTCGGCTGCTCCAGCTCGTCCTCCCCCGCGCCGTCGGGCCCCACGGGCGGCCCCGCGCTCGGCGCGGCCGACACGCACTGCACGCTCCCGACGAAGGTCACCCAGGCGGTCGACCCCGCGAGCTGCCACCCGACGGCGATCCCCGACGCCGGGGCAGGCGATTCCGCGATGGACGCGATGGACGCGATGGACGCGATGGA
The DNA here is from genome assembly GCA_903923175.1 of uncultured delta proteobacterium. GTDB lineage: Bacteria > Myxococcota_A > Polyangia > Polyangiales > JADJMO01 > CAIXWQ01. Next base: position 2,233 of record CAIXWQ010000600.1, on the reverse strand, counting down.
CGCGATGGACGCGAGCACGCCCGACGGCGCGATGCCGATGATGGGCGATACCCGCTATGGCAGCGAGGCCGACGACGACGACTGCAAGTACCACGCGAAATGGACGGCGACTGACATCCGTCAGGGGCAGGACGTGACGTTCACGCTCGACGTGACCACGCTCACCGACGGCAAGGCGGCCAGCGGCGCGGCCCCCGACGCGGAGGTCTTCCTGAGCTCCACGCACCCCGCGCCGAACAGCGGGCAGAAGTCCGCCGAGACCTCGGCAGGCAGGTACACGGTCGGCCCGATCCGCTTCGACGCCCCGGGTCGCTGGACCGTCCGCTTCCACCTGCACGAAGACTGCGAGGACACGCTCGATGACTCCCCCCACGGCCACGTCGCGTTCTATGTCGACGTCCCGTAGCGCTCGGCGCGTCGCCGCGCTCGCGACCGCGCTCGCGCTCGCGCTCGCGACGGCGCTCTGCGCGGGCGCGTGCAGCGGGGGGAGCGGCGCCCCTGCGGCTGCGGCGTTCGACGGCCCGCCGCTGCTCGAGGTCACCTCGACGCCGGGCGCGCTGCGGCTCTCGCTGCGCGCATCGCCGAGCCCGCCGCAGCGAGGGCTCGACGAGCTCGAGCTCACCGTCGTCGACGCCGCGGGGCGCCCGCTCGACGGGCTCTCGATCGAGATCGTGCCGTGGATGCCCGCGATGGGGCACGGCGTGTCGGTCGTGCCGACCATCCGCGGCCTGGGCGACGGCGTGTACCTCGTGCGCGACGTGTCGCTCCCGATGGCCGGGCGCTGGAGCTTGCGCACGCGCCTCACGCGCGCGGTCGGCGCGACGAGCCCGACGTCGGCAGCCGCTTCCGCCACCGAGACCGCCGAGCTCGGCATCGACGTGGAGTGACGCGTCGAGCGACGCGTAGAGTGACGTCATGAAGGTTCGACCGTGATCGCCCCGCGCGCGCTCTGGCTCCTATGCGCGGCGTGCGCCCTCGGCGCAGCAGGCTGCGTCGGCGGCGAGCCCGCCGCGGCGCTCCCCGCGCGCCCCGTGAGCGATGCGGGCGAGCTCACGCGGGGGGCGGCGCTCACCGTCGTGACCTTCTTCTCCGCGGGCTGCCCGAGCCAGAAGCTGCACGACGCGCGCCTCGTGGCCCTCGCCCGCGCGTACGCGCCGCGCGGCGTGCGCTTCGTCGCGATCGACTCCGAGGCCGATGCCTCCGCCGAGCGCGACGCGGCCGAGGCCGCCGCTCGCGGCTACCCGTTTCCGCTGCTCGTCGACCCGAACGGAGCTTGGGCCGATCGCTTCGGCGCGGGCTCCTCGACCGAGACGTTCGTCCTCGACCGAGACGGGCGCGTGCGCTACCGAGGAGGCATCGACTCCGATCGCACGCACGCCTCGGCCGACGCGCAGCTCTGGCTCCGCGACGCACTCGACGCGCTCCTCGCCGGCCAGGCGCCGCCTCGCGCCGTCACCACGCCGCTCGGCTGCGCGATACGGAGGCGCTGATGCGCCGCTCCTCGCCGTGGGTGGCCGCGCGCGTCGCGCGCGTCGCGCTCGCCTCGCTCGCCTCGCTCGCGTGCATCGCCGGGTGCAGCAGCGACGGCGGCGGCAGCGCGACCGGCTTCACCTGCCCGTCGGATCTCCCGAGCGGCTGCGCGCCGAACCCGCCGAGCTACGCCGCCGAAGTCGCGCCGCTCCTCGCGCGGCGCTGCCTCGGCTGCCACGGCGACACCGGCGTCGCGAGCAACCTCCCGCTCGACACTTACGTCCGCGTCCACCAGAGCCGGACCACCATCCTGACCCGCGTGTACGGCTGCCAGATGCCGCCCGCCGGCGAGACGCCGCTCAACGCCGCCGAGCGCAGCACCTTGCTCCGCTGGCTCGTGTGCGACGCGCCCAACAACTGAGGCAGCTCTCTCCGAGCGCGCAGACGTCGCGCAGGACGCCGCGCGCCCCACCGTCTCGGGAGTCAGCATGGCCCGATCGGACCTGCGCTGGGTGGCGGGGCGCGCCGTCGCCAGCTCAGCCTCCGGCAACACGCCTATCACTCGGTCGGTGCGGATTGGCTATTTGCCAATTCGCGAAAGTCTCACGCGACGAGCGACATTCTAGCCCGACTTTCGCAGCCTGAGCCCCCGTTTCGCTACGCCACAGCCTGATTTTCCGTCCGCTTTCGTCTTACAGGCCTAGCAGAAAGAAGCTCTGGCATCCAGCGACCGAGCTCGAAGAGCTCCACGGCACGCATCTGC
>CAIXWQ010000599.1 GCA_903923175.1 uncultured delta proteobacterium | reverse complement strand
GGCCGGCGCGCTCGCGGCGCCGACGCTCCTCGCGATCGATCTCGACGCGCTGAGCACGGTCTCGGCGCTCCCCGTCGGCACCAAGGCGCTCTCGCCGTTCGTGCGCGTCGGGCCCGACGGCGCGGCGTTCTCGACGCCGGTGCGCTTGTCGCTGCCGTGCGCGGCGTTCACGTCGACCCGCGCGATCGGCGCGCTCGCGCGCGTCTCGGCGGCGTGGTCCGCGCTGCTCGAGCCCGCGTTCGACCCGGCGACGCAGGGGCTGACGGTCTCGATGTCGCGCGGGGCCGGCGCGGTCGCCGTCACGCTCCCCGACGCAGCGGGCCCCTCGATCACGGCGTTCGCGCCCACCACGGCGGCCGTCGGCGACGTGCTCTTCGTCGACGGCGCGGGCTTCGGCCTCGCGCCGGGCTGGCTCGCGGACCCCGCCGGCGGCGCGCCGAAGCGCTCGCAGATCCTCGTGGGGGGCGTGGACGCGACGACGCTCGGCTGGAGCGACGGCTCGCTGTCGTTGCGCGTGCCCGCCGGCGCGACGACGGGCGCGCTCGTCGTGCGCACGCCGCTCGCGCAGGCGACGAGCTCGGCGACGCTGGTGGTGCCCTAGCGCGCAGCCCGCGTCCACGCGCGCACGCGCGCACGCGCGCACGCGGGTTCAGCCGATCGACCAGCGCGCCGCGCCGGTCACCGGATCGATGTGCGGCATGCACCGGAAGAGCAGCACGCCCGAGACGACCCCGAGCGCGAGGAAGAGCGGGCCGAGCGGGCTCTCCGAGATGCTGACCCAGGCGCCGTGCGAGACGCAGGCGACCGTCCCCGCGAGCCCGGCGAACCAGCCCCATCGCCGCCGCAGCGCGAGCCCCAGCGCGCCGACGAGCAGGAGCGCGACCACCGTGCCGGCGAGGCCGTAGCTCCCCGTCGCGTTCAGCGAGCGGTAGAGCCGACCGCCGCCGCTGTGCGCGATCTCGACGAGCGCGGCGACGAGGAGCAGGAGCGCGGCGGCGAGCGGCCGATGGCTGCGCCGCAGGCCGCGCGTGAAGCGGACGTGCATGGGGTCCTCCTCGCTCCAGGGTGAGCAATGCGCGCGCCGCGCAGTCACGTGTTCGCGACGCCGACCGAGGTCGCGCTCCGACGCCCGAGATCTCCACTCATTCTTGAGGTTCACCGCCTTGACGGGGCCGGACCTCCGCCGCAGCCACGCGCGATGGCGGGCGAGGGGCAGGACGCAAGGATCGAGCAGTTCGACACGCTGCGCGCGGCGGCGTTCTCGATGGTGTTCCTGCGCCACACCCTCCACCTGCCGGCCGGCTGGCTCGGCGTCGATCTCTTCTTCGTGCTGAGCGGCTTCCTGATCACCCGCAACCTGCTCTCGCTGCGCGAGACGACGCTCTCGAACGCGCTCTCCGTCTTCTACTTCCGGCGCCTGCTGCGCATCGTGCCGCCCTTCTACGTCGCGCTCGCGGTGATGCTCGCGCTCACGCCGCTCACGCTGCGCGACGCGCCCTGGTACTTCGGCTTCGCCTCGAACGTGCGCGACTCGCTGTACCCGGCCATCGAGGGGCCGCCCGTCACGCTGTGGTCGATCGCCGTGGAGGAGCAGTTCTACCTCGCGTGGCCGCTGCTCGTGCTGCTCCTGCCTGAGCGACGCCTCGCGCCCGCGTTCGTGCTCGTGGTGGCGCTGGCGCCGCTCGTGCGCGCGCACTTCTCTCCGACCAACCCGGACGCCGTCTACCGGCTCGTCGTCTCGCGGATGGATCTGCTGGCGATCGGCGCGCTGCTCGCCCTCCGCGATCGGCGCGAGCCGCGGTGGATGGCGGCGCACGCCCGCGGCTTCGGGCTCGCCTTCGTCGCGGCGGCCCTCGGCTACGGCGCGCTGAGCGCGTGGCTGCCGTCGTTCCGGTACTTCCGTGGCGACATGCTCTACGACACCGTCGGCTACGCGCTTTCGGCGATCGGCTGCGCAGGCCTGCTCGGGTTCGTGCGCGGGGCGACGTGGCCGCCGCTGCGGGCCGCGCTGCTGCTGCCGCTGCCGCGATACGTCGGTCGGATCAGCTACACCGCGTACCTGATCCACGTGGTCGCGTTCGAGCAGGCGCGGCGGCTGCACCTGCCGGGCCCCCTGACGGTGGCGATCGCGTTGGCGCTCACGCTCGGGTTCGCCTCGGCGAGCTGGCACCTGTTCGAGACGCGGTTCATGCGCTGGCGAAACGTCGTGCCCGTCCGCGCGTCGTCGCCGGCGCTCTCCGCGGAGGCGCGCTGCTGAGCGGCGGCGGGGGCGCGCGCGCGTCGGGTCGACCGCTCCCTGCGCGCGCACATGCAGCGCGCGCGTGCGCTCCAGCGCCTCGGCGCTAGGCTCGCACCATGCTTTCCTCGACTTCTTCCTTTCGCCTCTTCACCGCAGGCTCCGCGCTCGCGATAGGCGCGCTCGGCGCGGTCGGCTGCATGGGGCCCGCGGCGCCCTACGCCGGCGCGCCCACCACGCGGCTGACGATCGAGACCGACAACCCCGAGCGCCCGGCGCGCGTCGAGGTGAGCCCCTCCGACGACGACGAGCGCGTCGTCGCCGCGTGCCCCTCCGCGCCTTGCGAGCTGCGCCTCCCCGAGGGGGGCTATCGGCTGCGCGTCGACGGGATCGACGACACCCCCTCGCGCAGCCGCTGGATCGACGTGCGCGGGCCGCGCGCGCGCGTGCAGATCTCGCCCGGCTCGTGGAACGAGCGCGTCGTCGGGCTGATCCTCGGCATCCTCGGGCCGGTGAGCTTCGTCGGCGGCCTGAGCGCCTCGATCGGCGACACCTGCCAGTCGGCCGAGTCGCCCGACACGAAGTGCAGCAGGCTCCCCGCGGTCATGATGGTCGGCGGCCTCGTGATGACCATCGTCGGCTGGGTCATGTACGGCGACGGCAAGACTGGCGTCGGCCAGGCGCAGCCGTTCGCCGCGCGCGGGGATGCGCGGTCCGGAGCGCTGTTGACGTTCTGACGTCTCGCGACTTCCGCCGACGTGCTTCGACGTCTGGACGCGGTCGCGCCGCCTCGGGTCATCCCGCGCGGCGCGCCGCGATCCTGCGCGCGAGCATGCGCGACACGGTCATGATCGGCGTCATCGTGTGGCTCGAGGCGCTGCTCGGGAAGCCCGAGGAGTCGAGCACGAAGACGTCGCGCGCGCCGTGCACGAGCCCCTCCGGGCTCGCGCCGCCGTCGCGCGGCGAGGCGGCGAAGCGCACCGAGCCCTGCTGGTGCGCGCTGATGAAGGGCGCGGTCGCGGGCTCGAACCCGAGGGCGTCGACGCGATCGAGATCGCGCGGCGACTCGAGGAGGAGCGGCCGCGCGTAGGGCACCTGCACCGAGCGCGCCCCGGCGGCGAAGTACACGCGCGCCGCCGCCTTGATCGCGTCGCGGTAGCGCGCCTTCTGCTCGTCGGGCATCGCGTACGCCACCACCGGGTTGCCCGCGCGATCGACCGTGATGGTGCCGTTGGGCGCGTCGGGGACGAGCAGCAGCGACGCGGCCATGTGCGCGTAGCGGCTCATCACCTCCTTGCCCGGCAGCCCGAGTTTCGGGAGCATCGAGGCGACGATGCCCGGTGTGCCCGCGATCGACTCGATGCGAAACCCCCAGAAGCCGCGATCGGGGTCGTCGAGGCGCTCGTACTCGGTCACCGCCGTCGATTGCGGGATGCCGCGGAAGAAGCGGATCTCGCGATCGAAGAAGGCGGTCACCGGCAGCTGCGGCTGCAGCATGACGTGCCTGCCGACGTGCTCGTTGCCGACGGAAGAGCGCAGGAGCAGCTGCGCCGACGCGATCGCGTTCGCCGCGAGGATCACGATCTTCGCGCGCACCGTGAGCGTGCGCTCCTCGCGGTAGCCCTTGGGGTCGAGCGTGCGCAGCGTGACGCGCTTCACCTCCGCGCCCGCGTCGTCGAGGCGCACGGCGCGCGCGCGGACGAAGAAGCGCGCGCCGGCCTCGAGCGCCCGGGGGATGGCGACGAAGCGGGCGTTCTTCTTCGCGTTCATCGGGCAGCCGATCAGGCACGTGCCGGTGCCGACGCAGCCGACGCGGTTGTGCATCATGATCTCGTGCCGGAGGCCGAGGGCCTGCGCCCCCTCGCGCAGAAGCGCGTTGTTCGCGTTGATCTGCCGCTCGCCGGGCGTGCTCGCCGAGAGATCCTCGAGCGCCGCGGCCTTGAACGGCGCGAGCGCCTCGGGCGAGAAGTCCGAGAGGCCGTGCTTCGTCTGCCAGAAGCGCGCGACGCCGTCGGGGATCGGCACGACGTCGGCTGCGTTGATGACCGTGCCGCCGCCGAGCACGCGCCCCTGGAGGATGGCGATCGCGAGATCCGCCGTCGAGCGCCCGCCGCGCTCCATGTAGAGCTGGTCGTACATCGCGCCGTCGCGGCCGGTGAGCGCCGCGCCGACGTAGTCGCCCCCTTCTTCGACGACGAGCACCTCGTGGCCGGCGCGCGCGAGCTCCCACGCCGCGGTCGCGCCGCCCGCGCCCGAGCCGATGACCAGCACCTCGACCGTCAGCTCGCCGCCGCCCGCCAGCGCTCCTTCTCCCGAGGGGCGCGAGAGATCGACGATCGCGCCGCTGCCGCGCCTCTCACCTGAAGCGCCGCTCATCGCGCCCCCTTGTCGCCGAAGGGCGGGCCGTCGTAGCCGAGGCTCGGCCAGATCTCGGGGCGATCGTAGAACACGACGCTCAGGAACTTGCGGAACGCGGTGGCGACCTGGCGGCGCATCAGGCTGTCGCTCGTCGACCAGGACTCGAAGTGCGCGAGGCGCTCGTCCTCGCGCAGCCGGCTGAACGTCCTCAGGCGGTGATCGTGGATGACCGGCCCGTACTCGAGCCAGAGCAGCGCGCGCGTGAGATCGCGGACGTGGTGCTCGGGCTCGTCGGCGAGGAAGCCGTCGAAGGCGCGCGCGAGATCCATCGAGGCCGCGCCCTCTGGGATGGCGCCGCCCGGCGGGAAGAGCGCGGTCGCGAGCGCGTCGAGCGTGCGATACGCGTGCGCCGAGAGGCAGCGCAGGCCGCGCACGTCGGGGGCGCACCCGCGCAGCGCGACGCCGCCGCCCGCGGTCGCCCCGAGCGCGACGCCGACGCCGAGCGACACGCGGAAGAAGCGCCGCCGCGACAGCGCCTGAAAGCCGGAGAGCGCCCCCACCCGCGAATCGTCGCACCGTCCGCCCGACCGCGCCTACGGTCGCGCCGATCGGCGTGTTTTTCCCGTGGCAGCCCGATCTCGGCCTCCGGCCATGCCCCGTGCGGGCATCGTGCCGGACGGCCCCGAGGCCTACGCTCGACTTCATGCGCGCGCGCCCCGCTGTCTCTGCCGCGTTCGTGCTCGCGCTGGCGGCGATCGCGTTGGCCGCGACGGGCGGGTCGGGTGCGTCCTGCCTGCAGCTCGAGAAGAGCGCGCGCGCCGCCGAGGCCAGGCCCCCGGAGCTGCTCGACGAGATCGCCTCGCACTTCCACGGGGCGGTGAAGTGGTTCGGCATGGTCGCCGACCTGCAGTGGGACCGCGCGCCCGACGGCACGCTCACCGCGCGCCCGCGGGGGCTCACCTCGAAGTTCGTGCGCGCGCAGGACTCGGCCGGACAGACGCTCTCGGCGAGGCTCCCCGGGCTCTCGCGCGGCGCGCACGAGGTGCGGCTCGACGGGGTCGAAGGGGTCGTCGTGCGCACCGAGGAGGACGGGATCGCGCAGGTCCCCGCGGAGATCCACCGCGGCGTGATCGTCTATCCCGGCGCGGTGCAGGGGGGCGATCTCCTCTACAAGGTCACGCCGACGCACCTCGACGAGTACGTCTACTTCGTCAAGCCGCCCGAGGCGCTCCACCGCGAGTTCGAGTTCGACGGCGGCGCTGGCGTCGCGCGGCTGCGGCAGGCCGGCCGGCTCATCGAGGTCTACGACCAGAACGGGATGGCGCGCCTGCGGCTCTCGGCGCCGGTCGCGCGCGCGGCCGACGGCACGCGGCGCGTCGGCACGGTGCGCCTCGTCGGCACGAGGCTCATCGAGGACGTCGATCTGCGCGGCCTGAAGGCGCCGATCCTCGTCGATCCCGACTGGTCGACCACCGGCTCGATGACCGTCGCGCACTGGGCCGACTACGGCTACCGCCGCCCCGACGGCAAGGTGTTCGCCGTCGGGGGCTGCGCGCTGGCGTCGTGCCCGCTCGGGCTCGCGACCTCGTCGTGCAACCAGATCCTCGCCAACACCGACGCGTGGGACCCGGCGTCGGGGACGTGGACCGCAGGCCCGCCGCTGCTGCAAGGGCGCTACTCGTACGCAGGCGTCGTGCTCCCCGCGGGCGAGCTGCTGATCGCGGGCGGCTGCACCGCCACGGGGTGCGCGGCGACGACGGCGAGCGCCGAGCGCTACTCGGAGGCGAGCGGCGCCTGGGTCGAGGCGGGGGCGCTGCCGAGCGCGCGCGCGAACATGACGGCGGCCCTGCTGCCGAGCGGCGACGCGCTCGTGCCCGGTGGCTGCGACGACAAGCAGTGCTTCGCCGACGTCGCGCGCTTCCAGACCGCGGCCGGCACCTGGGCGAAGGCGGGCGCGCTCTCGGCGCCGCGCGGCTACGCGACCACCACCGCGCTCGCCGACGGCACGGTGCTCGTGGTCGGCGGCTGCGCCGACGTCGCGTGCGCGAACGTGCTCTTCGACGCCGAGCGCTACGACCCCGCGACCGACACCTGGCGCTCGGCCGGGCAGATGGCGAAGGGGCGCGCGGGGCACACCGCGACGCTGCTCGCCGACGGCACCGTGCTCGTCACCGGGGGCTGCAGCACCCAGCCCTGCAAGGGGACGTCGCTCGCGACCAGCGAGATCTGGTCGCCCGATCCGATCAAGGGCGGGCGGTTCGCCGCCGGGCCGAGCATGAACGCGCCGCGCCACCACCACACCGCGACGCGCCTCGCCAACGATCAGATCCTGCTCGCGGGCGGCACCGACGGCACCGACGCGACGCGCGCGGCGGCCGAGGTCTACCTGCCGATCGGCAAGCACTTCTACGAAGCGCCGCGCATGATGATGTCGCGCGCCTACCACATCGCGGTCGGCCTCTCGTCGGGCAAGGTGCTCGTCGGCGGCGGCTGCAACCCGGCGACCTGCCTGCCGTGGGCGGAGGTCTTCGACCCGCTCGGACTGCCGGTCGAGTCGGCCGACGGCGGCCTCGTGGACGGCGGCATGGAGCTCGACGTCGGCACCGACGCCACGCCCGATCTCGGGCCGCCCGTGACGGTGACCGGCGGGCCGCACCCGAAGCTGTTCCGCACCGGGGTGGTGAGCTGCGGCTCCGACGACGTGCAGGATCTCGCGTGCCCGCTCGCCGGCTGGCCTGCTCAGGACGGCGACTTCCAGCCGAACGGACGCCCGATGGTCCCGCTCGGCGACGCCGACGTGCAGGACCCGTCGACGGGCCTGATCTGGCAGGCGCAGGACGACGGCAAGACCTACTCGCAGGCCGACGCGGCGAAGGCGTGCACCGCGTTCTCGACGAGCGCGCCCGGCGCGGGCGTGGGGGCCTGGCGACTGCCGAGCGTGGTCGAGCTCGTGACCATCAACCACTACGGCAAGATCGCGCCGTCGACCGATCAGGCGTTCAAGCAGCAGCAGCAGACCAACTACTGGTCGTCGACCGCGGTCGCGACGTCGACCATGCTCGGCTGGACGGTGAAGTTCGACGCGGGCGAGGTGGTGCCGCTCTTGAAGGACTCCGCGCTGCCGATCCGCTGCGTGCGCGGCGCGATGAGCAGCGTGAAGGCGCCCGACCACCTGCGCCTCGCGGGGCCGCTCACCGTCGGGCCGAAGGGCGACACCGTCCGCGACGAGGCGAACACGCTCGAGTGGCAAAGGCAGGACGACGGCCAGACGCGCACCTGGCGCGAGTCGCTCGCGTACTGCGCGAGCCTCGATCTCGACGAGCAGCACGACTGGCACCTGCCGAACACCTTCGAGCTGCTCAGCCTCGTCGAGTTCGACTCCAAGGCCGACGTGAAGATCGACCCGCTCTTCGAGAAGACCGGCGCGGACCTGTACTGGACGGGGACCTTCAACGAAGGGATCCCGACGCTCTCGTGGAGCGTCACGTTCAACCTCGGCGTCGTCGACGGCGTGACCTTCAGCGGCAAGGCGCGCGCGCGCTGCGTGCGCCACCTGCAGCCGCCCGCGCCGCCCGCGGCGTCGTCGGCGTGCAAGTGCCGGATCGACGCGCCCGCCGACGCGGCCCACGACGGCGTGGCCGTGCTCGCGACGCTCGCGATCGGCGCGACGCTCGGGCTGCGACGAAGGCGCCGCGCGGGCGCGTGACACGCGTGCGGCGCGTGCGGCGCGAGCGCGCCGCTACTGGCACGCGCCGGCGACGCAGCTCTGACCGCTCGCGCACGCGGTCGCGCACGCGCCGCAGTGGCTCGCGTCGGAGGTGAGGTCGACCTCGCAGCCGTCGCTCTGGATGTGGTCGCAGTCGGCGTAGCCGGCGAGGCACCTGCCGAGCGTGCAGTTGGCGACCGAGCAGGCGGCCTCGGCGTGCGGCAGCGCCGTGCACGCGTTGCCGCAGCCGTAGCAGTTCTTCGCGTCCTGCGTGAGGTTGACCTCGCAGCCGTTCCCCGGGTCCTTGTCGCAGTCGGCGAAGTACGACTCGCACCCCTTGTCGGCGCACGTCGAGGCGGCGCAGGAAGGCCCCTGCACGTTGGGGCGCGCGCAGGACGTGGCGCATGCGCCGCAGTGGTCGACGTCGGTCGCGAGGTCGGCGCACGTCCCCGCGCAGCACGCCTTGCCGCTGCGACACGCGTTGCCGCAGCCGCCGCAATTCTCGGTCGCGACCGCGGTGTCGACGCAGCGGCCGGCGCAGCAGTCGACGGTGGGCGAGGGGGCGCCGCCGTCGGTCGCGCAGTCCGCGACGCTCTTGCAGCCGGGCGCGCACGCGAAGCCGTCGCTCGTGGCATTGCAGAACTGCCCGCTCGGGCAGTCGTCGGCGTCGGGGAGGCACGCGACGCACTGGCCGCTCGCGGCGTCGCAGCGCCCCTTGCCCGCGACCTTGCAGTCGCCGTCGCTCGCGCAGCCGTGGCAGACGCCCGCCTCGACGTCGCAGGTCTCGCCGGCGTCGCCGCACGATCGGTGCTGCGCGTTGCACCCCGAAACGCAGCGCTGGGTCGGCGCGCTGCAGACGGTGCCGGCGCCGCAGTCGTCGTCGCCGAGGCAGGCGACGCAGCGGAGCGTGCGCTTGTCGCAGAGCGGCTCCACGCCGTAGCAGGTGGGCTCGCACGGCGGATCGGCGGCGGGCGGGTAGCAGCGCCAGTTCGCGAAGCAGGTGAGCCCCGAGGGGCAGCTGCCGTCTTGCGCGCAGTCGGCGCCGCCGAGCGGACGCGGGCTGGAGCAGCTCGCGACCACGCCGCAGAGCGCCGCGAGCCAGGCCAACACGCGCATCGCCCGAGCGTATCGAAGGCGGACGTCGCGCGATAAACCGCCCCCAGGTACGACGCGAGCGCGCGAGCGCGGATGAGCCGCGCGGCTTCAGGGCGCGTCGTGCAGGAGGCTCGCGAGCGTGCAGGCGTAGGGGCGGGCCGTCGTCGCCCACGGATCGGCGAGCGGATCGACCTCGGGGACGCGCGCCTGTGGGCTGCTCGCGCGCGCCTGCTCCCACTCCGCGCGGGCCGCCTCGCGCGCCGCGCCGATGCGCAGGGCGAGCCGGCTCTCGCGCACGGCCGCGCCGTCGTTGCTCACTTCCAGCGAGAGGAACGGCAGGGCGCCGAGCGCCGTCGGCAGGATGGCGTCGCCGATCCCGCTCGAAGGGATGCAGCCGAACGACTTCACCGAGATCACGAGGTGGGCGCGTCGATCGCGAGCGGCGCGGATGGCGAGGCCGATCTCGACGTGGCCGTAGCCGCCGCGGCTGGTCGAAGGCAGGTGCGGGGCGGCCAGCGCCTCGAGCTCGTCGATCGACGGCAGCGCGTAGCCGACGAGGCCGGCCGCGGACATCGCCGCCGCGAACCGCGCGAGGAACGCGGGCTCGAGCGCGGCCGCCGCGGCGCGCGTGGCCTCGCTCGGCACGCCGCTCGTCGACCACGGCGGCGCGCGCACCGCCCAGAGCAGGTACGCGATCCAGAGCGCGAGCGGCGGCGCGTCGACCTCCACGCCGGCGTCCGCGAGCACCCGCGTGACGTTGAGCTGCGGATCGCCGTCGACGTGCAGCGACCACGGCTCGCCGACGAGCGTGGCGCGCGCGAGCGGGCGCGGGCCGGGCGAGGTGGCGCGCTCGATCGTGCGATGCCAGTCGCGCGTCGCGGCCAGCGCCTCGATCACGTCGCGCCCGCCACGCAGGTGTTCCGCGAGCGTCGTCGCCGCTCGGCGCGCCGCGCGATCGACCTCCTCGGGCGCGCGGGCGTGCGGCCGCAGCCGTCGCGTCGCCTCCGCGAGCGCGTCGCCCGCGAGGATTCCGTCGAGGCACGCCGAGGCCGCCTCGCGCCCGACCGCCGCGACGAGCGCGTCGAGCGTCGAGGCCACCTCGTGCACCGCGAGCCGCGCGTGCCCTGCGCCGGCGAGCGCGCGGCGCCACGCGACGTCGAACATCGAGAAGCGACACGGCCCGCAGCTGCCGAGCGCGAGGAAGGTCGCGTCATGCGCGTCATGCGCGTCATGCGCGTCACCCGCGGCGCGCGCCCGCTCGGCCGCCGTGCGCAGCAGCGCGCCGGTGGTGTAGAGCGCCGGCGCGCACTGGCCGCGCGGCAGCGACGCGCGACCGAGGTCGTACGCCTCGGCGTCGAGCGCGCCGAGCGTCTCGGTCGGCCCGAGCCCGAAGGCCGGCCGCGCGAGCGTCGCCGCGAGCAGCTCGTCGTAGGGCCAGCCGAGCCCGCCGACCACCAGCGGCCCGCGGATCACGGCGCCGCCCCGAGGTGCTCGCGCTCGAACGCGCGCACGGTCTCGACGAAGGTCTCGATCGCGACGCGCATCGAGGCCGGCGCGCGGTCCTCGTCGAGGTCGTGCATGCGCAGCACCGGCTTGCCCGAGGCCGAGAGCAGGTCGCCGAGCACGCCGGCGACCCCGGCGTCCTGGCCGCACTTGAAGTTCGACACGTCGACCGCGACCAGCTCGGGGATGCGGCCGACCAGGCGCGCCGCCCAGACCTTCTCGGCGTCGCCGGAGTTGGTCGCGTGCGGGATGGTCGTCGAGAGGTCGAGCGCGTCCTTGTCATGCTTGGGGAGCGCGGTGACGCAGAGCACGGGGAGGCCGCGCGCGGCGAGCTCGGAGGAGAGCCCGTGCTGGATGCCGGGATCGGCGTGATACGGGCGCCCGAGCACGACCGCGACCGCGCGCCGCTCCGCCGCCGCCTGCGCGAGGATCTTCGCGCCCCGCCGCCGCAGCCGCGTGCCGAGCGCGTGCTGCGCGGCGAGCCCGTGCGTGAAGGCGCGCAGGTGCTGCTCCTCGGTCACGTCGAGCAGCTCGCGGAAGGCCGCGAAGAGCTGCGCGCCGAGGCGCGTCGCGTCGCCGAGGTGGAAATCGGGGGTGAGCGCGCGGACGCCGAGGCGCGCGAGGACGTCGTCGCCGCGCCGTAGCGCCGCCACCGTGGTGTGGCCGAACGCGGTCACGATCGGGCACGAGGCGGTGTCGGCGGTGCCGGTGGGGGCGACGCACGCGTGCGTGATCGCGGGCATGAGCAGCACGTCGATGGGCCGGGGCGCGCGGTGCAGCAGCCAGTCGACGTGCGAGAGCACGAGCTTGGCGGGGAAGCACGGATCGGCCACGCCGTGCCGCGCGCCGTCCTGGTAGAGCGCCTCGGTCGTGGGCGGCGAGATCACCACGCGATCGTCGGGCACGCCGAGCGCGCGCAGGTAGTGCAAGACGAGCGGCGCGCACCGGTAGAGCCCCATCACGCGCGGCAGCCCGATGACCGGGGCGCGCGGGCGCGCGGCGACGTGCGGGCGCGGCAGCAGCGGCTCGAACATCCGCGTCGCCTCGTCGGCGAGGAGATCCGGCGCGTGGGCGCGCGTGCGCTCGCCGGTGGAGCCGACGTCGGCGCCGCGCTCGCAGGCGTTGCCGAGGACGAGCGTGCGCGGCTCGCGCGGCTCG
>CAIXWQ010000598.1 GCA_903923175.1 uncultured delta proteobacterium | reverse complement strand
GCCGCCCGCGCAGCGTCCGGCCTACGCCCGCATCCGCCGCTGGAAGCGGATCGCGAGGTCGGCGTCGGCCGCGATGCGCTGCCCCCACGCCATCGAGACCTGGGCGTAGGAGCCCATGTCGATCCCGAGCGCCTGGAGCGTGCCGTTCAGGTTGCCCGCCTTGATCCCCTTCTGCAGCCGCACGTAGTCGCTCAGGCGCCCCACGCGCTGGCCGGGGAACACCACCACGTCGTCGGGATCGACGGGGACCTGCTGGCCGCCGCCGCGGCGCTGCTCGAAGACGCGCGCGAACTGCTCGCGCGGCGGGCGCGTGCCCGGCGCGCCGAACGCCGCGGGGGGATCGACCGGGAAGGCGTCGTTCTCGCGGATCCGCAGCGCCTGCAGCCGCACCAGGGCCGCGTCGGGCTCGGTGCGCCCCGCGGTGAGCGAGAGCGCCTCGGCGGCCGCCGCGCGGGCCCGCGGCGTCACCGTGATCGCGTGCTCGGCGTCGTCGCGCAGCTCGGCCGCCGTGAGCATCGCGCGGCGCAGGTTCCACGGCTTCGGCTCCGGCGTGGCGCCGCCCACCGAGAGGATCTGCCGGGCGTCGCCGGCCGCGAGCGCCGCCCACATGCCGGCCTCGTGCGTCGCCGCGCGCGAGGGCTTCGGCGTCGGCGGCTCGCCCCGCTTCGCGCGCTCGACCTTGTCGGCGTACTGCGCGCGGTTCTCGGGGTACTTGTTCTGCGCGAGCGCCTGCTCCGCGTACGGCACGGCCTCCTGGAAGCGCCGCAGCCCGAGCAGCGCGTGCCCGAGGTGGTAGGCGCCGCAGGTCGCGTAGGTCGCGTCGTTGCGCGCGCCCTGCAGCAGCCGCTGCGCGACCTCCGCCCCCTTGGCGTACTGGCCCGTCTCGTTGAGCGCGTCGGCCCACTGGTGCAGCACGTTGTTCGTCGCGGCGTTCGGGTTGAGCGCGAGGGCGCGCCCGTACGCCTCGGCCGCCGCGTCGGCGTCGTCGATCTCGGCCGCGGTGCCGGCGAGCGCGAGCCACTCGTCGGCGCTCTGGAACCACGTGGAGGCGTAGCGGAAGAGGGTCACCGCCTCGGCCCCGTGCTTCGCCTCGCGCAGCGCCTGCGCCGCGAATTTCGGGGCCTCCAGCCGATCGGCGCGCGCGAAGGCCGCGAGCGAGCCGGGCGCGTCGCCGAGCTTCGCGTAGGCGACGCCGAGCGCGCGCCACACCGCGGCGTTGTTCGGATCGTTGGCGAGGCACCAGCGGTAGCAGTCGATCGTGACCTGGAAGTCGCCGCGCTGCTGCGCCTCGGCGCCGGTCTTCGCGGCCTGGTTGATGTCGAGCGGGCAGGGCATCTGCCCCTGCGCCCAGAGCGGCGCGAGCGCGGCCACCTGCTTGTCGCGCCACTGCTTGCCGGCGCCGGGCAGGTTGGCGCACAGCCCCTCGAACGCGGCGCGCCCGCGCCCTTGCGGCATCAGGAGCTTGGCCGCTTCGAGCGCCGGGCCGGCGAACCCCGGGTGCGCGAACGTCGCCGTCAGGTGCACGTCGAGCGCCTGCTCGGGCGGCAGCAGCCCCGTCGCCGCGCTCGACCACTTCGGCGCCGCGCCGCGCCCGATGGCGCGCAGGCTCCGCTCCAGCAGCGTGAACGCCTCGCCGGCGCGCGCGGGCTCCGCGAGCGCCTCGAGGGCGAGCTTGTACTCCCAGCCGACGCGCTCGTCGCCGCGCAGCAGCCAGGTCATCCACGGCAGCCCCTGCACCAGCGGCTCGAGGTGCCCGCCCTCGTTCGCCTCGAGATCGAGCGCGCGCTCGAAGCGCAGCAGCCACGTGTCGAGCAGCCACGGCTCGATGACGCCGGCGACGCGCTCGATCCCCTCGAGGAACTGCCGGATGACCAGCCGCGGCAGCAGGCCGCGCGCGGTCTTCAAGAGCTCGAGCGCGTCGGACGCGACCTGTCGGTGGCCGCCGGCGAGGACGTTCGCGGGCTGCGTGGTGAGCGCGAGGTAGCGGCCGAACGAGGCGGCGAAGCCCCAGAAGAGCTTCGCGGCGCGCGCGAGCGCGGCCCCCTCGGGGGCGTCGTCGCCGGGCTCCTGCGGCACGAGCGCGGGGAACCCCTCGGCGAGGCGATCGGCGTGCTCGAGCGTCGGCTGCGACCAGCGCGCGAAGTGCTGATCGATCTCGCCGAGGCCGTACGGCTCGAGCGAGGCGCGCAGCGCGGCGAAGAGCGAGTCGTCGTGGCCGTAGGCGGTCGAGCCCGCGAGCGCGTACGCGACGACCTGGCTCTGCGCGGCCGCGGGGACGAAGTCGGCCGCGTCGCGCGCGACCAGCCGCGCGAGGCGCCGCCCGCCGGCCCCGAGGTGGGCCTGGATGACCGCCTCCCACTCCGCGAGCGGCCGCGTGCCGATCAGGCGCAGCACGCGGTTGAGCGCCGTGTCCCACTCGGTGTGGCCGTAGCTGAGGCTCACCTTGTACACGCACTCGAGCGCGCCGGCGGTGTCGCCCACCAGCGCGAGCGCCTTGGCGCCGGCGAGGCGCGCGACCGGGTTCACCACCATGCTGGTGCGGCTGTGCTGCGCGAACGCGAGCGCCGCGTCGTCCTCGCGGCCGACGGCGATCAGCGCGTCGACGAACATCGCGACCTCGATCGCGCCGTCGGGCGCCGCGGCCGAGAAGCCCTGGAGCGCGCGTCCGGGGTCGCCGCGCAGCGAGGCCTCGCGCGCGTAGAGCTGCGCGAACGTGGCCGGATCGTTGCGCCACGTCTCGAGCACCTTCGCCTGGTTGGGCCAAAGGCTCTCGAGCCCGCCGAGCGCCGATGCGCGCAGGCCGATGGCCTCCTCGAGGCGCCCCGCGCGCATCAGCGCGTCCGAGAGGCGTAGCCGTGCGTGCCGCAGCTCGACGTCGTTGGCGTCGATGGCCTCGCGCTCGACCAGGTGATCGAGAAACCCCACGTGGTGCGTGGCGACCTCGAGCGCGGCCCCGGGCCGGCAGAGGTCGTAGATCTCCATCGCCAGGATGTGCGCCGGGATGAACAGCGGCGTCGCGCGGCAGGCGCGCTCGGCGTAGCGGAGCGCCTCCGGCCAGCGCCCCCAGTAGTCGAGGCAGTAGCCGTAGTCCTTGAGCGCGTAGGCGTTGCCCGGGATCAGCACGCAGGCGGTGGCGAACGCCGAGAGCTTCTCGTCGTCGCTCACCCCCTCGCCGAACATCGACAGGTGGAGCTTGCCGAACATCGGCGCGGTCTGCAGCGCGCGCTTGACGAGCGAGAGATCGCGCACCGGCGGCGTCTGGTGCAGCTGCGCGAGGAACCTGTCGCGCGCGGCCCAGGGGTTGTCGGGCTCGAGCCGCAGGATCTCCTCGAACGTGTACTGGTTGCAGGTGACGTAGATGAAGCGCAGGAACGGCACCTGCAGTCGCGGCGGCGTCGCGAAGCGGACGGCGCCGTCGGGCGTGCGCGTGCGGATCGCCTCGTGCCCCGCGGCGGCGGCGCGCAGCAGATCGTCGACCGCGAAGGGCTCGAACGCCCGCGCGAGCGGCGGCAGCTCGGTCGCCGCGAGCCACTGGCCGAGGCAGTGCTCGAGCTGCCCGCCCAGCGGCGCGTGCGGCGCGGCGACGAACTCGCGCACGCGGCCGTCGTAGCGCTCGGCCTTGAGCGTGACCGCGGAGGGGCGCGCAGGATCGAGCGAGAGCTCGAACCAGAGCAGCTCGTCGCGCCGCGCCTCGCCGAACTGCTCGTCGCGCAGCGAGTCGATCCGCGGGTGCTGGACGTTGAGCAGCCGCTCTTCGCGATCGGTGAGCTGGTGATCGTCGGGATCGGTGAGCGTCACCCGCGGGTGGCGCACCAGGTTCTCGAACACCGTGATGAAGAGGAGCAAGGCCGACGACGTCTCGAGGTGCTGCGCGTTGGGCGGCAGGGCGAGGACGGGGGCGAGGAAGGTGATCCGGTGCGGAAGCGTGAGGGGGCCGGCCATGCTCTGACTTCGTCGAGGCCTGCGTGGCCCCGTTTCGAGGCGGGGCGGATTTGGCGCGTTTGCCTGGCGGCTGACGCAGGGCCGGCGCGTCGGACGGCGCCGCGAGGGGCAGGGCTCGAGCGGGCTCGGTCACGCGGCGCGCTTCGCCCGTGCACGCGCTGCTCGTCTCACGCGCGGACGCGCGCGCGTGTCGCGAGAGGTGCGACCTCGAGCTCTCGCCGAAGTGCGCGTTCGCATGACGAAGGTAACTTCCAGCGCCGCGCGATCTCCTCAGGATCCGCTCTCGGCGAGCTTTGCCTCGCCGCGGAGATCTCGATGAAGCGACTCGCGCCCCTGTTCGTCACGCTCGCGACCGTCCTCTTCGCCGCCCAGGCCTGGGGAGAGGGGAAGCCTCCGCCCGGAACCTCGTCGGCCGATCCGTTCCACGGGTCGGTCGGATCGACCGTGCCGATCGAGGTCCCGCCGTACCACGGCCTCGAGCCGCGCCTGTCGCTCACCTACAACTCCTCGGGCGGCAACGGCACGCTCGGCGTCGGCTGGAGCCTGACCGGCTTCTCGACCATCGAGCGCGCGAGCGCCGGGCGCGGCGCGCCGACCTACACGGCCTCCGACGTGTTCGTGCTCGACGGCCAGGAGCTCGTCCCCTGCGTCGCGGCGAGCACGAGCCCGAGCTGCACCACCGGCGGCACGCACTCGACCAAGATCGAGAGCTTCGTGCGCGTCGCGTTCAACGCCTCGGCGAACAGCTGGACCATCACCCAGAAGGACGGCTCGCGCGTCACCTACGGCGCGGTGTACGGCGTCTCCGCGGGGACGTTCCGCTGGGGCCAGACCGCCACCATCGACACGTCGGGCAACAGCGTCACCTACGGCTGGTCGTGCGACGCGGGGGCCGACTGCTACCCGAGCACGGTCAGCTACGGCGGCGCGCTCGTCACGCTCTACCGCGAGGCGCGCCCCGATCCGATCACGTTCGCGAACGGCAGCTACGTCGGGCGGACCAGCTACCGCTTCAAGACCGTCGACGTCACGGTGAGCGGCGCGCGCGCGCGCGCCTACAAGCTCGCGTACACGACCAGCGCCGCGACGGGCCGCTCGGTCCTCACCGGCATCCAGCTGTACGGCCGCGACGCGACGCTCGACGGCACGGGCACCGTCACCGGCGGCTCGACGCTCCCCGGCCAGACCCTCAGCTCGGTCGCGGGCGTGCGCGGAGGCTTCTCCGCCGTCGGGCTCGGCAGCCCCGGAGGCTGGAACACGGACTACGCCTCGCAGCTCGTCGGCGACTTCAACGGCGACGGCAAGACCGACTTCCTCCAGTTCACGAACACGAGCTGGGGTGGCACGGCGACGAGCTGGCTGTCGAACGGCAACGGCACGTTCAGCGCGGTCGGCCTCGGCAGCCCCGGGGCCTGGAATACGAACTACGCGCGCCAGCTCACCGGCGACTTCAACGGCGACGGCAGGACCGACTTCGTCCAGTTCACCAATACGGCCTGGGGCGGCACGGCGACGACGTGGCTCTCGAACGGCAACGGCACGTTCACCCCGGTCGGTCTCGGTAGCCCGGGAGCTTGGAACACCGACCTCTCGCGCCAAGTCGCCGGCGACTTCAACGGCGACGGCAAGACCGATTTCGTCCAGTTCACGAACACGGCCTGGGGCGGCACGGCGACGACGTGGCTGTCGAACGGCAACGGCACGTTCAGCGCGGTCGGCCTCGGCAGCCCCGGGGCCTGGAATACCGACTACGCGAGCCAGGTCGCCGGCGACTTCAACGGCGACGGCAGGACCGACTTCATCCAGTTCACCAATACGGCCTGGGGCGGCACGGCGACGACGTGGCTGTCGAACGGCAATGGCACGTTCAGCGCGGTCGGCCTCGGCAGCCCCGGGGCCTGGAACACGAGCTACGCGCGCCAGGTCTCGGGCGACTTCAACGGCGACGGCAAGACCGACTTCATCCAGTTCACCAATACGGCCTGGGGCGGCACGGCGACGACGTGGCTGTCGAACGGCAATGGCACGTTCAGCGCGGTCGGCCTCGGTAGCCCCGGGGGCTGGAACACCGACCTCGCGAGCCAGGTCCCCGGCGACTTCAACGGCGATGGCCGGACCGACTTCCTCCAGTTCACGAACACGAGCTGGGGCGGCACTGGAACGGCGTGGCTGTCGAACGGCGACGGGACCTTCGCGGCCGTGGGGCTCGGCAGCCCCGGCGGTTGGAACACGAACTACGCGCGCCAGATCAGCGGCGACTTCGACGGCGACGGCAAGTCCGACTTTGTGCAGTTCACGAACACGGCCTGGGGAGGGACGGCGACCACGCAGCTCTCGAGCGGACAGGTCCCCGATCTGCTGACCGTCCTCGCGAGCGGCCTCGGCGGCACGACGACGCTCGCGTACACGCCGTCGTCGCGCTGGCCCAACACCAACAACCCGCCGCTGTCGCAGACGGTGTCGTCGATCACGATCTCGGACGGGCGCGGCAACAGCTCGACGACGAGCTACTCGTACTCGGGCGGGCTGTACGACGCGCCGACGCGTCGCTTCCTCGGCTACCACTACGTGAAG
>CAIXWQ010000597.1 GCA_903923175.1 uncultured delta proteobacterium | reverse complement strand
TCCCGGAGAGCAACATCGTGAGTGAATGCCTGCGTGAGGCCGAACTCGGCAACGGCCATCGCCACGGTGCGCGAAAATCGATCCCACAAAGTAGGAAGTAGATCTGACCAACCTACACGGCCGTCACCTTGAAAGGGCTGGACTCGGACGACCTCGACTCCCGTGACTCCCGTGACGCCCGTGACGCCGCGGCAGCGCTGCCGGCGGCGGCGGAGTAGCCGACATGACGGCCTCTGCTGCACCCTATTACCGGCCCGTACGCGACGAGTGCGCGATCTTCGAGCACGCGCACCGTCAGCAGCTCCCGCTGCTGCTCAAGGGGCCCACGGGGTGCGGCAAGAGCCGCTTCGTGGAGGCGATGGCGGCGAAGCTCGGCCGGCCGCTGGTCACCGTCGCCTGCCACGACGAGACCTCGGCGGTCGACCTGGCCGGGCGTCATCTGATCCGCGGTGGAGAGACCGTCTGGCAGGACGGCCCCGTCACGCGGGCCGTGCGCCAGGGGGCGATTCTCTATCTCGACGAGATCGCCGAGGCGCGCCCCGACGTGATCGTCGTGCTCCACCCGCTGAGCGATCACCGCCGGCGCATCGTGCTCGAGGGGCACGACGAAGAGGTGGTCGCGGCCGACGGTTTCATGCTGGTCGTGAGCTTCAACCCCGGCTACCAGCGCGGCCTCAAGGAGCTGAAGCCGTCGACGCGCCAGCGCTTCGTCGCGATGGCGTTCGACTACCCCTCGCCGGAGCTCGAGGCCGAGATCGTGCTGGGCGAGGTGGGGTGCGAGCCGAAGGTCGCCAAGCGCCTCGCGATGCTCGCGCAGAAGCTCCGCACGCTCGACGCGCTCGGCCTCGCCGAGCTCCCCTCCACGCGCCTCATGGTCGACGCGGCCAAGCTGATCCGCTCCGGCGTCGAGCCGCGCCGCGCGTGCGACGTCGCCGTCGTGCAGCCGCTCACCGACGATCCCGCGATCGCCAGCGCGCTGCGCGACGTGGTGGCGCTTGCCCTCTGAGCGCGTCGCGCCGCTGTCGAAGGCGCCCACCATCGAGTTCGAGTGGGAGCTCGCGCTCTTCCGCGGCGTGCGCACGCTCTACCGCAAGCTCACCGGCGCGACGCGCGGCCCCAAGCTCGATGCGCGCCGCGCCGCGCACCTGGTCGATCGCGAGCGTCACCTCACGCTGCTCGCGCAGATCGTCGCCGGCGCGCCGGTGCGCGTGCTGGCGAGCGAGGGGGTCGGCGGCCTGCGCGGCTACGCGCTGACGCTCCCGCGCGCGCTCGACGTGGGCCTCGACGCCGACGAGAACGCGAGGCTCTACGCCGTGCGGGCGCTGCTCGCAGGCGCGATGGTGGCGACCGATCCGCTGCGCCCGGCCGTCGAAGGGCGCCTCGCGCGCGCGCACCTGGAGATCGACCGCGTGGAGCGCGCGCTCGCGCACCTCGAGGCCACGCTGCCGCGCTTCTCGGAGGCGTGGGGCGAGGCGTGCCGCGTCGTGCTGCAGGCGCGCGGTCGACTCACCTTCGGCCGAGCGACACGCGCGGGCGCCGGCTCGCGTGACGCCCCCGACGCGCGTGACGCGCACGACGACGAAGCGATCGTCGAGCGACTGCGCGTGGAGCTGCTCTGGCGAGGAGTTTCCGCCGCGGGGCTTCCGCTCGCCGAGCTCGACGCGCGCGCGGCCGACCTTTCGCCCTCCGTCCCGCTCTGGGGGGAGATCCTCGACGACGACACGCCGCCCGTCGGCGCGCGGCCGCACGCGAAGGCCGACGACGGCGCCCGCCCGCCCACCGACGTGACCACCGAGGCCGAGGCGCCGCACGTCGGCGAGATCGAGCTCGTCCAGCTCGACGCGAAGGAGCTCGAGGACGCGGTGCTCCAGCACACCTTCGAGAAGATCGACACGGCCGACGAGCACCGCGGCGGCGCGCGCGATCTCGACGGCGCGGACGAGCTCGACGAGCAGCTCGAGGCGCTCGACGAAGTGAAGCTCGGCAAGCTGATCCGCACCGACGAGGAGGCCGCCTCGCTCCTTCGAGCGGAGATCGATCTCGCCGCCGACGTCCCCGACGTCGCCACGATCGCGCCGGGCGAGCGCGGGATGGCGTACGACGAGTGGGACGCCAAGGCGAGCGCCTACCGGAAGGGGTGGTGCACCGTCTACCCGACCGCGCTCGCGCGCCGCGATCCCCGCTGGGCCGCCGCGGCGCTCGGCCGCACCCGCAAGGTCGTCGACGACGTCTTGCGGAGCGTGCGGCTGCAGCGCGCGCGCCTGGCCCCGCAGCGCCGGCAGCGCGACGGCGATCACGTCGATCTCGACGCCGTCGTGCAGCACCTCGCGGACCTGCGCGCGGGCCACGCCGACGCGCCGCGGCTCTACACGCGGCGCGCGCGCCTCGCGCACCACGTGGCGACGACGGTCCTGCTCGACCTTTCGCTGTCTTCGGACGCGTGGGTCGACGACCGGCGGGTGCTCGACGTGTCGCGCGAGGCCGTGCTGGTCCTGGGCGAGGTCGCCGAGCGGCTCGGCGACGAGGTGCGCGTGATCGGCTTCGCCTCGCACACGCGCAACCGCTGCCGCGTGTTCGACGTCCGGCGCTGGGGCGAGCCGTGGGCGCTCGCGAAGGCGAGGCTCGGAGCGCTGAAGCCGCAGGGATACACGCGCATCGGCCCGGCGCTCCGCTACGCCACCGACGAGGCGTGCCTCCCCGACGCGCGGCGGCGCCTCGTGCTGCTCATCAGCGACGGCAAGCCGACCGACTACGACCGGTACGAGGGGACGCACGGCGTGGAGGACGTCCGCCAGGCGGTGCGCGAGGCGAGCCGCCGCGGCGTGTGGGTGCATGGCCTGACGATCGACACCGTCGCGCGCGGCTATTTCCCCGCGATGCTCGGCGCGGGGCACTGGGAGATCCTCCCCAGGGTCGACGCGCTGCCGCGCGCGCTCGCGGCGGCGTACGCGCGGATGGCGAGCGACTGAGCGGAGCTTCGCGGCCCCTGGCCGACCTCCGCCAGGCGGAGGTCGTGCGTCCGAACGAACATTAGACGAACGTTGGACGAACGCTGTAACGACCGGCGCCGGGGCCGCATCGATAGGGCCACTCACACACCGAGGAGGTCCTGACCGTGCGCAGCTCAGCCACCACGCTCCGCGTCGCCCACCCCGCTCCCCCGCCGCGCGTGCGCGCCGCGACGAGGCCGCTCTCCATCGCGGGGGTCGCGCGGTTGCCGACGCAGTTCGGCGACTTTCGCATCGTCGGCTTCGCGGACGCGCCCGACGGCAAGGAGCACGTCGCGATCGTGCGCGGCGAGGTCGACGGGGCGCTCGACGTCCCGACCCGGCTCCACTCGGAGTGCCTCACCGGCGACGTGCTCGGCTCGCTCCGTTGCGACTGCCGCGAGCAGCTCGAGCTGTCGCTGCGCCGCATCGGCAGCGAGCCGCGCGGCATGGTGCTCTACCTGCGCCAGGAGGGGCGCGGCATCGGGCTGCTCAACAAGATCCGCGCGTACGGCCTGCAGGAGCAAGGGCTCGACACCGTCGACGCGAACCGTGCGCTCGGCTTCCAGGACGACGAGCGCGACTTCGGCACGGCGGCCGCGATGCTGCGCGCGCTCGGCGTCGGGAGCGTCGCGCTGATGACCAACAATCCGGAGAAGGTCCGCCAGCTGGAGCAGGGCGGCGTGGTCGTCACGCGCCGCGTGCCGCACGAGATCGCGCCCGGGGTGCACAACCGGCACTACCTCGAGACCAAGGCGCGCCGCTCGGGGCACCTGCTCGACGTCGCGCGGCTCGAGGGGAAGGGCGGGCTCGCGGGCGAGTAGGCGACGATCGACGTCGAGCTCGGGAGCAGGAGCCCACCGCCGAGCCTCTGCGTGAATCACAACGTGTCACATTGTAATTGCCAGACGAATCACGTTGTGACACGTTTGGACTCGTGAGCCCCACCGCAGCCCCCTTCGCTCCGAGCTTCTCCCCCGCGTCTCCCGGCCCTCGCGCCGGCGCGTTCGACTCGCTCCGCGCCGCCGCGCGCGTCGCCGACGCCCTGCTCACCGCCGTCGAGCGCGCCGCCTGGGCCGTGCGCGAGGCGGCCGACCAGGTTCGCCGCGACGTGGCCCTCGGCGCCGCCGACGCGCGTGGCGAGCTGCGCGCCGCCACCCGTCGCCTCGCCCGGCTGACCTCGCTCTCGACGACGCTGTCGCGCATCGTCGGCAGCTACCGGTTCCACGTGACCAAGGCGGCGTTCCTCACGCGCGCCGGCGCGGCGCGCTCGCTCGAGAAGCTGCACCGCAAGAACGCCCGCCGGCTGCGCGAGGCGGCGGCCGCGCACGGCGGCGGCGTCCTCAAGGTCGCGCAGATGCTCTCGGCCCGCCCCGACGTGATGCCCGCCGCCTACGTCGAGGAGCTCTCGGTGCTGCAGGACGCGGCGCCGCCGGTGGCGTTCGAGGCGCTGCGCGCCGTGATCGAGGCCGAGCTCGGCGGCGTCGTGGGCGATCACTTCGCCGCGCTCGAGACCGAGCCGCTGGCGGCCGCGAGCATCGGCCAGGTGCACCGCGCGACGCTGCACGACGGCCGGGAGGTCGCGCTCAAGGTGCAGCGCCCCGGGATCGAGGCGCTGGTGGCGCACGATCTCGTGCTCCTGGAGCTCTCGCTGGAGGCGCTGCTGCCGCTGCTGCCGCCGGTGGATCACCCGACGATCGCGCGCGCCATCCGCGCCTCGCTCCTGCGGGAGCTCGACTACTGCGAGGAGGCCTCGCACGCGGCGGCCACCGCGGCGTTCCTGCGCGGCGTCGAGGGGCTCGACGTCCCGGAGCCGCTCGCCGCGGTGTCGAGCCGGCGCGTGCTGTCGACGCGGTTCGTCGCGGGGACCAAGATCACCACGGTGCTCGACGCGCTCGACGCGCGCATCTTCCCCGACGCAGCGGCCCGCGCGAGCGGCGTGCAAGCGGACGAGATCGCCGCCGCGCGCCGCGATCGCATCCTCGGGCGCGTGCTCGAGGCGTGGCTCCGGCAGATCCTGGAGGCGGGGCGCTTCCAGGCCGATCCGCACCCCGGCAACCTGCTCGTCACCGACGACGACGTGGTCGTCTTGCTCGACTTCGGCTGCACCCAGGTGCTCGAGCCCGCCGCGCGCGACGCCTACCTCGCGCTCGTGCAGGCGACGGTGTTCCGCGACGAAGAGGGGATGGCGCGCGCGCTCGACGCGGCCGGCTTCCGCACGCGCAGCGGCGGCCACGCGACGCTCAAGGCCTTCGCGCACACGCTGATCGGCTCGTTCGCGCGCGCGGAGGGCGAGGCGCGCTGGCCCACCGAGGCCGAGCTCGCGGCCGAGGCGCGCGCGCTCATGTCGGCCGCGACCGACGATCCGGTCACGCGCCTGCCGGAGGACTTCGTGATGCTCGCGCGCGTGCTCGGCACGATCGGCGGCCTGTTCGTGCGCTACCGGCCGCGGCTCGACGTCGCTTCGCACGTGCTGCCGATCGTGCTGCGCGCGACGTCGGCGGGCGCGGCCGCCGCGGAGTGAGCGCGCCCTCGCGAAGCGATCGGCGTTGATTCGCATCAATGCGTGACGCGGCGGACGTGCGCACGCTCGCCGCATGAACGAAGCCGCTCCGCTCGACCTGCCCGCGCTTCACGCATCGCACGCGCCGCTCGCCAAGCGCCTCGCCTGGGCCGCGATCGCGCTGCTCACCGCGATGGTCGCGATCACGCTGGTGACCGGCGTGGCGCAGGAGCCGTTCGAGCTCGTGCGCCCGCTCGACGCGTACCTCGAGGCGCTCTCGCGCGGCACGCCGGCGCTGCGCCTCGTGCTCGCCGCCGACACTCTGTTCGTGGGGGTCTACACGGCGCTGTTCGTGCTCCTCGCCGATCTCGCCGCGCCGCACGGCACGAGGGCGCTGCTGCGGCTCGGCCTGCTCGCGCTGCTCGCGACCGCGGTGCTCGACGTCGTCGAGGATCAGCACCTCTTCGCGCTCACGCGCGCGCTCGAGGCGCACGAGCCGATCGGGCCGGCGGTGCTGCGCGGCCAGCACGTGCTCAGCCAGTCGAAGTTCCACCTGAGCTACGTCGGGCTGTTCCTGTTCGGGCTCGGCCTGCCGCGCCGCGACGCCTTCGAGCGCGCGTACTCGGCGGCGATCGCGCTGCCGCTGCCGCTGCTCGGCGCGCTGCTCTGGATCGCGCCTTCGGCGCTGGAGATGCCGCTGAACGTGGCGCGCTGGGCGAGCTTCATCGCCGGGTTCGCCCTGACGATCGCGTGGCTCGGTCGGTCGGCGCAGGCGCGGGCGCCCCGCGCGGACGCGCCATCCCGAGGCGCGCTCGCACTCGGCTGAGGTGCTCCGGCGTGACGCCGAGGTACGAGGCCACGTCGCGCTGCCTGACGCTCGCCGGCAGTTCGGCGAAGCGCGCGAGGAACCGGCGGTAGCGCTCCTCCGCGTCGAGCGCGAGCAGCTCGAATTCGCGCTCCGCCTTGGCGAGGTACAGCCGCTCGGTCACGGCGTGGAGCAGCGCGCGCACGCCGTCGCTCTCGGCGGCGACCTCGCGCACGACGCGCCACGGGACGCTGAGCACGCGCGTGCTCGTGACCGCGACGACCGACGTGCGCGAGGGGCCCTCGCGGAGCAGATCGGAG
Organism: uncultured delta proteobacterium; assembly: GCA_903923175.1. Taxonomy (GTDB): domain Bacteria; phylum Myxococcota_A; class Polyangia; order Polyangiales; family JADJMO01; genus CAIXWQ01. The sequence continues at coordinate 207 of CAIXWQ010000597.1, read as the reverse complement.
AGCGAGCCCGCGAAGTCCCCCTCGACGGCGAAGGCGCGCGTGCGCTCGCTGCCGTCGGCGAGCGGGAAGAACTCGCGCAGCACGCCGCTCTGCACGAGCCCGACGCGCGTCGCCGGATCGCCGGCGCGCAGGTAGGCCTGGCCCGGCTCCACGCGCACCACCGAGAGCCGCGCGGCGATCGCCGACAGCGCGCCGTCGTCGAGCGAC
>CAIXWQ010000596.1 GCA_903923175.1 uncultured delta proteobacterium | reverse complement strand
GCGCCGCCGCCCGCGCCGGAGTCGAGGTTGCCCATCACGAACAGCCGCCGCGCGACGAACGGCTCGACCACCGCGCTGAGCAGCGCCTCGTCCGCGCCGGTCGACGCGCGCAGCTCGCCGAGGCCGACCCGACGTCGCAGGAAGGTCCCCTCCTCGGAGACGTGCGCGAGCTGCAGCAGCACGCGGTCGACCAGCGCGCGTCGACGCGCCAACGGCGGCGCGCCGATGGCCTCGACGAGCGCGTGCTCGGCCTGCGTCTGCAGCGCGCCGGGGACGCGCCCGGCGGCGTCGTAGCCCTGCTTGGTGAGCCGATCGCCGTAGCGACCGCGCTCGTCCCAGAGCGTCGCGAGCACCTGGCTCAGCAGCGCGAGCGAGCCGGGCTCCTGCCCGACGTCCTGCACGATGGTCTCGGCGAGGCCGGGCTCCATCGTCACGCGGCGGCCGCGCAGCGGCTCGGTGACCACGCGCGCGAGGCGCTCGGGGCTCATCGGGCCGAGCGGGAAGAAGTTCCCTTCGATCAGCGCGCAGGCCTCGGGGTGCGCGAAGAGCTCGCCGACGAGGTCCGCGCGCACCGTCACGATCAGGCTGGCGCGCGCCCCCGCCGCGCGCTTGCCGAGGCCGGCGACGACGTCGAGGAAGCGCGCGCCCGCGGCCGGATCGCCGCACATCGTCACGGCCTCCTCGAGCTGGTCCACGAAGACCAGGAGCCGCATGCCCGACGCCGCGAGGCCCCGCGCGAGGTGCGCGACCGCGCCAGGATCGAGCTTGGGGACGTCGTCTCCGAGCAGCTCCTCGATTTTCTGCGACCAGGCGATCGACTCGCTCGGGCCGCCGACGTCGAGCGCGAGCAGCGCGCCGCGGAGCGCGGCGAGCGGGTGTTTGCCCGGCGTGAGCTTCACGACCGCGAGCTTCGCCCCCTCGGCCTCGAGCGCGTCGCGCAGGCGCGGCACCACGCCGGCGGCGGCGAGCGACGACTTGCCCGAGCCGCTCGCGCCGCACACGACCACGCAGGCGTGCTCGCGCAGCCGCGACAGCGCCGCCTCGACCTCCTCCTCGCGCCCGAAGAACAGCCCCGCGTGCGCCTCCTCGTAGGCGAGCAGGCCGCGCCACGGCTCCACCGCGAGCAGGCTCGCGTCGAGGACGGGCGCGCCGTCGTCGCTCGACTGCACGGCGAAGACGTCGCGGACGTCGTCGGGCGGCACCGCCGCGCGGAAGCCCGCCTGCCCGCCGCCGCCGTACTGGAACTGCGGATCGCGGACGCGCCCCTCGAGCCAGCCGACGTTCCAGCCGTCGGCGCCGAGCTCGGCGGCGGCGAATGGCAGCAATGGCACGAACGACGAAGGGGCCGCGTGCAGGTACACGCGGCCGCGCACCAGGGCCTCCCAGACCTCGCGCTCGAGGCTGCGCGTCGCCGGCACCGGCCCGCCCCCCTGCATGGTGGCGAGCTCGACCTTCCACTCGTCCTGGTCACGGCCGTCGCGCCAGAGCTTCGAGGGGACGACCAGCGACAGCGCGCCGGTCGGCGGCGCGAGCTCGAGCATCGCGAGCAGCCCCTCGAGCACGATCGGCGCGTTGCGCTCGCGCACGCCGCTCTCGGCGTCGGCGTGGGTGCTCTGCACGGCGTTGCGATACGCCGGCATCGCGCCGAGCAGATCGAAGGCGGTCTTGCCACCGATGGCGATCGACTTGCCGGGCGTGCGCTTGATGGCCTCCGCGAGCGCGGCGAGCGCGGGGACCTTGGCGAACGGCGAGGCGAGCCCGTCGAGGAGCGGCGCGAGCGCGCGCACCTCCGCCTCGCGCCGCCCCTCGAGCAGCGCGCGACCGGCGCGGATGAGCGCGATCAGGTGCCCGAACGACGGGCGCACGAGCGTCGCGGTGGCCTGCGCGAGCTCGGGCGACCGGAGCCCGAGGCGGCGGCACACGGCGGCGAGCGAGCAGCCCGCGACGCGGCAGATCGACTCCCACGCGATGGTGAGCCGCTCGTGCTGGTGATCCGCGCTCTCCGCGCGCAGGGCGCGGTAGATCATCGGCTCGATCGGCCAGGGGAGATCCTGCCGGGCGATGCGCACGCGGAGGTCGTCGTCGCGCTGGGCCATCGGGGTGCGCGGCGATCATAGCCGCCCTCGGCGCGTCGTTGCCCTACGCTCTGCGCGCCATGTCGACGAGTTCCGCGAGCGGGATGGTGGAGAAGCAGCCGACGGCGGCGATCTGGTCCGCCCTGGAGCGCGCCGACGAGCCGCTGCACGGCGCCGACTGCGCCGACTGCGCGGACGATGCGGACGGCGCGCTGCTGGTCGAGCTGCGGCGGCTCTCGGCCGACGAATCGGCGCTCCGCGTCGAGGCCGGGCGCGCGCGGGCCGCCGCACTGCTCGCGCGCGGCGTCCCCACGTCGCTCGCGCGGGTCATCCGCGTGCTCGGCGCGCGGCTCG
>CAIXWQ010000595.1 GCA_903923175.1 uncultured delta proteobacterium | reverse complement strand
GCTGGCGATCGACGGCGCGGGTGCGGCCGCTTCGGCACGGCGTGCGCTGGCGCGCGAGCTGGTCGCGCGCGGCGGCGGCCGACGCACCCTCGAGCTCGCGAGCAGCGACGTCGCCCCCCCCGACGCGCGCGCGACCGCCGCGGTGGCGTTCGCGTTCCTCGAGGTCCTGGCCGCACGTCCCGAGGTCGGCGCGGAAGGCGCGCTCCGCTTCGTCACGGCGCGCCCCCGCAGTGGCGTGGAGGCCGCGCTCGCCGCGTCGCCCGCCAGGCTCGACGCCGAGACGCTCCTCTCGGTCGCGCGCGCCACGCTGCTCACGCGCCCGGCCACGCCCGGCCCGGCGCTGGTCGAGGCGCGCTGGGACGCCGCGGGCGCGCGGCTGATCGCGCGCTTCGATCGCCCGCTCCTAGCGCCCTCCGCGACGTCCGCGGGCTCGCTCGAGGCGCGCGTCTGCGACGAGGAGGTGGCCGAAGGGGCGCGCCCCTCGCCGAGCGAGCTCGCCTTCGCGCTCGACCCCGAGCGCCTCGCGCGCTGCCCGCTCATCGACGGGGCGCGGGTCGTGACCCTCTCGGTCGGCGAGTCGCCGTGGGCCGCCCCCGTCGCCGCGTCGGACGGCGCGCTCGGCAAGCCCGCGCATGCGCGCGTCGTGCTGCCGTGATAACGCAGCGCGGTCGATGAAACCCGCGCAGCGCTCTCCGGTCCTCGAAGCCCTCCGCTCGTCCGTGCTCGTCGTCGACGGCGCGATGGGCACGCAGATCTACGAACGAGGCGTGCTCCTCACGAACAACTACGAGGAGCTCAACCTCACGCGGGCCGACTTCATCGGCAAGATCCACGAGGAGTACGTGGCCGCGGGCGCGCAGGTGCTCGAGAGCAACACCTTCGGCGCCAACCCCACGCGCCTCGCGCGGCACGGGCTCGAGCAGAAGCTGCGCGAGATCAACATGGCCGGCGTCGCGATCGCGAAGCGCGCAGCCGCGCAGGCGACCGGCGCGACGCCGTTCGTCGCCGGCGCGATCGGCCCGACCGGCCCCATCTACCCGGTGGCCGACGAGTGGGGCGATCTCGAGCGGATCCGCGTGCGCGACGGCTTCCGCGCGCAGGCCGAGGCGCTCGCCGAAGGGGGCGCCGATCTGCTCGTGATCGAGACGATGCGCCAGCCCGAGGAGCTGCGCCTCGCCGTCGAGGCTTGCCGCACGATCGCCCTGCCGCTCGTCGCGCAGGCGTCGTTCGACGAGGGCGGCACGATGTCCGACGGGACCACCGCCGGCGAGATCGCGCGCCTCCTGGTCGAGTGGGGCGCCGACGTCATCGGCGCCAACTGCGGCGAAGGGCCCAAGCTGCTCTTCGAGATCGCCGAGCGGATGCTGGAGGCCATCGACGGAAAGGACGTGCCGATCTCGATCGTGCCGAACGCCGGCCTGCCGCGCAGGGTCGACGACCGCATGGTCTACATGGCGACGCCGGAGTACTTCCAGCTCTACGCGCGCCGCATGTACAAGCTCGGCGTGCGGCTGGTCGGCGGCTGCTGCGGCACCACGCCCGAGCACGTGAAGAAGATCGCGGCCGCCGCGCGCATGGTCTCCGGCGGCGAGCGCGGCGCCATCGAGGATCCGACCGTCGAGACGCGCACGAGCGACCCTCCACACCCGATCGCGCCCGGCGTCAGCGTCGTCGCGACGCGCGACAAGTCGAAGCTCGCCGCGCGGGTCGAGGATCCGCAGGCGCGCTTCGCCGTCTCGGTCGAGGTCAACCCGCCCGCGGGGCTCTCGCTCGCCAAGGCCCTCGACGCCGCGAAGATGCTCATCGACGGCGGCGTCGACGTCATCAACGTCGCCGACGGCCCGCGCGCCTCGGCGCGCATGTCGAACCTCGTGATGGTGCACCGCATCCAGGAGCGGATCGGCTGCGAGGCCATCCTCCACGTCTGCTGCCGCGATCGGAACTACCTCGGCACGGTCGGACACCTGCTCGCGGCGCACGAGCTCGGCATCCAGAACCTCTGCGTGATCACCGGCGATCCGCCGAAGATGGGCGATTTCCCGGACGCGACGGGGGTCTTCGACCTGGACTCGGTCGGGCTGCTCCGGATGATCCACCAGCTCAACCGCGGCTTCGACCCGGGCGGCAAGCCGATGGGCTCGGCCACGTCGTTCTACTGCGCGACCGGCGCGGAGCCCGCCGCGCTCAACTACCCGCGCGAGATCGAGCGGCTCGCGAAGAAGAAGCGCGCGGGGGCCGAGCTCGTCATGACCCAACCGGTCTACGACGTCGCCGTGCTCGATCGCTTCCTCGCCGACGCCGCGCCGCTCGGCCTGCCGATCCTCGTCGGCATCCTGCCGCTCGCGAGCTACCGCAATGCCGAGTTCCTCCACAACGAGGTCCCCGGGATGCAGATCCCCGAGGACGTCCGCGATCGCATGCGCAAGGCCGGCACCGGCGCGCCGGCGCGGCGCGAAGGGGTCGCCATCGCGCGCGAGATGCTCGCGGCGGTGAAGGATCGCCCCGGCGTGCGCGGCGCGTACGTGATGCCGCCGCTCGGCCGTTACGAGGCCGCGCTGGAGGTGATCCAGGGGATCGTCCGCTGAAGAGCGCTCCGAGCAGGATGCGCGCGAGGCGCGCGAGGCGCGCGGGAAGCTTCGTGATCGGTAGGCGCGGCCCTGCGCGCGAGTTGCGGTAGGCTCGCGCACGATGTGCCCGCACTGCCGCCAGAACGCGCCGATCATCTACCGCGGGATCATGGCGTATTGCACCGCGTGCAACGCCCCGCGGCCGCCGTTCTCGGGCAAGTCGGTGAACCTCGCCGGCCAGGGCTCGATGATCGGCGGCACGCTCGCGCACCTCGCGGGCTGGGTCGCCCTCGCCGGCGGCTCCTTCGCGACGTTCCTCGCCGCGTGGGTGCTCGGGTTCGTCTTCAACGCGAACGTCGCCATCGGGATCGGCGTGCCGATGGCGCTCGTCACGCTGCTCGTGTCGCTGCCGATGCTCCTCGGCGGCAAGAAGCTCGCGAAGTCGGGCGAGGAGACGCGCCAGGCGGCGCAGTTCGAGGCCATCTACGCCCTCGCCTCGAACCGCGGCGGCGTGGTGACGGCCATCGACGCGGCGCGCTCGCTCGGCATCGCGCCGGCGAACGCAGACCTGCTCCTCACCACGATGACCAAGCAGTTCGCCGACTACGTCAGCGTCGAGGTCGACGAGGCCGGTCAGCTCTTCTACCGGCTCACGGGCGTCGGTCAGCCGTCGAGCTTCGGCGTGAAGTACCGCGTGGAGCCCGACGGCCGCGTGCGGGTCGCCGACGAGCTCGCGGGCGCGCGCGCCGAGCAGGCGCAGTGGGAAGCGGCGCAGGCCGAAGCCGAGCAGGCCGCGCGGCGCGGTCGTCGCTGACCGGGCCGACGCGAGGCTACGGCTCGGGGACGCCGGCCCCGGGGAACGCGCGGCGCGCGGCGTCGACCATGTCGCCGCACACCTCCTTCGGGCGCGCGCCGAGCTCGCGCGGATCGAGGGCAATCGGGTAGCAGCGCCACGACGTCGACTGCGTGCCGACGAGCAGCTGCTCGCCGCGCATCACGCCGAACTTCGGATCGTTCGGCTCCCACACGCCGCTCGCGGTCGACAGGATCACGGTCGGCTCGTTCGGGCCGAGCGGCCGCAGCAGCGACCGCCCGGTCGCGAGCGCGGAGAGGGGGATCGAGCCTCGCGCGTCGAAGACGCCGAGCAGATCCACGACCGTCGCCTGCACGTCCTGCGAGTAGGTGCGGCGCTCGCCGATCGCGCGCACGGCCGCGCGCTGCGCTTCGTCGAGCGCGCGCGGGCCGGCGGCGAGCCAGCCCGGCACGCGGACCTCTTCGTCGAAGAGCGAGTTGATGTGATAGAGCCCGCCGTGCTCGCGGAACTGCTCGCCGTGATCCGAGAGGAAGAGCACGACGGTGTCGTCCCAGCTCGGCAGCGCCTTGAGCGCGCGTAGCATCTCCGAGACCGTGCGCTCCTGCAGGCGCACGCTGTTCCGGTAGTGATTGTGCAGCAGCTGGACGCTGCCGAACGGATCCTCGGAGTGCGGCGCCCACGGCTGGAGCTCCGCGTCGACGCGGTAAGGCCAGTGCGTGTTCGAGAGGTGCAGCACGGCGAAGTAGGGCGTGCCCGCGGGCGTGTCGCGCGCGAACGCGAGCGCGGCCGCGGTGGCCCCCTCGTCGGGCGCGCCGACGTGCGGGTCGCGCGTGTCGCCGAGCTCCATCGCGCTCGTCTGCACGTCGATCCCGGCGCGCTTCACGAACGCGCCGAAGTCGTCGTAGCGGAGGTTCTGCGACGTGAGGTAGCCCGTGCGGTAGCCGACCGCCTTCGCGATCTCCCAGAGCACCGGCGCGCGGTGCGCCGTCTGGAAATCGACGCTCGGCGGCATCCCGGTCCACAGCACCATGCACGCGCTGAAGGTCCCCGACGACTGCGTGGTCAGCTTGCCGATCGCGACGCGCTCCGGCAGCACGGCGTCGAGGAACGGCGCGGGGCACGAGGGCGACGGCGCCGAGCAGAGCGCGTCGGCGCGCACGCTCTCGCTCAGGATGACCAGCACGTTCGGCCGGTGCGCGGCCCGCGGCAGTGCCGGCAGCGGCGCCGGCGTGCGCAGCGAGATCCCGCGCCGCACCCACCCCTTGCCGGTCACGCCGTCGTGGATGGCGTGCACGACGCCGTGAATGAAGCACGTGTCGGGCGGCGCGGCCTGCAGCGACCGGCTCTCGACGAAGTCGACCCAGAAGCAGTAGCTCGCCCCCGCGAAGCCGAGGATCGGCAGCAGCGGCGTGGCGCTCGCGAGCGGGGCGGCGGCGCGGCGCGCGGCCCAGGCGAAGCCGGCCGTGACGAGCAGCCCGCCGAGGAGCATCGCCACGAGCGAGCCGCCCCACGCCGAGAGCCACGCGCCGAGGGTGCCACGCAGCGCGATGCCGAGGCGCACGGTGTCGCGCGCCATGTAGGCGTGGAACACGCCGTGATAGAGCGCCTGGCCGCCGAAGCTGAAGACCGCGAGGGGCAGCACGAAGAGGCCGAAGAACAGGCCTAGCCCGACGCGCGCGAACAGCCGCCCCCGCCCCTCGCGCACCAGGAAGAGGCGCGAGACGAGCCAGAGCGGCCCGCCCCAGAACCCCGCGCTCGCGAGCGACGAGCCGAGGTAGTTGAGCGCCTCCTTCGGCGGGTACACGACCAGCGCGCGCGCGCAGCACGAAATCGAGCGTGATCGCCAGCAGGGTCGGCGACAGGACGAGCAACACCGCGCGCGGCCGGTCACCGAGGAGCGCGCGCCCGACGCGCGCGAAACGTCCTCGCATGTCGCCGAGCCTAGCAGGCGAGACGAGGCGCGCCCCGGGTCACGCGTGATACCTTCGGGCGAGCGCTGGCCTCGACGACCGTCGGCCGCGCGGAGGGAGCCCGAGCCATGTCGATCCGCAGAGCCGTTCCGCCTTCGAGCCGCGCCGCTTTCGCCGCGCTGACCCTCCTCGCCGCGGGCGCCTTCGGCGGCTGCGATTTCATCCCGAAGAAGGTCACCAAGGACGATTGCAAGGCGTGGTCGAAGCACACCTCCGACGTCACCAAGAAGGAGGTCGAGAAGGCCGTCAAGAAGTGCGACGACGACACCGCCGACGCGGTGAAGACCAGCGTCAGCGACGCGCTCGACGAGGGGCAGAAAGAGGCCGTCGACAGCTGCTCCAAGCAGGCCGAGGCCGGCGCACGCGTGATCCCCAAGGAGGCCGACTGCTTCATGAAGGGGGGCTCGCTGGCCGACTGGAAGGCCTGCAATTTCACGATGGATACCTTCAAGACGGACGGGCTCGACTCGGCGCTGTCGAAGGTCGAGACGCTGTGCAAGGGCAAGAAGGGCGACGCCGGCGGCAAGAAGGACAAGAAGGCGAAGGCAAAGGCGAAGGACGAGGACGACTGAGCCGTCCGGGCGTCACGCGCGACCCCCTGCAGCCCCCTCGCTCCCCCTGCTAGCGTCCCGCCCGGCGGCGGGCGCACGCTCCGTCGAGCCCCCCTGCTCTCGACTCTGACGACTCTCACCGCGCGGCCCGGCCGCGCGAGACCCACCAGGAATGCCTCGCGACCCGTTCGGCATCGTCGGCAAGCTGCTCCGTGTGACCACGGGCGAGTACGCCGTGCGCCGGCTCGTGGCCGAGGGGGGCTTCGGCCTCGTGTACGAGGCCGAGTGGCTCGATCGGCGGCGGCGGGTCGCGCTCAAGGTGCTCAAGGTCGAGGAGGCGATCGCCGGCGGCTACGACGGCGAGGCACGCGCGCGCTTCGAGCAGGAGGCGCGGCTGCTGGTCGAGCTGCACCACCCGGCGATCATCGAGCTGCTCGCGTTCGATCACCTCAAGATCCACGGAGATCCCGGCGCCCACGCGGCGAGCGACGGCTCGGCGGCGCCCTTCCTCGTGCTCGAGTGGATCGAGGGGGTCACGCTCGACGCGCGCGTCGCGGACGGAGGGCCGTTCTCGCCGAGCGCGGTGCTCACCCTGCTCGCGCCGGTCGCCGACGCCATCTCCCTCGCGCACTCGCGCGGCGTCATCCACCGCGACCTCAAGCCCGCGAACCTGCTGCTCGGACGCGCGATCGACTCGCGCGACCGGCCCGAGGTCCCCATCCGCGTCCTCGACTTCGGCGTGGCGCGCTGGGCGTCGCCGAACGCCGTGAAGACCACGACGACCTCGAAGACGGGCCTCTCGATCGGCTACGCCGCGCCGGAGCAGTACGGCAAGGAGTTCGGCCCGGTCGACGGCCGCGCGGACCAGTTCGCGCTCGCCGCGATCGTCTACTTCGCGCTTACCGGTGTCGCCCCCTTCGCCGGCGCGAGCCTCACCGAGGTGCTCTTCGCGACGTGCGCGGCGACCGAGCGGCCGAGCCTCACGCGGCACCGCCAGGACCTCGCCGGACCGCTCGACGACGTGCTGCGCAAGGCGCTGGCGATCCGGCCGGACGATCGCTACCCGACCGTCGAGGACTTCTTCCGCGCGCTCGACGAGACCGTGCGCGTGCTGCCGCCCGCCACGCTCGACACCGCGACCGACAAGGCGCCGCCGGTGATGTCCGACGTCGGCGCGGCGCCGCCGGTCGTGACGCTCCCCTCGCCGCAGCTCCTCGCCGCCGGCGCGGGCGCCGCCAACGACGCGACGGGCGCGGGAGGCGCGAGCGCGCTCGCCTTCGCGCACACGACGCGCGCGGCCACGCCCACGTT
>CAIXWQ010000594.1 GCA_903923175.1 uncultured delta proteobacterium | reverse complement strand
GGTGCGCCCCTCGACGCGTGCGGCGCGGCTCCGCGCGCTGCGCGGGCCGGCGCTGCCGAGCTCCTCGTCGGCGAGCGCGAGCGGCACCACGAACCAGAACGTGCTGCCGACCCCCTCGGTGCTGAACACGCCGATCGTCCCGCCCATCAGCTCCACCAGGCGCTTGCTGATCGCGAGCCCGAGCCCGCTGCCGCCGTGACGGCGCGTCATCGAGCTGTCTGCCTGCGCGAACGCCGCGAAGAGCCGCGGGATCACCTCGGCCGCGATCCCTTCGCCGGTGTCGGCGACCTCGAAGCGCACCCGCAGCGTGCGGGCGTCCGAGCCGGTGACCCGCGCGCGCACCTCGACCTTGCCGTGCCCGGTGAACTTCACCGCGTTCGCCGCGAGGTTGAGGAGGATCTGCCGCAGCCGCACCGGATCGCCGAGGAACGTGCGCCGCAGATACGGCCCGAGCGTCGAGGTCAGCTCGAGCCCCTTCTTCTCCGCCTGGCGCGACACCACCTCCACCGCCTCGCTCAGCAGGTCGTCGACACGCAGCGGTACGCGCTCGAGCTCGAGCCGCCCCTCCTCGATGCGCGAGAAGTCGAGCACGTCGTCGACGACGTCGAGCAGCGCGTCGGCGCAGCGCCGCGCCAGCTCCGCGAGCTCGCGATCGGGCTCGTCGAGGTGCTCGCTCGCGAGGAGCAGATCGGTCGTCCCGATGATGCCGTTCAGCGGCGTGCGGATCTCGTGGCTCATGGTGGCGACGAAGCGCGACTTCGCCTGCGTCGCCGCCTCCGCCGCCTCCTTGGCCGCGCGCAGCTCCGCCTCGACGCGCTTCGACTCGGTCACGTCGACCGAGGTGCCGAGCACCATGAGCTCGCCGTCGGGCCCCTCGATCGGCGTCTTGGTCGTGATGTAGCGCCGCTCGATGCCGTCCTTGCCGGCGAAGGTCTCCTCGGCGACCACCGGCTTTCGCTCGCGCAGCACCATCGCCTCGATCGACTCGTAGAGCGCGAGATCGTCGAGGTTCTCGTGCACGTCGGCGTTGTGCCGCTGCACGATCGCCTCCTTGGTGGTGCCGAAGATCTTCGCGACCGCCTCGTTCACGAGCACGAAGTTCCCCCGCGCGTCCTTGAGGAACACCAGGTTCGGGATGCTGTCGATCACGCGCTCGAGCAGCTCGCGATGCCGGGTGGCCTCGGCCTCCGCCTCGCGCAGCGCGTCCACGTAGCCGGTCGCCGGCTCAGCCAAGGGGGCGCTCGCGCTTCGGCGGCGGCTCGGTGGCGCCCAGCAGCGTGCGCGGCTCGCAGCGCTCGTCGCGTTCGCGCCCTCGCTCGTCCAGCGGCGCGAGGTGCAGGCGCACGCAGTTGCCCGCCTCGTTCCACTCCACGTCACCGAAGACGTGCTTCATGATCGCGAGCCCGCGGCCGGGACGTCGCAGCGCGGAGCGCCAGTCGAAGCCGGGCCCGCCGTCGTAGATGGCGATCACGCGCTCGCCCACGCCCGCCCACAAGGTCACCTCGGCCGACTCGTGCTCCGCCATCGCGTCGAGGAACGCCGGCAGGTCGTCGAGCTCGCCGCGCTGGGCGACGCGCAGCGAGCCGTGGAGGATGGCGTTGGCGAGCGCCTCGATCACGCCGATGCGCACGCGCTCGGTGCGCTCGCCGGCCGGCAGCGCCTCGAGGAGCTCGTCGGCGACGCCATCGACGCCGCCGTAGCTCGCGCGAAATACGAAGTGCCGCATGCCGACCATCGATGGACCTCGCCGCTCGGGGTGCTGCAATGCCGGCGCCAGGCCCGATGGTCTGGAATGCGCGGATCCGCCCGTCGCACGCTGAGACGCGCGCGCGACGCCGCGTCTCTCGCTGCGACGGTTGCGACGTCGAATCGCGCCCGAATCGGCGAGATCACGAGCCGTCACCGAGGCGCGCGTCTCGCGCGTCCGGCGATTCCCGCAAGGGGACGGAGCGGCGTGCCTCTTGCTGTGAGCCGCGTCATGTCCGACGCCCCCGAGCCTCACGTCATCGCCGTGGTCGACGACGACCCCTTCCTCCGCCGCGTCTCGCGCGGATGGTTCGAGCGCCGCGGCCACCGGGTCGTCGAGGCCGCCACCGGCGCGGAGGCGCTCGAGCGCCTCGGTGACGACGTCTCGCTCGTGTGCCTCGATCTGGGCCTCGGCGACGTCTCCGGGCTGGACGTGCTCAGTCACCTGCGCGCCCGCGGCTTCGACGCGCCCATCATCGTCATGACCGCCGAGTCGGCGGTGGCGACCGCCGTGGAGGCGATGCGGCGCGGCGCCCAGGACTACGTCGTGAAGCCGATCGACCCCGAGCGGCTGCTCCAGATCGCCGACCGCGCGCTCGAGCACCGCGCGCTCGCCGAGCGGGTGCGCAAGCTGCAGCTGCAGGTGGACGGGCGCGAGGTGTCGAACGATCTCAAGGGCGACAGCGACGCGATGCGCGCCCTGCTCGAGACCATCGAGCGCGTGCGCGGGAGCGACGTCACGGTGTGCGTGCGCGGCGAGAGCGGCAGCGGCAAGGAGCTGGTGGCCGGGGCCATCCACCGCCGCAGCCGGCGTCGCGGCGGCGCGTTCGTCGCCATCAACGGCGCCGCGATCCCCGCCTCGCTGCAGGAGTCGGAGCTGTTCGGCCACGAGCGCGGCGCCTTCACCGGCGCCACCAACCAGCACCGCGGGCGCTTCGAGCAGGCGCACCGCGGCACGCTCTTCCTCGACGAGATCGGCGAGATGAGCCTCGCGACGCAGGCCGCGCTGCTGCGCACGCTCCAGGAGCGCAGCGTGCGTCGCGTCGGCGGCACGCAGGAGGTCCCCGTCGACGTCCGGATCATCTGCGCGACGCACCGCGACCTGCTCGAGGAGGTGCGCGCCGGTCGCTTCCGCGAGGATCTCTATTTCCGCCTGATGGTCTTCCCGATCGACGTGCCGCCGCTGCGCGCGCGCGCGAACGACATCCCGCAGCTGGTGACCCACTTCCTGCGGCGCCTGCGCGACGACGTCGGCCGCAACATCGAGCGCGTGCACGCCGACGCGCTCGCGGCGCTGATGCGCTACCGCTGGCCGGGCAACGTGCGCGAGCTGCAGAACGTCGTGCACCGCGCGATGCTCGCGTGCGACGGCGACGAGATCGGCCTCAGCCACCTCGACATCCGCGCCGGCGTGCTCCCTGCGCTGCCCGCGCGCACGCCCTCGCTCGCGCCGTCCGCGGGGCCGGGCGCGGGTCCGGGAGCGGCGGCGACCGATCCGAACGAGGTCGTCCCGCTGCGCGAGCTCGAGCGGCGCGCGATCGTGCACGCGCTCGGCGTGGCGAAGGGGAGCGTCGAGCGCGCCGCGCGCATGTTGGGCATGGGGCGCGCGACGCTCTACCGCCGGCTGAGCAGCGAGGGGCTCGGCGGGGGCGACGCCGCCGTCGGCGCCGACGTCGGCGTGATGGCGGGCGAATGACCGCCGCGCGCTCGTTCGAGGCGCTCGCGGTCGACGACGTGCTCGACGCGCTCCCCGACGCCACGCTGGTGCTTTCGCACGACGGGCGCCCGCTGCGCGCGAACGCGGCCGCGCGGACGCTCGTCGGCCGCGCCATGTCCCAGAGCCGCTCGTTCCTCCGCGACGCGTTCGCCGACGAGGCGGCGCGCGCCGCGCTGCAGGCCGCGCTCGGCACCGCGCACGACGAGCTGCGCCTCGAGACGGCGCTGAGCACCTGGCGCGGCGAGCCCGTCACCGTCGAGGCGCGGCTCCGGCCGATCCCGCGTCGCCCAGCCCCCCTCCACGACGCCGCGGCCGCCGCCGCCGCCGCCACAGTCATCGACGTCGCCGCCGCCGAGTGGCTCCTCGTGCTGCGCGACCTTCGCCCGCAGCGGGCCCTCGACGGCGCGCTGCACGCCGGGCAGCAGCGGCTGCAGGCGCTCGTCCAGAACCTGCGCGCGGCCGTGCTCGTCGAGGACGAGGAACGGCGCGTCGTGCTCGCGAACGAGTCGTTCTGCCGGATGTTCGGCCTCCCCGGCGCCCCCTCCGCGCTCGTCGGCGTCGACTGCGCCGTCGCCGCGCGCGCAGCCTCGGCGCTGTTCGTGGACGGCGCGAGCTACCTCGCCGGCGTCGCGCGCTGCATCGCCGAGGCGTCGCCGCGCCAGGCGGAGCGGCTGCGGCTCGCCGATGGCCGGACCTTCGAGCGTGACTACGTCCCGGTGCCCACCGGGGGCGCGCGCTGGGGTCACCTGTGGGTCTACCGCGACGTGTCCGAGCAGTGCGACGCCGAGCAGGCGCTGCGTGAGTCCAAGGCCGAGGCCGAGGCCGCGAGCGCGGCGAAGGACTCCTTCTGCGCCATCCTCAGCCACGAGCTGCGCACGCCGATGGGCGCCGTGCTCGGGCTCGCCGAGCTGCTGCAGTCGAGCGAGCTCACCGAGGAGCAGCGCGTGACCGCCGAGGGGATCACGCGCGCCGGCCGCTCGCTCCTCGCGCTCATCGACGAGCTGCTCGACTACGGCAAGATCCGCGCGGGCAAGTTCGTCGTGCAGGCGGTCGACGCCGATCCGCGCCGCGCGCTGCGAGAGGCCGTCGAGGTGCTCGTGCCGCAGGCCGAGGGCAAGGGGCTCTCGCTCTCGCTCCGGCTCGCGCAGGCCGTGCCGGCGTGGGCGAACGTCGACGCGGTGCGCTTGCGCCAGATCGTCACCAACCTCGTCTCCAACGCGGTCAAGTACACCACCCAAGGCGAGATCCTGGTCGACGCGCGGTTCGACGCCGACACGAGGGCGCTGCACGTCGACGTGCACGACACCGGCGTCGGCGTGCCCGAGTGGGCCGAGCCGCTGCTGTTCCTGCCGTTCTCGCGCATCCCCGACCCCTCGCACGCGCGCGTCGGCGGCAGCGGGCTCGGCCTCGTGATCTCGCGTCAGCTCGTCGAGGTGATGGGCGGCTCGGTCGGCTACCTCCGCCGCGCCGGCGCGGGCAGCACGTTCTGGTTCGAGGTGTCGCTCGCCGAGGCCACGTCGGCGCCGCGATCGCCGAGCGTGCTGCAGCTCCCGGTGTTCCGCCCGCGGACGGGCGGCGTGCGCGAGCGCCGTGGCGTCGTGCTGCTCGCCGAGGACGAGCCGCTCAACCGCATGGTCGCCCGGCGCATGATCGAGGAGCTCGGCTTCGAGGTGGTCGTCGCGGAGAGCGGCGCCGCCGCGGTCGAGAGCGCGAAGACGCGCACGTTCGACGCCGTGCTGATGGATCTGGAGATGCCCGTGCTCGGCGGCCTCGAGGCGACGCGGCGCATCCGCGGCCTCTCGCTGGCGGGCGCGCACGTGCCGATCATCGCGGTCACCGCCAGCGCCATGCCGAGCGATCGCGAGCGCTGCCTCGCGGCTGGCATGGACGACTACCTCACCAAGCCCATCACGCTCGCCGATCTCTCCGCGAAGCTCGATCGCCACACGGCCGCCCGCGCTCCGGTCGTCGCCACGCCTGCGCCGCCTGCGTCGGCCGCCTCACCACACGCGTCTCGCGCGTCTCGCGCGTCTCGCGCCGCGCCGGCGTCGCCCGCCACGCCGGCACGCAGCCCGACCCTCGACGCCGATCGCATGGCGAAGCTCGCCGGCCCGTCCGCCGAGCCCGGCCTGCTCGACGAGCTGATCGCGCTCTTCCGCAAGGACGCGACCGCCCGCGTGCGCGCCCTGGAGATCGCGGCCTCCGGGTGCGAGCTCGCGGAGGTGAAGCGGTTGGCGCACGCGCTGAAGGGGGCGAGCGCGACCTTCGGCGCGACGCGCCTGGCGAGCTGCGCGACGAAGCTCGAGGCGATCGCGGAGGGGGCCGCGACCGCCGCGCGCGCGGCGGAGCGCGACGGCGCGCAGGGGGCGCAGGGGT
>CAIXWQ010000593.1 GCA_903923175.1 uncultured delta proteobacterium | reverse complement strand
CGCACCGTCGCCCCGTGCCTCTCCACCCGGAGAAGAACGGCGCCAGGCCGACGATTCGCGCCTCTCAGGATGGGGCGATGTAGTTGTCGTCAGCGGGGAGGTGTAATCGTCGCTGAGCAGGCTGAGTGGCAACAAAGACTTCGGCAGCCCGCCCCTCGATCACGGAGTCTGCGGCGACGGCTGTCAAAAGGCGCAGGACGACGCGCGGAGCAAAACGAAGCTCGGCGTGGCGATCGCTGGGGTCGGCGCGGCCGCGGTCGTGGGCGGCGTCGTGCTGTGGGCCACGGCGCCGAGCGGAGAGTCGAAGGCGGGCGTGCAGGTCGGCGTGGTGCCGATGGGCGTCGTGATCGGAGGGCGGTTCTGATGGTCAAGATGCGAATCGGAGTCGTTGGCTGCGCATTGCTGGGCGCCATCGGCTGCTCCTCGCGGGAGCCGGGCTCGGCGGAAGGCGTCGCCGGAGCGACTACCCATACCGAAGCGCAACCGACGGCGAGCGTGCAGGCGAGGCGAATCGTCCAAGTATTCCGCGCGAACCCGTCTTTTGCGGCGCGCTTCCCCGTCGGCGCCTCGCTCCTGGCGACCGCCGACGGCTTCCATCTCGTTGGACAGAGACAGGCGTCGCTCGACGCGCGCCTTCCTCGTGACGCGAGGGGCGCCAGCCACCTCTCGGTCGTCGGCAGGGCCGATACCTGGATCGACGTCGCACCAGAGCTCTCGCGCACCGCCACCGGCGAGCCGGTCGACGGCGCGGTCATTTATCGCGACGCCGCACAGGACACCGATCTCGCGCTCGCCGCGACGTCCGACGCGGTCGAAGAGCTCCGGGTGCTCCGCTCGGAGCGCGCGGGCGCGACGGCCGCTTGGCACGTGGCGTTCGGTCCGGACATCGTGCGTGTGCAGGCAAACGGCGCGACCCTCGAAGCGGTGGATGCGCGAGGCTTCCACTGGCTGCGCACCGCGCCGATGTTTGCCGAAGACGCAGCCGGCAAGCGGCTCGAGATTCGACTCGACGTCACCCCGGAATCGGGCGGAGCGCGCGTCGTCGCGCGGGTCGACACGGGAGCGGCGCGGTATCCGATCACGGTCGATCCCGTGTGGCTCGGGCCGTACACGATGTCGGCCATTCACGACAACCCGGCCGGCGCGGTGCTGGTGAGCGGGAAGGCATTGATCATCGGCGGTGGAAGCCCCGGCGGCAACATCACCGGCGCGGTCGACGTCTACACGCCCGGCACCGGGCTCGGCACGGGCACCGCGATGCCCACCGCGCGTGGGTACGCGAGCGCGGTGCTTCTCCCTGGCGGTGACGTCGTAGTGCTCGGCGGCGCGACCTCCACGAGCTACACGCCCACGGCGGTCGTGGAGCGGCTCAACGGAAGCACGCTCGCGTGGACTGCAGGCGGCACGCTGAAGGCAGCTCGCTCCTCGCCGGCGGTTCTGCTCTCGAAGACGACGGGGAAGATTCTGGTCGTGGGCGGCTACGACGGCGCGTCCTCGCTCTCGACGTGCGAGCTGTACGATCCTGGCGCTGGCACGGCCGTGTCGGCGAAGCCGATGGCAAAGGCGAGAACGGGCTTCGTCCTCGTGGAGCTCGCGGACGGCAGGGTCCTCGCGGCGGGCGGCTCCGATGGCAGCTCGCTCCTCACGTCGGCCGAGCTCTACGATCCCGGTACGGACACGTGGGCCACGGTCGGCTCGATGAGCGTCCCGCACGACGCCTTCGCGGGAGCGCGCCTGGCCGACGGGAAGGTGATGGTTGCGAACGGCTACACCGCCTTGGGCTCGCCCGCGCCCCGTACGGCGGTCGCCGAGGTATTCAATCCGACGACGCTCGCATGGAGCAAGGCCAAGGACTGCAATCACACGCACCTCTCGAACCAGCTCGTCGCCCTGCCGAACGGACGCGTGCTCGACGTCGGTGACACGCTCGGCGCGGCACCGGAGGTCTACGACGCAACCACCGACACGTGGATCGACACGCCGGCGCTCTCGACGCCACGCGGCGAAGGAATCGCGCTGCGCCTATCCGGGGGCGGCGTGCTCTTCGCCGGGGGAAGCACCGCAACGACGGGGCAGGCGAGCGTCGACCTCTTCATGCTCTCCGCTGGCGAGCCCTGTACGGGCAACGGTCAGTGCAATTCCGGCTTCTGCGTCGACGGCGTCTGCTGCGACACAGCATGCGACACCGCCTGCGAAGCCTGCACCGCCGCCAAGAAGTTCGTGGGCTCCGACGGCACATGCGGGATGGCAAAGGACGGCGCGGATCCACGCGGGAAGTGCGTGACGGACGCCCCGAGCTCCTGCGGCTTCTCCGGGCTGTGCGAAGCTGGCGGCTGCGCGCAGTTCGATGCGACGACGGTCTGCCTCGCCGCTTCGTGCAGCGGCGCAATCGCGAAGGCCCCATCGAAGTGCGATCACCTCGGCAACTGCGTCGCCGGGGCGACGACCCCTTGCGGTGGCGGCCTCACGTGCAACGGCACGACGTGCAAGACGACCTGCACGAGCTCGAGTGACTGCAGCGCCGGCAGTAGCAACGCCTACTGCGACACGAGCTCGAGCTGCGCCGCGAAGAAGGCCGACGGTCAGCCTTGCACAGCCGCGGGACAGTGCCTCAGCGGCTCGTGCGCCGGCGCGGGCAATACCTGCGGGGTCGCCACGGTCGTCGACGCAGGTGGTGACTCGGCGGACGCGAGTGACACGGGCCCCGTCGACTCCGGCACCGACACGAACCCCGGCGACACGAACCCCGGCGACTCGAGCACGGACTCGACGACGGGCGATGCCGCAGAGACGTCGCCCGACACCGCCGTGCCGGACACGAACGTTCCCGACACCGTTTCGAGCCCCGACACCGCGGTTCAGGACGCGACGGACGGTAGCACCTCGACCTGCGCGAAGGGCGGTGCCGGCACCGTCTGCGGCGACGGCATGGTCGTCGACGACACCTGTACGTGCGTCAAAGCGAAGGCGACGCCCGACACCGGCTGCGCCTGCTCCCTGCCGGACACGTCGCGCTCGGAGGCGGGCGCGGGTGGGCTCGCGGCAATGCTGGCGGGCGCGCTGGCGCTCACGCGACGCCGCCGCGGACGGAGCGCGCGATGAGCGAGCTCACCGTCGGGCAAGTCATCGCCGGCAAGTACCGCGTCGATCGCATCCTGGGGCAAGGGGGCATGGGCTACGTGGTGCTCGCGCACCACATCCAGTTCGAGGATCGCGTCGCGCTCAAGCTGCTGCTCCCCGAGCTCTCGAAGAACGCCGAGGTGGTCGAGCGGTTCGTGCGCGAGGGGCGCGCGGCGCGGAAGATTCGCGGCGATCACGTCGTCGAGGTGAGCGACGTCGGCCAGACCGAGGACGGCGTGCCGTTCATGGTCATGGAGTACCTCGATGGTCAGGATCTCCAGCACGAGCTGAAGGCGCGCGGGCCGCTCCCCGTCGACGAGGCGATCGACTTCGTGCTGCAGGCCTGCGAGGCGCTGGTCGAGGCGCACGCGATGGGGATCGTTCACCGCGATCTCAAGCCGGCGAACCTGTTCCTGACGCGGCGACGCGACGGCTCGCCGTGCATCAAGGTGCTCGATTTCGGCATCTCGAAGATGAAGAGCGGCGACGATCGGACGTCGGCCCTCACGCGCACCACCGGCATGATGGGCACCGTGCTTTACATGTCGCCGGAGCAGCTGCAGTCGGCCAAGGACGTCGACGCGCGCAGCGACATCTGGGCGGTCGGCTGCATCTTGTACGAGCTGCTGACGGGCGCCATGCCGTTCCTCGGCGAGGACATCCCCCAGACGTGCGTGCAGATCATGATGGCGCCCACGCCGAGCGCGCGCACCGCGCGGCCGGACGTGCCTGCCGGCGTCGACGCGGCAATCGCGCGCGCGCTCGAGAAGGCGCGCGAGGCGCGCGTGGGCTCGATCGCGGAGCTCGCCGCGTCGCTCGCGCCCTTCGCGGCGCCGCGCTCGAGGATCTCGGTGGAGCGCATCGCCGGCGTGGCCGCCGCGCACGGCGACGACCTCGCGCGGGCGAGCGGGGTCCCGGGAGGCGTGCCCAGGGCCGCGCCGGCGGCGGCGCCTTCGCCGGGGACGTCGTCGAACGCAGCGAAGTCGTTCGTCGAGAACGAGACCGCCGCGATGGCGCCACCGCGCCTCTCCACGACCGCGGGTGCTAGCGCAGCGCGCGACGCGCTTGCAGAGACCTCGGTTCCGAAATCCAAGACGCCGATGTTCGCGATCGCGGGCGTCGTGGCCTTGCTCGCGATCGCCGGAGGGGGCCTCGCGCTTCGCGGCTCGGTTGGCGGCGATACCCTGAAGGCCGGAGCGGCGGAGGAGCACGCGCCGAAGAAGAAGACGGAGGCGAGCGTCGACGAGTCGAGGGATACGCGAGCTTCTGCGACGGCGCCCGTGCCGGCGGCCGCCGTGTCCGCGGCTGATTCCGCGTCGACCGTGGCGGCGACGAGTTCGGCTCCGCCCGCGAAAGCTCCCACCGCCCCAGCGTCCATGAAGGCGGCTGGCAACGTTCCGACGGCCAAGGCGAGCGCCACGCGCGCCCCGAGCGCCTACGACGAGTGAGCACACCTGAGTCGGGACAGGACGTGCGTGAAGACGCTCTTCAGAGTCCCCCGACCGCCTCGATCCGCCCCGCGACGTACACGCGATCCACCCGCGAGAGCTCGATCGGATCGGTCACCGCCTCCATCGCCGTCGCCGCGACCGGCGCGAGCGTGCCGAGGCGGTCGACGTCGACCGGCGTCGAGAACGGGAGCCCCGCGGCGGGCGTCTCGAGCATCACCAGCACCTCGCCCTCGGCGAAGCGGCGCCCCAGCGACGCCGCGACCTCCGCCGGCGAGAGCGCCTCGATCGCGTAGCGCACCGTCCACCAGGCGCGCCGGTGCCCCGGCGGGCTCGCGTGGCCGCCCGAGAGCGCGCCTGCGAGGTGCTGCGGGGTGAGCGACCAGCACGGATCGCGCAGGCACGCCGCCTCCCAGTGCGGGTAAGGCCACTGGCGCGCGTACGGCGTGAAGAGGTAGCGGTAGACCTCCATCAGCGAGAGCACGCAGACCGCGCGATCGCGGGCCCCTTCGGTCCCCTCCTTTGCGATGCGGTTCAGCAGCTGGGTCGCCTCGGCCGAGAGCGTCGCGACCTCCGACCCCTCGACGACCTCCAGGAAGCGCATCGCCTCGCGGGCGTAGCCGAGCTGGTAGTAGAGGCGCCCGCCGGCGAGGCAGAGGCTCGGATCGCGCGGCGCGTAGGGGAGCGCGGCGTGCAGGGCGTCGCGCGCCTCCCAGACGCGCTGGCCGCGCAGCTTCGCGTCGACGTCGGCGGCGACGGCCACGGGGTCGAAAGGCGGGGCGTACACGGCGCCGAGCGTAGCCGCAGCGACGCCCGCCTCCCAGCGCCGGCGCGCGGTCGCCTTGACGAATAACGGGTGGCCTCGCATCGTCGAACCCCCATGCGGCGCGCATTTCCCTTGGTCGTCCTCGCGCTGCTGCCGCTGGTGTTCGTCGCCGGCGGCGGGCGCGACGGCCACGCGTCGCAGGGCTCGCCTCCCTCGCCTCCCTCACCGCCCGCGATCGCGACCGACGGAGCGCCGCTCGGCAGCCTGCGCGTCGACACGCGCAAGCGCGAGGAGTCGCGCGCCCTCTACCGCGCGATCTACGCGTCGTCGGAGGGGGTCGCGAGCGGCTTCACCGGCGACGTCGACGGCGGGCAGGCCGGCACCACCAGCCGCGAGTTCCGCGACGCGATCGCGCGGCGGGTCAACTACTTCCGCGCCATGGCCGGCGTGCCGGCCGACGTCACCTTCGACGACGACCTCAGCCGCCGCGCGCAGCTCGCCGCGCTCATGATGTCCGCCAACGGCGAGCTGAGCCACGTGCCGCCGAAGACGTGGCGCTGCTACTCCGACGACGGCGCGCAGGCGGCGGGCAAGTCGAACCTGAACATGGACGACGGCCCCGGCGCGATCGACGGCTACATCGAGGACTTCGGCGACAGCAACGGCTTCGTCGGCCACCGCCGCTGGGCGCTCTACTCGGCCGCCGGCGTGATGGGCACCGGCGACGTCGATCGGCAGGGGAAGCACCCCGCCGCCAACGCGCTCTACACGATCAACGCGGGCTCGTTCCGCTCGAACCCCGCGCTGCGCGAGGGCTTCGTCGCGTGGCCGCCGCCCGGCTTCGTGCCCGCGCCGGTGGTCTACCCGCGCTGGTCCTTCGGCCTCGCGAGCGGGCGCCTCGACGGCGCGGTCGTGACGATGACCACCGCGGCCGGCGCCAGCGTGCCGGTGCGCGTCGAGGCGTCGAGGTCCGGCTTCGGCGACGAGACCTTGGTCTGGGTCCCCGAGGGGTGGGATCCGAACGGCGGCGCGCGCCCGACCTTCGGCGCCGACACGACCTTCCACGTCACCATCGACAAGGCGAGCGTCGGCGGCGTCGCCAAGCGCTTCGACTACGACGTGACGCTGTTCGACCCCGCCGTCGCGGGCAGCGACGCGGTCGCGCCGACGGTGCGCGGGCCCGCCTCGCCGCTCGCCGGCACCGCGAGCGCCTACGCGTTCGACGCCGTGCCCGGCGCCGACGGCTACGTGTGGGAGGACGCGCCGCTCGCCACCTTCGCCCTCGACGACGGCGCCGAGGGCGGGGCAGGGGGCTTCGACGCCGCGACCAGCGCCGGCTACTCGGTCGTCTCGAGCGACACCGCCGCGAGCGGGACCAGCGCGTTCCACCTCGCGATGCCCGACGCCTCGCGGCAGCGGCTCACGCTCAAGCGGGGCTTCCTCTGCAACGCCTCGACGGCGCTCTCGTTCCAGAGCCGCCTGCGCCTCGCGACCTCGTCGCAGCGGCCGCGCGTGCAGCTCATGGTCGACGGGGCCTCGGCCTGGGCGGACGTCTGGTCCGCCGGCGGCGCCGCCGGGACGACCGACGAGGCCTCGTTCAAGCAGGCGCAGATCTCGCTCGGCGCGTACGCGGGCAAGGTCGTGCGCGTGCGCTTCGTCTACGACAACGCCGGCGGCGGCCAGTTCTTCCCGCAGACCAAGGGGGCCGGCTGGTACTTCGACGACGTGCGCGTCACCTCGGCCGAGGAGCCGCTGGCGGGCGTCTCGCACTCCGTCGCCGCGCCGCGCTTCGACTTCGCCGCGCGCGCCCCGGGCCGCACCGCGCTGCGCGTCCGCCCGCGCCACTACGGTCGCTACCTGCTCGACTGGGGCCCGGTCACGATCGTCGAGGCGCGCGGCTCGGGCGCGCCGCCGCCCGCGACGATCCCGCCGACCGCTCCGACCGCGACGACCGCACTTCCGCCCGCGACCACGAACGCGCCGACCGCCACGCCGCCGCCGACCGCCAGGCCGACCTCGCCGTTCCCGTTCCCGCTCCCGACCGGCCTCCCCGGCACGCTGCCGACCGGCCTGCCGACGGCGTTCCCGCCCGGCGTGCCGACCTCGCTGCCGCTGCCGATCCCGATCCCGAGCATTTTCCGCATGCCGCCGCCGCCCTGGCCGTCGCCCTGAGGCGCGGCGAGGATGGAACCGCGCGCGCGTCGCGTCGGCGATCGCGCCGTCGCCATCGCCGCGCCGCGGCGTGCAGGAGGACAGCGTGTTCGAAGAGCTGATGGGCCTGTGGACCCCGGTCGTCGCGAGCGAGCACGTGCGCGACGAGCCGCACGCGCTCGTGGTCGCGGGGGAGCGCGTGGTGCTCTTCCGGGGTCGCGCGGGGGTCGTCGCGCTGGTCGATCGCTGCCCCCACCGCAGCGTGCAGCTCTCGCTCGGCAAGGTGGTCGACGGCTGCCTCCAGTGCCCCTTCCACGGCTGGCGCTTCGGCGCCGCGGGGGAGTGCGTGCACGTCCCGCTGAACCCCGACGCGCGCCGCGAGCTGCTGTCGGCGCGGGCCCTGCCGTGCCGCGAGCGCGGCGGCCTGATCTGGATCGCCTGCGGCGAGGCGGCGACCGGCGAGCCGCACGTCCCCGAGGCGCTCGAGCGCGCGGGGGCGCGCGTGTCGTTCTTCGTCGAGGAGTGGCGCTGTCACTGGACGCGCGCGATGGAGAACATGCTCGACTCGCCGCACCTCCCCTACGTCCACCGCGCCACCATCGGCCGCGCGATGGCGCGGCGGATGAAGCCCGACAGCCGCATGGAGCAGACGCTCACGGAGACCGACGTCGGCTTCGAGCTCTCCTTCCGCCTCGACGGCGCGCCGTCGGCGAGCAAGCTCCTGTGGCTGCGCCCCAACGGCATGCAGCTCCACATCCTCGACGGCGCGCCGGGCGCGCGCTTCCTCCGCATCCACGTGTGGTGCGTGCCTTCGCGGCAGGACCACACGCGCATGCTGCTGGCGACCACGCAGGATTTCGGCCTGCTCAACCCGCTGCTCGGCGCGACGGATTTCTACAACCGGAAGATCCTCCGCGAGGATCGCGCCGTCGTGGAGTCGTCGCCGAGCCGCGTGCCGCTCTCGGCTTCGCCTTCTGCCGGCGGCGCGGGCGGCGCGGGCGGCGCGGGCGGCGGAGACCCGACCGAGAAGAGCGTCGCGACCGACGCGCCCACGCTCTTCTTCCGCAAGTGGTACCGCGAGGCGATGGGCTCCGTGACGCGCGGGTGAGCGGCGAGGGCGGCGAGGGCGGCGAGGGCGGCGAGGCGGTAGCGGCTCGACGCGTCGGCCGCGCGCCCCTCCGTCGCTACGCTCGCTTTCTCCACACGCTCGCCAGCCAGGGCTGCTCGTCGCGCGGCTTGCCCGCGGGCCGATAGTAGTGCGACAGCGCCTCGAACCCTGCCGCGGTCACGAGCGCGCACCACGTCTCGAGCGAGTAGTAGGCGCCGTAGCGCGAGCCCGCGTACCCCTCCTGATCGTCGCCGCGCGGGTTCGACGCGAACATCACGCCGCGCGGCTTCAGCGACGCGCAGAGCTCGCGCAGGACGCGCGGCAGCTCCGCGCGCGGGACGTGGAAGAGCGACGCGTTCGCGAAGACGCCGTCGAAGCGCGCGGCAGGGAGCGACAGCGCGACGAAGTCCTGATGGAGCACCTCGCACCCCGTCGCGGCGCGCGCCATCTCCACGAAGCGCAGGCTGCCGTCGAGCCCCACCGCCTCGTGTCCGAGCGATCGGAAGTAGGTGAGATCGTGGCCCGGGCCGCACCCGAGATCCAGGATGGTGAAGGGGGCCGGCCCCTCGATGGCGTCGAGCAGCGCGGCGCGGTTCTGCGATACGTCGTGCGCCCACGTCCCCTCGCGGAACGACTCGGCGGACGCGTCGTAGTGGGCGATCGTAGGCGCGGTGAGCGCGGTGAGCGCGGTGAGCGGCGTCGGCGCGTGCGGCGGGGGGGCCGGCTTCTCCGTCATGGCGCCCATCCTAGGGACTCGTAGGCGTGGGCGGGCGGCGCTGCCCGACGCGAGCGTGCGCTCCGGGCCGCCAGCGACCCTTGGTGGGTATCGAAGCGAGACGGGTGCCGGAGAGGGGGTCAGGACGCAGCCGAGCGCGGTCGCGACGCTCGGCAGGCGCGCGATCGATCTCCTCGAACCGGCGCCCGCCGACCCGCGCGAGACCTTCGCGTGCACAGCGACACACGCCCACGTACACGCGCGAGGCCTGCGATTTCGACCGCGCATTCCCGATCGATTTCGGTACGCTCGGAGCTCGCGCCGGGCACGTCGAACGCGATCGACGCGCGCGTGCCCCCCGCACACCCCCGCGTCGCGCATCCCGAGGGAGGTTCTCGATGGTTCGACTGCTCGCCGCGCGGAGCCTTGCAGGCTCCGCTCTGATGATGGTTTTCGCGGCGCTCACCCTCGGGGGGTGTGGCAGCTCCACGAACCTCGCGAACGGCGTGGCGCCTTGCACCGCCGACACCGACTGCCCGGCGAGCTACCACTGCGCGACGACGCAGACCTGCTGGCGCGACGGCCAGGATCCCCAGGGCGACGGCGGCCCCGACGGCGCGTGTCCGACGGGGTTCGCGTCCTGCGGCGGCAGCTGCGTCGACACGCTCGGCGACAACGGCAACTGCGGCGGCTGCGGCAACCAGTGCAAGGGTGGCACGGCGTGCTCGGCCGGGACGTGCGGCACGACGTGCGGCGGCAAGTCGACGCTGTGCGGAGGCGCGGACGGCGGCGCGCCCTACTGCGCCGATCTCTCGAGCGACGGCGCGAACTGCGGCACCTGCGGCAAGGCGTGCGGCGCGGGGCTCGTCTGCGCCGCGGGGACGTGCGCGGTCTCGTGCCCGTCGACGCAGGTGAACTGCGGAGGCACGTGCGTCGATCCCACGACCGACGCGAAGCACTGCGGCGCGACCGCGGGGTGCGGCACGAGCGGCGGCGCGTCGGGCGCCTCGTGCGCGACCGGGCAGGTCTGCAACGCGGGGACGTGCGCGGTGTCGTGCCCGGGGACGCAGCTCAACTGCGCGGGCACCTGCGTCGACCCGGTGACCGATCGGAAGTTCTGCGGGGCGAGCGCGGACTGCACCGGCGCGAACGCGGGGGCCTCGTGCGCGGTGGGCGAGGTCTGCAACGGCGGCACCTGCTCGGTGTCGTGCCCGGGCTCGCAGGTGAACTGCGGCGGCGTGTGCGTCGATCCGACCAGCGATCGCACCCACTGCGGCGCGACCGCGGGGTGCGGCACGAGCGGCGGCGCGGCGGGCGCTTCGTGCGCGGCGGGGCAGGTCTGCAACGCGGGCGCGTGCTCGGTGTCGTGCCCGGGCTCGCAGGTGAACTGCTGCGGCGTGTGCGTCGATCCGAGCTCGGATCGCGGGCACTGCGGCGCGACCCTCGGCTGCGGCGTCGGCGGCGGCGGCGCGGGGACGAGCTGCGCGAGCGGGCAAGTGTGCAACGCGAGCGCGTGCTCGGTGTCGTGCCCCGGCTCGCAGATCAACTGCGGCGGCGTGTGCGTCGAACCGATGCTCGATCGCGGGCACTGCGGCGCGACGAGCGGCTGCGGCGCCTCGGGCGGCAGCGGCGGCGCCGCGTGCGCGAGCGGGCAGGTGTGCAACGCGGGGGCGTGCTCGGTGTCGTGCCCGGGCTCGCAGGTGAACTGCTCCGGGATCTGCGTCGACCCCGCGACGAATCGCGCGCACTGCGGCGCGAGCGCGGGCTGCGGCGTCTCGGGCGGCACCGCGGGGACGAGCTGCGCGAGCGGGCAAGTCTGCAACGCCGGCGCGTGCTCCGTGTCGTGCCCTGGCTCGCAGGTGAACTGCTCGGGCGCGTGCGTGAACCTGCAGACCGACAGCCTCCACTGCGGCAACTGCACGACCTCGTGCGGCTCGGGCAAGACGTGCGTGGCGGGCGTCTGCTCGGCGAACTGCTCCTCGGGGCAGACCGCGTGCGGCGGCGTGTGCACCAACACCAGCTTCGATCCGGCCAACTGCGGCGGCTGCGCAACCGCCTGCACGACGCCGGCGCACGCGCTCACGTCGTACTGCTCCATGAACGCGTGCGGCTTCGTCTGCGCGGCCGGCTACGGCGACTGTAACGGCAGCGCCGCCGACGGCTGCGAGACCAGCACCCTCGCCGACGCCGCCAACTGCGGCGCGTGCGGGAACGCCTGCACCGGCGGCGCGACGTGCGTGAGCGGCGCCTGCGTCGCGACGCCGACGCCGACCTTCCTCTGGCTCGACGCCAACGACGCCAGCAGCCTCACGCTCGGGGCCGGCAACGTCGTCAATCTCTGGAAGGACAAGACCGGCCTCGGCGGGCGCGACGCCAGCCCGAACCCGCAGGCGCCGGTGTGGACCCCCGGCGTGACGCCGAACGGCGGCCCGGCCGTCTACTTCAACCCGACCCAGCAGCGGCTCGTCACGCCGGCGGTCACGACCGCGTCGGAGATGACGATCTTCGTCGTCTTCAACATGGTGAACCCGCAGACGTGGGCCTGCCTGTTCGAGCAGACCCACGACACGTACTTCTCGATCCGCAAGTCGGACTGCTGCGGCGGCAACGGCAACCTCAACTTCCACATCCAGAACGACAACACCGCGCCGCTGATCCCGATCACGACCAACACGTGGCAGATCGTCACCGCCCTCCGGCAAGGGTCGACCTCGACGATCTCCTACCGCGGCGGCCCGAGCGCCTCGTTCTCCGGCGACACGCTGAACGGCGGCCAGAGCGCGCCGCTGTACATCGGCAGCTCGGCCGCCAACGAGTCGAGCGGCGCGTACATCGCGGAGATCCGGGCCTACGCGTCCGCGCTCTCGGCGGGGCAAAGGAGCGCGATCGAGGACGCGCTCGCGGCGAAGTACGTGCTCCCGAAGCCGCCGCCGGCGGTGCCGACCACGGGGCTGCTCACGAGGTGGAAGCTCGACGACGCGAGCGGAGTCACGGCGAGCGACGCCTCGGGCAACGGCCGCGCCGCCGCGCTCAGTAACGCGACCTGGCAGACGACCAACTGCAAGCTCGGAGCGTGCGTGGAGCTCTCCGGCGCCGGGGGGAGCGGCGGATCGTACCTGAGCTACGCGGCCAACCTGCCGGTCGGCACGCCGGGCACGGGCTTCACCTACGCCGCGTGGGTCTACCTCACGTCGCCCACGACGAGCGCCTACCAGAGCCTCTACAACGCCCCCTGGACGAGCTGCTGCACCGTGCGCTTGCTCGTCGATCCGGGGCTGCACCCGTTCTGGGACGCCGGGAGCTACTCGGACCAGAGCTTCGGCGGATACACGTTCCCGACCGCGCAGTGGCTGCACGTCACGTGGACGATCAGCGCGGGCGGCCAGGCGACGCTCTACGTGAACGGCGTCCAGGTCGCGCAGACGAGCGCGGGGGTCCCGGGGGCCCTCGTCGATCAGTCGTCGATCGACGTCGGCGCGGCGGACGGCTTCCAGTGGCCGCTCAAGGGGCGCCTCAACGACGTCCTGCTCTACAACCGCGCGCTGGCCGGGGCCGAGGTCGCGAGCCTCTACCAGTCGTACTGACCGCCTGCTTCACGTGACGCTCATGAATCGATCGAGCTGCAGCCGCCGCTCCGTATCTGCGACGAGGCCGCGAGGCCCTGGAGGTTCGATGTTCTCGACGAGCTCTGCGTGGAGATCGCTGTTCGCCGTCTGGTTCGCCTCGCTGACGGCGACGCTGCTCGCCGGGTGCGGCTCCTCCACCTCGCTGGAGAACGGCTTGGCTCCGTGCAGCGCCGATACCGACTGCCCGGCCGACTACCACTGCGCGTCGACGAACACCTGCTGGGCCAACGGCCAGGATCCGTCGACCGACGGCGGCGCGGACGGCGCGTGTCCGACCGGGCTCGAGGCCTGCGGCGGCGCGTGCGTCGATCCGCGCAGCGACAACGGCAACTGCGGCAGCTGCGGCCACGCGTGCCCGAGCGGCACCGCGTGCTCGGCCGGGAGCTGCGGCACGACGTGCGGCGGGAGCACGACGCTGTGCAGCGGCGCGGACGGAGGGGCCGCGTTCTGCGCGGATCTGTCGAGCGACGGCGCGAACTGCGGCACGTGCGGCCACGCGTGCGGCGCCGGGCTCGTGTGCGCGGCCGGGACGTGCGCGGTGTCGTGCCCGGGGACGCAGGTCGACTGCGGCGGCGCGTGCGTGGATCCCACGAGCGATCCGCGTCACTGCGGCGCGACGCCGGGCTGCGGGACGAGCGGCGGCGCCGCCGGGACGTCGTGCGCGACCGGCGAGGTGTGCAACGCGGCGACGTGCGGCGTGGCGTGCCCCGGCACGCAGCTGAACTGCGGCGGCACGTGCGTCGACCCGGTGAGCGACCGGAAGTTCTGCGGCGCCAGCGCCGACTGCACGGGGGCCAACGCGGGCACGAGCTGCGCGGCGGGCGAGGTCTGCAACGGCGGCACGTGCTCGGTGTCGTGCCCGGGGACGCAGGTGAACTGCGGCGGCACGTGCGTCGATCCGACCAGCGATCGCCTGCACTGCGGCGCGACCGTCGGGTGCGGCACCAGCGGCGGCTCGGCGGGCACGCCGTGCGCGACGGGCCAGGTGTGCAACGCGAGCGTGTGCTCGGTGTCGTGCCCCGGCTCGCAGGTGAACTGCGGCGGCAAGTGCGTCGATCCGAGCTCGGATCGCGGGTTCTGCGGCGCGACGGCGGGCTGCGGCACCAGCGGCGGGGCTCCGGGCGCGACGTGCGCCGCGGGCCAGGTGTGCAACGCGGGCGCGTGCTCGGTGTCGTGCCCGGGCTCGCAGGTGAACTGCGGCGGCACGTGCGTCGATCCGAGCTCGGACCGCGGGCACTGCGGCGCGACGGCGGGCTGCGGGACGAGCGGCGGGGCTGCCGGCGCGTCGTGCGCGGCGGGGCAGGTCTGCAACGCGGGCACGTGCTCGGTGTCGTGCCCGGGCTCGCAGGTGAACTGCGGCGGTGTGTGCGTCGATCCGACGACCGATCCCTTCCACTGCGGCGCGACGCTGGGCTGCGGGGCGAGCGGCACCGGCAGCACGGGCGTCAATTGCGCGAGCGGGCAGGTGAGCAACGCGGGCGCGTGCTCGGTGTCGTGCCCGGGCTCGCAGGTGAATTGCAACGGCCTCTGCGTCGATCCGAAGACCGATCCCATCCACTGCGGCGCGACCAGCGGCTGCGGCGTCTCGGGCGCCGGCGCCGCGGGCGTGTCGTGCGCGAGCGGTCAGGTGTGCAACGCGGGCGCGTGCTCGGTGTCGTGCCCGGGCTCGCAGGTGAACTGCAACGGCGCCTGCGTCGATCCGACGACGGATCCCATCCACTGCGGCGCGACCGCGGGGTGCGGCGTGACGGGCGGCAAGGCGGGCTCGTCGTGCGCGAGCGGCCAGGTGTGCAACGCGGGCGCGTGCTCGGTGTCGTGCCCCGGCTCGCAGGTGAACTGCAACGGCGCGTGCGTCGATCCGACGACCGATCCGGTCCACTGCGGCGCGACGAGCGGCTGCGGCGTCTCCGGCGCGGGCGCCGCGGGTTCGTCGTGCGCGAGCGGTCAGGTGTGCAACGCGGGCTCGTGCTCGGTGTCGTGCCCGGGCTCGCAGGTGAACTGCAACGGCGTGTGCGTCGATCCGACGACCGATCCCATCCACTGCGGCGCGACCGCGGGGTGCGGGGTCTCGGGCGGCAAGGCGGGCTCGTCGTGCGCGAGCGGTCAGGTGTGCAACGCGGGCTCGTGCTCGGTGTCGTGCCCGGGCTCGCAGGTGAACTGCAACGGCAGCTGCGTGGATCCGACCACCGACCCCATCCACTGCGGCGCCACGGCGGGCTGCGGGGTCACGGGCGGCAAGGCGGGCTCGTCGTGCGCGAGCGGTCAGGTGTGCAACGCCGGGACGTGCTCGGTGTCGTGCCCGGGCTCGCAGGTGAACTGCAACGGCAGCTGCGTCGACCCGACGACGGATCCCATCCACTGCGGCGCGACGCTCGGCTGCGGCGTGTCCGGCGGCGTCGCCGGGGCGGCGTGCGCGAGCGGGCAGGTGTGCAACGCGGGCGCGTGCTCGGTGTCGTGCCCGGGCTCGCAGGTGAACTGCAACGGCAGCTGCGTCGACCCGACGACGGATCCCATCCACTGCGGGGCGACCGCCGGCTGCGGCGTCTCCGGCGGCAAGGCGGGCACGTCGTGCGCGAGCGGGCAGGTGTGCAACGCGGGGTCGTGCTCGGTGTCGTGCCCGGGCTCGCAGGTGAACTGCAACGGCGT
>CAIXWQ010000592.1 GCA_903923175.1 uncultured delta proteobacterium | reverse complement strand
GCGCCCACCCGAGCCGCCGCTCTCGCGCCTGCTCGCGCGGCTGCTGCCGCCGCGGGCCGCGTGGCCGACCGCGCTGCTCGGCGCCGCGCTGCTCGGCGCCGCGCTCTTCTTCGCGCAGCGCTACCTGCGCACCGATCCCGTCGAGGACGATCTGCGCAACCTGCGCTCCAGCACGCCGGCGCTCGAGGAGGAGGCGCGCTGGATGGCGAAGTTCGACGCCGCGTTCGGGCACGGGATCTCGGGCGGCTTCGCCATCGCCGTGCCGCGCCGCGAGGACGTCGCGCCGCTCGCCGCGAGGCTGCGCGCGCTCGACGCGACGCGGCCGCTGGAGGCGCGCCTGTTCAGCCACATCCGGACGCTCGACGACTTCCTGCCGACCGAGCAGGCCGACAAGCTCGCGCTCCTGGTCGAGATCCGCACCAAGCTCGACCGCGTGCTGCTGCCGCGCGCCTCGGCCGAGGAGCGCGCGTCGCTGCTCGAGCTGCGGCCACCCGACGAGCTGCGCGCGCTGACCGACGCGGACGTCCCCGAGGCGCTGGCGTGGCCCTTCACCGAGCGCGACGGCACGCGCGGCCGCGTGGTGCTCGCCAACAACGGCCTCGGCGTGGACTCGTGGAGCGTGAAGAGCCTCGAGTCGTTCGCGCGCACCGTGCGCGGGCTGAAGCTCGGCGAGGAGGTGCTCGTCGGCGGCAGCGCCTTCGTCTTCGCCGACATGCTCGCCGCGATGGAGCGCGACGGGCCGCGCGCGACGGCGCTCTCGGCGCTCGGCGCGGTGCTGGTGGTCGTGCTGACGGTCGGCCTCGGGCGCTACGCCGCCGTGACCGTCGCGTGCGGCGCGCTCGGCACGCTCGGGCTGCTCACGGTCGCCTCGGCGATCGGGCTGAAGGTGAACTTCCTCGATTTCGTGGCGCTGCCGATCACCATCGGCATCGGCCTCGACTACGCGGTGAACATCGCCTCGCGGGCCCGCGAGCGCGCGGGGGGAGGCGCGCCCGACGCGCCCGACGCGGCCGACGCAGCAGGAGACGCCGGCCGCCAGGCGGTCATCCACAGCGGCGGCGCGGTCGCGCTCTGCAGCTACACGACCGTGGTCGGCTACGCCTCGCTGCTCTTCTCGGCCAACCGCGGCATCCGCAGCTTCGGGCTCTCGGCCATGATCGGGGAGCTCACCTGCATCAGCACTGCGCTCGTGTTCGCCCCCGCGTTTCTCGACGCGCTCGGTCGCCGGCGGGCGCGCCGCGCCGCCCGGGGGGCCAGCCCCGAAGGCCGCGCACCTCGTGAGCCCCCGAACCCGCCGGCGCGCGCCGAAGTGCGCGTGACCGAGCCGTGAGCGCAGCGATGGAGGCCGGCATGAACGCCCGCAGAGACGCGCTCATCGACGTGCATGGCGACGCGCGGCCGCTGCGCGTCGGGATCGTGGTGCCCTACGATCTCGCCGTCGGCGGCGGCGTGAAGCACCACGCGCTGCAGCTCGCGCAGGCGCTGCGCGCGCTCGGCGACGAGGTCACGGTCCTCGGGCCCGCCTCGGCGCCGCTCGAGCGGCCGGGCGTCGTCGGGCTCCCCGGCGTCGTCAACGTCGCCTCGAACGGCGGCGACAACCGGATGGCGCTCCTCGTCTCGCCGTGGCGCGTGCGGCGGCTGCTCGCCGAGCGGCGCTTCGACGTGCTCCACGTGCACGAGCCGCTGGTGCCGGCGCTGACGTACTGGGCCACCTGGTGCAGCCCCGGGGTCGCCAAGGTCGCGACGTTCCACGCCTACGCCGAGCGGCCGCCGCTGCAGCTGCGCGTGGGGCAGCGCGTGTCGGGGCGGGCGCTGTTCGCGCGGTTCGCGCGGGGCATCGCGGTGTCGCAGGCGGCGGCGCGCTACGCGTCGATCGGCTGGCGGCGCGGGCTCACCATCATCGGCAACGGCGTCGACGGCGACGTGTTCACGCCGGGCGTCGCGACGGGGGACACGGCGCCCGCCGCCGCGGCTCGGCTGCTCTTCGTCGGCGCGCGGGCCGATCCGCGCAAGGGGTGGCCGTACTTGCTCGAGGCGTACCGTCGGCTTCGCGTGCGCGGCGTCGCGGCGACGCTCGACGTCGTCGGGGAGGGGCCGCCGCTGCCGCCGGTCGAGGGGATGACCGTCCACGGCGCGGCCTCGCTCGAGCAGCTCGTGCGCCGCTACCGCGAGGCCGACGTCTTCGTCGCGCCGTCGACCGGGCAGGAGTCGTTCGGCGTGGTGCTGCTGGAGGCGATGGCGTGCGGGCGGGCGATCGTCTGCTCGGACATCGACGGCTACCGCGAGGTGGTCGCGCCCGAGGGGGCGCGGCTCGTCCCGCCGCGCGACGCGCGCGCTGGCGGCGGCGCTGGAGGCGCTGGTGGCGGACG
>CAIXWQ010000591.1 GCA_903923175.1 uncultured delta proteobacterium | reverse complement strand
TCGCGCTCGCAGGGGCGCTGCTCGTCGGGCTCGTGATGGCGATCGGCTGGTTCGAGCGCCGGCGCGACGAGCCCGCGGAGCCCCGCGTGGAAGCGCCCCGCGCCTCCGGGGCGCCGCCGAAGCCCGACGACCGACGCGTCGGTGATCTCACCCGCGAGCGCGATCGGCTGCGTCGGCGGCTGGATCTGGTCTCGGCCACCAACGACGCCGAGGGGCTCATCGAGCTCGGCCGCCGGATCGTGGCGACCCTCGCCGCCGAAGCGCACGCGGCGATCGTGCTGCTGCACGTCGCGCCGACCGCCGAGCCGCTCGCCGCCGAGGTGATCGCCGCCGTCGGCGCGAGCTCCGTCGGTGCGAGCTCGCCCCCCGCGGTGCGCGAGGTGCTCGCGTCGGGCGAGCGCGCCGAGCTGCAGCTCTCGCCGGACGACACCCGCCTCGCCGTGCGCTCCTCGACGGCGACCATCGTGCCCGGCTACGTCCTGCTCGCGCCGGTGCGCGCCGGCGATCGCGTCGTCGGCGTCGTGGAGATCGGCTCCGTGCAGCCGCTGCAGGACGCGCAGCTCGACGCGGTCGACGAGATCCTCGCGATGGCGGGGCCCGGCATCGCGCACGTGCTCGCGAACGACTACGCGCACCGCCTCTCGAGCGAGGTGCGCGCCCACGCCGCCACGGTCGCCGACGTCTACCTCGAGCTCGACACGGTCTTCGAGGCGCTGGCCGACGGCCTCGCCGTGACCGACGCCGAGGGGAACATCGTGCGCGTGAACGCGGCCGGCCGCGAGCTGCTCGGCGTCGCCGATCTCGACGACGAGTCTTCGAGGCAGACCCTCGCCGACGCGACCAACCCGCTGCTGCAGGCCCTGCGCGAGGGCTCGGAGGCCTCGGGGCTCGAGGTCGCGCTCTCGGCGGGCGGCGAGCGCAAGATCGTCCAGGTCAAGCTGTCGACGCTCACGCACGATCCGAACTCGAAGGCGGCCGTCGCCGTCTTCCGTGACGTCACGCGCGAGCGCCAGCTCGAGCGCGACCTGCGCGCGCAGAGCCGCGAGCTCGCGGCGCACGTCGGCGAGCTCGAGCACAAGCAGGCCGAGCTCGAACGCGCGACGCGCTTGAAGAGCGAGTTCCTGGCGAACATGTCGCACGAGCTACGCACGCCGCTCAACGCCGTGATCGGCTTCGCCGAGGTGCTCCTCGACGGCACGTACGGCGGCCTCAACGACAAGCAGGCCGACTGCACGCGAGACGTGCTCGCCGGCGGGCGCCACCTGCTCGCGCTCATCAACGACGTCCTCGATCTGTCGAAGATCGAGGCCGGCAAGATGGAGCTGCAGCGCGAGGACTTCGATCTCGCCGGCGCGATCACGCAAACGCTCACCCTGGTGCGCCCGCAGGTGCAGACGAAGTCGATCCAGCTCGCGTGCACCGTCGCGGCCGGCAAGTTCTGGGTGCACGCCGACCCCGATCGCGTGCGGCAGGTGGTGGTGAACCTGCTGTCCAACGCCGTGAAGTTCACGCCGGCCCACGGGCGCGTGACGGTCGAGGCGGAAGCGCTGGAGGACGGCGGCGCGCGCGTGAGCGTGACCGACACCGGCATCGGCATCGCGGCCGAGGACTTCGGCAAGATCTTCGGCGAGTTCTCGCAGGTCGACGGCTCCATCACGCGCCGCTTCGGCGGCACCGGCCTCGGCCTCGCGATCTCCAAGCGCCTCGTCGAGATGAACGGCGGCGTGATCGGCTTCTCGAGCGAGGTCGGCAAGGGCTCCAGGTTCTTCTTCACGCTGCCGTCGGCCGCGCGCGCGGAGCGCCCGGCGTTCGGCATGCCGCAGGCGGCCACCCGATCGGCGTCGATCTTGCCGGTGCCCGGCATGACCGTCACGCGCGAGCGCGTGCTCGTGCTCGACGCCGACGCCGCGGCCGGGCGCCTCGCGATCGGGGCGCTCGCCGAGGCGGGCTTCGAGGGCGTGCAGGCGAGCACCCTCGCGAAGGCGCGCGAGGCCGCGGGCGCGAGAGGCTACTGCGCCGCGGTGATCGACCCCGACATCGCGGGCGCGACGCGCGCCGAAGCGCTGCGCCTGGTGCAGATCGAGCTCGGCCTGCCGGTCGTGGTCACCTCCGCGCACGCGGAGAGCGAGCTCGGACTGCCGCTCCGCGGCGTCGCCTGCCTTCGCAAGCCGCTCGACCGGACCGCCTTGATCGACCAGCTGCGCGCGGCGATCGCGCGCGTCGGCGGCGCGCAAGGGGCGCTGGTCGTGGATCCCGACGAGGCCGACGCGGACGCCGTGCGCGGGCTGCTGGAGCGGCAAGGCTACCAGGTCGAGATCGTCGCGAACGGGGCCGCCGCGCTCGCCTCGCTCGCGGTCCGGAAGCCGCGCGTGATCGTGCAGGAGCTCGAGCTCGCCGACGACGGCGAGGCGCTCCTGCGCGAGCTGCAGCGGCGCGACGAGGCGCCGATCATCGTGCTCACGGCGCGCGAGCTCGATCGCGACGAGCTCTCGCGCGTCGAGCAGCTGGCCGCGCTCGTGGTGCGCAAGGGGACGCTCTCGCGCTCGGCCTTCGCCCACCAGGTCGCGACGGTCACGCGCGACGTGGCGACGCAGCGCCGCCGGGTGCTCGCGGTCGACGACAACGAGCAGAACCTCCGGCTCATCGGCGCCGTGCTGGTGCGCCGCGGCTACGAGGTGATGGAGGCGCGCGACGCGACCTCGGCCGTCGCCATCGCGCGCGCCGAGCGCCCGGACGCCATCCTGATGGACGTGATGCTCCCCGACATCGACGGCCTGACGGCGACCCGCGAGCTCAAGAGCGATCCGGCGACGCGCGGCATCCCGATCGTCGCCGTCACCGCGCAGGCGATGGCGGGCGACGAGCAGAAGGCGCGCGACGCGGGCTGCTGCGACTACGTCACGAAGCCGATCGAGCCCGCGCGGCTGCTCGCGGCGCTCGATCGCGCGCTCGCGGCGTAGCGGCCCGAGCGCCGCTCGCCCTACTTCAGCAGCAGCTCCGCCGCCTCGCGCAGCTTCGGGCCGCTCCCCTTCAGGATGGCCGCCGAGGCGCCGTGCTGGAGCGCGAGGGCGAGCTCCTCTTCGAAGCTGCTCGCCACGAGGATGGGGAGCTGGGCGGTGGCCGGATCGCCGCGCAGCGCAGCGATCACCCCGGCGCCGTCGAGCCCGGGCATCTTCATGTCGAGCACCACGAGGTCGGGCGGCCTGGCCGCGATCGCGACGAGGCCTCGGTAGCCGTCGAGGAAGGTCTCGACCACGCCGTACTGGGCGAGCTGACGCTTGACCGCGCCGAGCCACGCCGCGTCGTCGTCGACCACGTAGATCAGACGCGGGCCCGCGCCGAGCGACTTCGGGATGGTGAAGCCGGACGCCTTCATGAACTCGACGAGCGAGTCGGCGTGCACCCGGAAGCGCCCACCGCCGGTGGTGGCGGCGCGGATTCGCCCCTGACGGATCCAATTGACGATGGTCTGCGTGCTCACGCCGCAGGCGCGCGCCGCCTCGCCGGTGCTCAGCAGTCCAGATTTATCGCTTTCCTTCGCCAATTCGCCTGGTCGGAGAGGGTACGACGGCGGCGCCATTATCACAAGAATCTCCGATTCAACAAATTTCCCAATGGTCCGTCCAGCTCCGTAGCGCCTGGTTCCCGATGGGGCCGGCGGGAGGACCCCCCATGTCGCGAGACCCGATCGCGCTCGACGCCCACGTGGCTCCTGGCTCCGCGCCGCGCTGCGCACGATGGACCACCGACATGCTCGCCCGCGCCGGCGCGAGCTGCGGCGACGCGTCGCGAAGCTCGCTGCGCCCGGCGGCGAAGTCGGCCGCCGCGCGCGCGCCCCGCCGTCGCCTCTCGCGGCACCCCACTTCCGAGGCCACCTCGGTCCCGCTGATGCCGAGCCGCGAGGCGCTGCGCCCGCCGGCATTACCTGCCTCGCTGCGACCGCCTCCGGCGCGCGGCGGCTCCCTGCGCCCCCCTCCCCCGCGTCTTCCGCTGCGGCCGCCTCCGCCGCGCCTCTCTGTGCGTCCGCCCCCCCCGCGCCTCACGCTGCGCCCGACCGCGCCGGGAACGTCGCTGCGCGCTCCTGCCGCGCGCTCGTCGCTGCGTCCGACGCTGGTTGGGTCGCGCCGCTCGTCGCTGCGCCCGTCCGCCAAGCGCGCCTCCCCGCGCGCGACGCGGCTGCGCTTCGCGCTCGCCTTCGCGTGCTGCACCGCGGGCGCGACCCCCGCCTGCATGGCGCAGGTCGACCCGGGGAGCGCCACCCGCGAGGCCGAGCTGGTGGCGTCGCCGGTCGTCGCACCGTTCGTCTCGAGCGCCGGAGGCAAGGCCTGTCCAGGCGCGACCGCCGATGCCGCCGCCGTGCGCGACTCGCTCTCGAGGCTCCGCGCGATGGCCGGGCTCCCCCCGATGGACTGCGTCGAGCCGCTCGCCGACGCCGCGGGGGCGCACGCGACCTACCTCGCCGAGAACGGCGAGTTCGGGCACACCGAGAGCAAGGGGCACGCAGGGTTCACCGGCGCCTCGGTGGGCGATCGCGTCGAGGCGGCGCATTTCGACGGCGAGAGCGACGGCGAGGTGCTCTCGTCGCAGCTGGGCGCCGCGTCGATCGAGAGCGAATTCGGCTATCTGAACAGCGTCTACCACCGCGCGATGCTGCTCCGCGTCGAGTCGACCACCTACGGCTACGGCAGCTCGAGCGCCGGCTCGGTGATCGACCTCGGCCGCCCCGACGACGCGCACCAGCAGGCCCAGCGGGTCGTGTGGCCGCCCGACGGCGCCACCAACGTCCCGACGACCTTCCACGCCGCCTCCGAGTCGCCCAACCCGGTCGCCCCGATCGAGGTCGCCGGCGCGCCGATCTCGCTCGTCACCGGCCACGCGCTGGTCGCGGTGGTCGGGGTGCTCATGGGCCCCGACGGCCCCGTCGAGGCGGTGCTGCTCACCGCGGCGAACGATCCCGCCAAGCTCGTGCGCGCGGGCGAGGCGCACCTGGTGCCCAAGCAGCCCCTCGCGCCGAACACCACGTACGTCGCGCACTTCGGCTTCCTCGACGCTTCGAAGGCAGTCGCACTCAAAACCACGTTCACGACGGGAGCACACTGATGGCCACGCAGAGCCTCACCCACCGGGTCCTCCTCGTGGACGACGAACCCGCCCTGCTCGGCGCGCTCCGCCGCGTGGTCGAGCGCTCGCACCCGAAGGCGCTCGTCGTCTACGCGAGCGATCCCTCGACGGCGGTCTGGCAGATCGAGACCACCGCCCTGCGCCTCGTCGTGACCGACATGCGCATGCAGGGTGACGTCGGCGCGGGCTGGGCGGTCATCCACGCCGCGCGCGCCGCCGGGATCCCGGTCGTGGTGCTCACGGGCACCGAAGAGCCCGACATGCTCGCGGACATCGTCCGGTCGGCGGTGCCGCTCGTCCAGAAGCAGCGCATGACCACGGAGCAGCTCGCCTCGATCGTCGAGCGCGCCTTGGCCGCCTGAGCCTTCCGGCCCTCTCTGCGCCTCGGGAGCTTAAGGAGCGCGCCTCGCGAGCCGCATCAGGAGTGTAGAGCCCCCAACGAGGCGCGGCCCCGGCCGCGAGGTGCGCATGAACGTCGACTCCCTCCCCACGGCCATCCCGACGCATTCCGGACCGACCCTGCTGATCGTCGACGACGAAGCCGAGATGCGTCGCGCGCTCAAGCGCACGCTCGACGAGGAGCCCTACCGCATCCTCCAGGCCGACAGCGCCCAATCGGCGCTCTCGATCCTCGCGAAGGAACCGGTCCACGTCATCCTCTCGGATCACAACATGCCGGGGATGTCGGGGCTCGACCTGCTGCGCACCCTCGCGCTCCGGTTCCCGGCGGTCGTCCGCATGATGGTGACCGCGACCCACGAGTTCGACGTGGCGGTGCGCGCGATCAACCTCGGCGAGGTCAGCCGCTTCATCACCAAGCCGTGGGACGACGAGGAGCTCGTGTGCTCCGTCCGGGCCGCGTTCGCCCACGCCGCGCTCGAGCGCGAGGTCCGCATCCTGCGCCGCCAGGCCAAGCGCAACGTGGCGGTCCTGCACGAGCTCGAGGCACGCTTCCCTGGGATCTCGCACGTCAAACGCGATCGCGGCGGCGCGGTGGTGCTCTCGGAGGTCGACGACGACGGGCGCGTCTCCGACGCGGCGATCTGGAGCGACGAAGAGCGCGGGTCGTGACATGGCGCTCGGCAAGTCGCTCCCGATCCTGGCGGTCGACGACGATCCGCTGGTGCGCCGGCTGATCGACCGATCGCTTCGAAGCGAGGGGTACGACACGCGGACGTGCGTGTCGGCGGAGTCCGCGCTCGTCGCGCTCCGTCAGAGCTCGTACTCCCTCGTGCTCCTCGACGTGGTGAGGGGCGGGGTCGATGGCTTCGAGCTCGCGCGCAGGCTGCGGGCCGGCGAGGCGGGCGCGCTCAACCGCGACACGCCGGTCGTCTTCGTGACGGGCGAGAGCCAGCTCGGGACGCGGGATCGCTCGTTTGTGGTCGGCGCGCACGCCTACCTGGCGAAGCCGTTCGAGAGCGAGGCGCTCGTGGACGTCGTCGCGAAGTTGTTGCACGCAGCCTGACGCGAGCCGCGCAGCACGCGCGCCACCCGCCCGCCGCTCGGGCCGGGGTGTGCGCGCGAGCGTGCGGGAATTCCGCAGCGTCAAGGCAAATGGACGACGGCCGAGCGCGCGCAGGGCGTGCGGGGCGCGCGAAAAACGGTCGCCGAAGCGCAATCCTTGAACGCTCCGGGCCCGTTTTGCGCGATGCATCGAGACGGAAGCGTCCGGCACGCAGCTTGCCGTAGGCGCCCTCCGATGGACGACCTCGTAATTGGAATGGCCGGCTCGGGCGGCGACGGCATCGTCAGCGCGGGCGAATCGTTGATCTCGGCTGCTGCGTACGAGGGGTACCACGCCATGATGACCAAGAGCTTCGGCTCTCAGGTCCGCGGCGGGGAATCCTCGTGTCGCGTGCGGCTGTCCACGCGCCGGGTTCACAACCCCGGCGGCACGCTCGACGTCGCCGTCGCGCTGAACTGGGAGGACTTCCTGCGCTTCGGCGCGGAGCTCCCGGTCTCCGGCTCGACCGTCGTCATCTACGAAGCGAAGACCGGCGTCGCGGTCGATCAGATCCCGCTCGTCGGCGTCGCCCCCAAGGAGGTCTTCGCCGTCCCGATCACGGAGATCGCGAAGCAGGCGGCGGGCACCGAGAAGGCGAAGAACACCGTCGTCCTCGGCCTCATCGCCGGCTGGTTCGGCATCGCCCGCGACGCCATCCTGCGCGGCCTGCGGAAGAAGTTCATCAAGAAGGGCGAGGAGCTCGTCGCCTCCAACGAGCGCGCGTTCACGATGGGCGAGCAGTGGGCGAGGGAGCACCCGCTCCAGACGCCGCGCATGATGCAGAAGGCCATCGCGACGCCCGGTCAGAAGATGCTGACCGACGGCAACGACATGTGCGCCGCCGCGGCGATCTTCTCCGGCTGCCCGTTCTTCGGCGGCTAGCCGATCACGCCGTCGACCGAGATCATGCAGTTCTTCACCCGCGAGGTCTGGAAGTACGGCGGGGCCGTGCTGCAGGCCGAGGACGAGATCGCCGGCATCGGCGCGGCGCTCGGCGCCTCGATCGCGGGCAAGAAGTCGATG
>CAIXWQ010000590.1 GCA_903923175.1 uncultured delta proteobacterium | reverse complement strand
CGCTCGGGCTCGCGGCGCGCGGACGCACCGGGGCGCGGGCCGTCTTGGGTGTCGCGCCGAGCGGTGAAGGTTGCGGGGGCTTGGCGGTGCTCACGGCTTGGCCTTCGACGGGGCGCCGGCCTCGCTCGCGCTCGCGCTGGCCACGGCCCCCCGCTCGATCTCCTCGCGGTGGAGCCCGGTGAAGATCTGGTAGCCCCAGTAGACGAGGTTGTCCCAGCGAGGCAGTCGCGGGCCCTTGCCGGCGACGAAGGAGTAGGCGCCGAGCCCGACCATCGCGGCAGGGACGAGCGTCTTCAGATCGGCGCGCCCGCCGGTGAGCAGCGTGACCGCGGCGTTGAGCTCGCGCGTGACGCCGATGGCGACCAGCGCGGGCTGCCGGGGATCGCGGACGCGTTCGCGCGGCGGATCGAGCTCGGCGGCCTTGGCGACGGCTTCGACGACGTCGTCGGGCTCGACCATGCCGGGCTCGTAGTGGATCAGCAGGCTGCCGGTGCGCGCGTTGTGCTCGACCGCGGCGACCCCCGGGAGCGCGTCGAGGCGCGCCCGCACGCGCACGAGCGCGTCGGTCTCCGCGCGGAACACGGACGCGCGGAGCCGCAGCCGTCCTGGATGGTGGTGGACGAGCTCCAGCGCCTCACGCGGTTCGCCGCGCGAGGCCCCCTCCGGATCGCCCATCAGGCGGCGCGCTCGTGGACCGTGTCGGCGTTCGCCGGACGCGTCGCGGCGTGGGCGGCGCGGCGGGCCTTCGTGAGCTCGTGCTGGGCACGGGCCTCGGCGACGAGGTCCTCGAGGTGCTCGCGCTCCATGGCGACGGCGCGCTGGACGCGCTCGAAGGCCCCCATCGCGGCGGCGAGCGTGGCGACCACTGCGCTTCGCGACGAGTCGACGGCGCTGCGCGCCACCCAGCCCGTCCCGAACCCCGCCAAGAACATCCCGATTCCGAACATCTCCCCTGCTCCGTCGTCCGGCGAATACCGCTGGGAGCCCGCTGAAGCCCTGCTTGTTCGGGCACGACGGACCGCTCGCGGGTGCGCCTCTGGCGCGCCAGTCGAAGGGATGAGCGTTAACACGCTGCCACGGGTTTGTCACTCGGCCCCCCGCCGCGTTCCGCAATCGTCACCGCTCCTTGACGAGCCTCTGATGCGCTCGGAGACGCGGACCGCGAGCACGCGCCTGCTAGGATCCGGCCGATGACAGCGACGACGGAGGTGGGCGGGGCGCCGGCGGGCGAGTACTCGGCGGAGCGATTCACGGCGGTCGGCCTGCAACAAGAAGGGCACAAACCGCGGGGCTGGTTCGCGTCGCTGCTGCTCTGGTACCTGCGAAATCGGACGGCCAAGGAGGCCACGCCCGACGACGGCAACGCGCGCGTGCGGGCGCTGAAGACGATCGATTCCGCCTGCGTGCGCTCGGCGCTCACCGGGGCCAGCGCGGGGCTCGCCTCGACC
The DNA here is from genome assembly GCA_903923175.1 of uncultured delta proteobacterium. Taxonomy (GTDB): domain Bacteria; phylum Myxococcota_A; class Polyangia; order Polyangiales; family JADJMO01; genus CAIXWQ01. Next base: position 1,478 of record CAIXWQ010000590.1, on the reverse strand, counting down.
GGCGCGACGTTCTTCACCGCGCAGACGCAGGGGACGGGCGCGTTCATCGCGATCCCGATCGCCGCGCTGACGATCGGGGCCGAGATGGCCCTGCGCACGCTGGTGCACGTCGACCTGATCTGCACGATGGCCGACATCTACGGCATGACGCTCGATCCGAAGCGCGAGGACGACATCTGGCGCCTCTGCGCGCTCGCGTTCGGCGCCGCGGAGCACGACGAGGAGAGCGACGATCCCGGTCAGTCGCTGGTGAAGGATCTGGCGGAGATCGAGAAGGAGGAGGTCGCCGGCGAGATCGGCGATCACATCCTCGGCGAGAGCGTGCTGCGCAACGTGGTGCCGGTGATCGGCATCGCGACCTCGGCGATCACGAACTACCGGAAAACGAAGCGGATCGGCGACACCGCGCGGCGCTACTTCCGCTACCAGAAGGCGCTCGACGGCGCGCTGCAGGCGGTCACGCACGCGTGCGAGGATCACCTCCAGCTGCTGATCGAGGGGATGTGGTTCGTGTTCATCTCCGACGGTCGGCTCGCCCCCGAAGAGTCGGCGGTCCTCGCGAGCCTGCTCCACCGGCTCGACCCCGAGGAGCGCGAGCAGCTGATGGGGCGCTTCGTGGAGGACGAGTACGACTGGCTCCAGCGCATCGAGGCCGAGGTGCAGGGGAATTCGCGCCCGGCGTTCTACCGTGCGCTCGAGGTCGCCGCGGCGGTCGACAAGAAGGTCGAGCTGCCGGAGCGGCGCCTGCTCCGCTCCGCCGCGCGTCGCCTCGAGGTGCCGTTCGACGCGGCGCAGCTCGAGAAGATGGTGAAGCAGCTCGAGGAGACGGGGATGATCGACGACGTCGGGGAAACGCCGTAGGCCGAGCCTCGGCCGCGCCGACCCGCGACGCCGCGCCGCTCACGCCAGCCCGATCGCGCCCCCGATCGCCACCTCGAGCCGCGCGCGCGAGGCCGCGTCGAGCGCGCCGAATTCGGCGACCAGGTCGCGCCAGACGCGCACCTGGAAGGTCTTCGCGACGCTTCGAAAGGGGCGGCCGAGCAGCTCGCCTTCGTAGAGCGCACGGCCGCGGTCGAACGCCGCCTCGTTGAAGAGCGTCTCGCCCGCGGCGCGGTGCGCGCGATACGCCGCGTCGTTCTGCTGCATGAGCGGCACGAACGTGCGCCCCACGAGGCGCAGCAGCGGAGTGAGCGCGTCGTCGAGGCCGACCGCGCCCGAGCCGGGCGTGGGCTCGCCCCGCAGCCGCGCCTCGAGCCAGGCGAACGTCCGCGGCGCGTGCGCGCGCAACCTCCGCCACGCGGTGGGATCGATGACGTTGCCGCCGAGCTGACCGCACGCGCTGGCGTCCGCGATCGTGAAGCGATCGCCGAGCAGGAACGCACGGCGCGCGAGGAGCGTCTCCATCGCGTCGAGGTAGGCGAACCAGGCCTCCTCGAGCAGGGCGTGCGTGGCCGGGAAGCCGACGCGCGGCGGCGGCG
>CAIXWQ010000589.1 GCA_903923175.1 uncultured delta proteobacterium | reverse complement strand
TTCGCGCCGCCAGCCGACGAGCAGCCGTACCGCGTCGTGCAGGAGTTCCACCTCGACAGCATGGTGCTCGGCGTCGTCGGCCTCGCGGGGATCGTCACGGCGGCGTTCAAGCCGCGCCTCGGCCTCGCGATGGCGATGGGCGCGCTCGCCGTCGGCATCACGCAGGAGCTGCTGCGGCCTCGCAAGGGGACTCGTCACGAGCAGGAGCGGGTCGACCGCGCGGCCCGCGAGGTCTCGCGCATCTACGGCGCGAAGGCGGTCGTCTTCGGGCACACGCACGTCCCGCACGCCGAGGTCGAGGACGGCGTCCTCTACGCAAACACCGGCGCGTGGGCGCCACAGGGCGAGGGGGCCGAGCCCGCCCCCGAAGGGCGCCCCGTGGTCTGGCTGCGACGCTCGCGCGAAGAAGAGGAGCCGAGCCTCGAGGGTGGCCTCTACCGCTGGCGTGAAGGCGAGCTGCACCCGGAGGTCGTCCTCGGCGAGGCCGAGGAGGCGGCGCGGCCGGTGGGCGCACCGACGGCGCAGGGCGACGAGGCCGACGACGACGACGAGCTGCTGCCGCTCGGACTCGAGCCGGTGCCCGTGCCGGCGTAGCCGGGCGCGCCGGTCGCCCGGGGCACGCGTTTCGCCTCTCTCTCGCGCACAGGAGGTGGAACATGCGCGTCGCCTGGGCTCGGCCTTCGGCCGTCGTCTTCGTGGCCCTCTCGTCGTGGTCGTGCGCCCAGCGAGCCGCGAGCCCCGCCGCGTCCTCGGCGGCCGTCGCCGAGGCGCCTCCCAACGCGGCCGGCGCGATCGTGGCGGCCGGCGAGACGCTCGACGCGTCGCTCGATACGCCGCTCTCCACGGAGTCCTCTCGCCCGGGCGATCGGATCCGCGCGCACACCGCCGAGCCGCTGCTCGCGGTCGACGGCAGCGTCGTCGCGCCGACGGGGACGCTCCTGCTCGGCACCGTGACCGGCGTGGAACGCGCCGCCGCGCCGCGCCTCGCCGTGCGCATCGACGGCCTCGTCGTGGCCGGGCGCGTGTACCCGCTCGACGCGAAAGTGCGCGCGATCAGCGCGGCCCAGATCGAGGCGCCGGCCGACGGAGCGCGCGATCCGCTCGTCGTCGAGCTCTCGCCCGCCGCGCCCGCTGCGCCCGGTCCGCTCGCACCGCTCGACTCTTCATCGAGCGGCCGCGCGATCGGAGGCGGTCCGCCGAGCGACGCACGGCCCCTCGAGCTCCCTCGCGGCACGCGGATCGAGCTCGACCTCGTCGCGCCGTTCGAGCTCGCGCCGGAGCGGAGCCTCGAGGCCCCACTGCGCTGACGCTCGCCCGCAGCTCAGCGCTCGGGCGCGTCGACGTCGTCGGGCAGCTCGTTCGCGTCGCCCGCGCGCGCGGGCAGCGCCGCGCCGAGCACCGGGCCGAGCGCGCGCAGCGCCTCGAGGAAGCGCGGCAGCTCGGGCCCGTCCGAGATCGACGCCCGCAGCCGCCCGAGCGCCTCGCTCCACCCCGCGATGGCCTTCGGATCGACGCCGACGTCGGCCACCACCTCGACGGTGCGCTCGAACATCGCGACGTAGACGAGCACCCCCGCGCGCCGCGTGGTGCGCATCACGCGCTGATCCACGAACGCCGCGCGCGCCGCCGCGTGCACGTTGGCGCGCCGCTCGCGCGTCGGCGAGGCGAGCCGGCGCAGCGGGGCGATCGTCGCGCAGGCGAGCGCGCCGGCCGCGAAGGCGAGCGCGACGTCGAGCACGATGAAGTGCTGCGCGAAGGGCCACGGCACGTACAGCGAGGCGACGAGCGTGGCGAAGGCGAACGCCGCGCCGCACAGCCAGTCGGCGCCGCGGTAGCTGCCGGAGACGAGCCGCAGCGTCACGACGACCTCGGCCGAGGTCTGCCGCTCGATGGCCTCGATCGCCGCCTTGGCCTGCTGTTTGGCCTCGGGCTCGAAGAACGCGCGCTCGCTCATGGCTGCCTCAGCGCGCGCAGCGCTCGCGGATCCACTCCGCGGCCTTGGGGTTGCGCCACCAGTCGGCGTCGAAGCGCTCGGTCACGTCGGTCGCGAGCGCCTCGCCTTGCCCGATGGCGCGCAGCCGGGCGGCGTCCTCGGCGGGGCCGAGCGTCCCCGGCGCGCCGAGGAAGGTCGCGAGCTCGCTCGGGATCTCCGCGCAGAGCGCGCGCGGCGCGAGCTCGTCGAACGCCTCCTTGAACGCGCGCTTGCCCTTGGCGAGCTCGATAGCGAGCCGCACGCGCAGCGCGAGGTGCCGGCGCTCGAGCAGGCGCGTGCCGATCAGCCGCCGCGCGGAGGCCTCGGCCTTCACGCCGCCGACGCCGCGCGCGCGGGCGTGGAACGTCGGCGTGGTGACCAGGGCCTGGAACGCCTCGCCGAACGCGTACGGGCGCTGATCGTGCGGCCTCGTGTGCACGGCGAACGGCGCCCGCGCGTCGCGGCCGTGCAGGCGCAGCGCGCAGCCGAGCGCGTAGAGCGCGTGCACGAACGTCCACGCGCCGGTGGTCGGCGCGAGGCGGATTCCTGCGTGATCCGCGCGCGGCGTGAGCCTCGCGGCGTCGACCCTCGCGTCGACGTTCAGCCCTTGCAGCAGCTCGGTGCCGCGCGCGAGCTCGGCGAGCCAGCGCGCCGAGAGCGTCGCGGGCCACCCCTCGGAGACGTCGGTCGCGCGGCGCACGGCGAACGCGTCGACCCAGGTCGGCTTCTTGGTCGCGCGCGCGACCGAGCGCAGGCCCCACGACATCGCCTCGCGCGCCTCGTCCTCGGTCGCGGCGAGGAACGCGTCGGCCTCGTCGGCGGCCTTCGCGTCGGGCTCGAGGCAGCAGAGCGCGTGCTTGCCGAGCGTCTCGGCGACCTCGCGCCGGCGCGACTCCTCCTCGGCGAGCGGATCGAGCAGCTGCGGCGAAAGATCCTCGATCGCGGCGGCCGCGCGCGGCTCGGGGACGCCGCCGGCCTGCTTCGGGCGCGCGAGCGAGCGGAGCATCGCGCGCAGCGAGGTCTCCCGGCCGTACGAGTCGGACTCGAGATCCTCGCGGGCCGCGGCGGCGCGCGCGGCGGTTTCCTCGCGCAGCTCGCTCGCGAGGTGCAGGTGGGCGCACCAGGCCACGGCGCCGGCGCGCAGCTCGACGAGCGGATCGCCGACCATCGACAGCTCGGCGTGCTTGCCCTCGCCCGTCGGCAGCAGCAGCGCCGGGACCGAAGAGATCGGCGCGAGGGTCGACTTCGCGATCGTGTCGACCGCCTGCCGCGTCGAGAGATCGCGCCAGGTCGCGATCGGGTCGTCGTCGTCCACGCGATCGTCGGCGGCGAGGTCGGCGCGCCACTTGTCGAGCGCGCGCGCGGCCAGCGCGAGCTTCTTGTCGATCGAGAGGAGGTCCGTCGCCACGCCGGGCCATTCTACACGCTGGCGAGAATCGCGCGCCGCTCGACGCGCGGGCGCCGCGTCAGCCGTGGATCGAGCCGCGGGCCTCGCGGCTGGCGAGGCGCCGCACGATCTCCCCCTCGCGCTCCGCCAGCGCGCGCAGCCGCGCGCGCACCGTGGCCTCGTCGACGCCGTCGTGCGCCCCCTCGGCCACCGCGAGGTCGACGAAGGTCCGGTAGTGCCCGGCCTCGGACGCGAGCAGCTCGCCGTACATCGCCCCGAGCGGCGGCGGCGCGGCCTGCGCGAGCAGCGAGAAGCGCTCGCACGAGCGGGCCTCGATCAGCGCGCCGACGAGCAGGCTGTTCACCAGCGCCGCCTCGCGCGGCCCCTGCGCCGCCTTGCGCAGCTCGGCGACGTAGCCGTCGACCGGCGGGTTGCCGAGCGTCGCGCCGCGGGCCACCAGCAGCTCGTGCACGCGCCGGAAGTGCGCGAGCTCCTCCTCGGCGATGGCGATCATCGCCGTGACCAGCGTCGTCCGATCGCCGTGCCGCACCGCCAGCGACATCGCGTTCGAGGCCGCCTTCATCTCGCAGTGCGCGTGGTCGATCAGCAGCGCGACGGGGTCGGCGAGCGCCGCGTCGATCCAGCGCGCGTCGGTGGCGACGACCAAGCCCAGCATGGCGCGAGGTGTGCTCCCAAGGCCGAGCCGCGTAAAGTCCCCGCGCGCGCCGAGCCTCGCCACGCGAGCCGCTGGCGCTACCATCAGCGTCGATGCCGCCCCCGAAGAAGCCCGCGAAGCACGACACGCTGACCGGACCGTCCACGGGTCGCACGATCGAGGTCGACCCGCACTGGCTGAGCGAAGATCCCGCGCCCGCGGCCAAGCCGCCGACCAAGACGACGATCGAGGTCGATCCCGCCTGGCTGACCGAGGGGAACGCGAAGCCCCCCGCGCTGCCGCGCGCCGCCAAGCCACCTCCGCTCGGCGCCCCCCCCCGCGCTGCGCGGCAAGCGCGCGGTCGCGCCGCCGATCCCGCGCGACGATCCGCAGGACGAGCCGAACGCGCCGAAGAAGCCGTGACCCTCAGTTCGCAGAGGTTGAGCCCGAGCCCGGCCGACAGCGCGATGAACGCGACCGCGACGCCGCTGACGAGCTGAGATCGCCGAGCGTGCGCGCGTTGATGAGCTCGAACCCGCTGGGGCCGACCGCCATCCCCATGCTGAGATAACCGGTGATGCGCGGCGGCTTGAGCGCGGCGAAGATCTGCCCGGCGAAGAGCCCGCCCACCAGCGCGAGCCCGGCGCCGAGCGTCGCGCCGCTCTGCACCTCGCCGCCGGCCCCGATCGTGAACGAACGCGCGGCGACGACCAGCGCGAGCATGATCGCAAGCAGCACGACGGGGCGGACGATCCCGGCGAGCGCACGGTCGTGGGCGTCGAGCGCGAGGGTAGCCGGCTCCTGACGCGGGCAGGGAGCGTCACGTCGCCGCCCGCGGGGCACGCGCTGTTGTTCCTCGTGGCGAGACAGTGTTTTCCTCGCGGGTCGCTGGGCTCGGGGCCCTGCTTCAGCTAAGCCCTGAGCGCTCGCCGCGTGTCCTCGCGACCCGCACGGCCCAGCTGAGCCCGTCGCTGAGACGCCCGCTCGACGAAATCAACGCCCAACAGGATTCAAAGCAACCATGCGCTCTTCGTTCTTCGCCCTCACGCTCGTCGGCTCGAGCCTCGCCATCTTCGCCGCCTGTGGCGGCGGCACGCCCGCCGCGACCGCCCCGACCACCGCGCCCTCGGCCTCGGCGTCGACCGTCGAGAGCGCCGCCCCGTCCGCCGTCGCCGTCGCCCCCACGGCCTCGGCCGCGCCGACCGAGGTCGCCGCGCCCGCCGGGCCGTGGAGCGACAAGTGGTCCATCCCGGAGCAGGTCGCCTTCATGAAGGCGAACGTGATGCCGAAGCTCGGCCCGATCTTCCAGGCGGCGGACGCCAAGAAGTACGGCGATTTCGGCTGCAAGACCTGCCACGGCCCGGACAAGAAGGCGCCGAAGGACTTCCTCCCGCACCTGACCTTCAAGGGCGGCAAGCTCACCTGCTTCGCCGAGAAGCCCGAGGTCTCGAAGTTCATGATGGAGAAGGTCTCCCCGGCGATGGCCGACTCGCTCGGCCTGCCGCACTACGACCCGAAGACCCAGAAGGGCTTCGGCTGCGGCGGCTGCCACACGATCGACATGGCGAAGTGATTCCCCGGCGGCGTCGGCGTGAGCGGCTCC
>CAIXWQ010000588.1 GCA_903923175.1 uncultured delta proteobacterium | reverse complement strand
GTGCGGCGGGTGCGGCGGGGCGTGTCGCGCCCTGCGCGGCGGCGTCGCTCCGCCCTACGGTCAGCGCGCCGCGCTCCGAGATGACCACCGCGGGCACGACGACGGTGACGCCCTCGTGCAGGCCGTGCGCCGCGAGCCGCTCGGGGAGCGAGGCCCCGGGCCCTGCGAGGCGCTGGGCTCGGCTCGCCTCGCGCAGTCCGCTCAGGAACGCCTCGGTGAGCTCGCGCGCCGAGCGCGGCCGCTCCTCCGGCTTCTTCGCGAGGCAGCGCTCCACCGCCGCCGCGACCGCCTCGGGCACCTCCGGGGCGAGCTCGCGCACGGGCACGATCGGCTGCTGGATGTGCATCATCATGAGCGCCACGCCCGAGTCGTGCTCGAAGACGGGCCGGCCCGTGAGCAGCTCGTACAGGATGGCGCCGAGCGAGTAGAGGTCGGTGGCGGGCCCGATGTCGCGCGTCTGGCCGAGGGCCTGCTCGGGCGCCATGTGGCTCGGCGTGCCGAGGATCTGCCCCGAGAGTGTCACCGCGCCGCCCGCACCCCCCGCCATCACCTTGGCGATGCCGAAGTCGAGCAGCTTGATCCGGAAGGGCTCTCCCGCGAGCACGAAGACGTTGGCCGGCTTGAGGTCGCGGTGGATGACGCCGCGCTCGTGCGCCGCGTTGAGCCCGGCGGCGATCTGCCGCAGGTGCTCCCCCACCTCGCGCGGCGAGAGCTTCCGGCGCTTCGCGACGACGCTCGACAGATCGGCGCCGTGCAGCAGCTCCATCACGTAGTACGGGCAACCGTCGAGCTCGCCGAAGTCGAGGATGTCGACGATGTTCGGGTGCTGCAGCCCCGCGGCGAGGCGAGCCTCCTCGAGGAAGCGCTTGGCCGTGTCCGGCCGGCTCGCGAGCCAGCGGTCGAGGAACTTGATCGCGACCTGCTTGCCGAGCGAGGGGTGCTCGCCCACGAAGACCGCGCCCATCCCGCCGCGGCCGAGGAACCCGGAGAGGACGAAGTTGCCGACCCGCTTGCCACGAAGATCCGCGAGGTCTTGCGGCCACTCGTCGTTCGGCTCCGCGGCGGTGTCTGGTTCCGACAAGCGATCCCCCGGCCGCGTCATCATACGGTAGATCGAGCGAAAGGCGCGGGCGGCGCGGCGAGGCGAGGAAGCCGGAGCTCATGGGCGGCGCGTGGGCCGGCTATGCTGCGCCCCCGCCGTGAAAGCCATCTTCGACGTCATCCGCAAGAAGTGCCCCGCCGGCCTCTGGTCGCTGGGTGTGAAGCTGGCGCGCGAGGGCTCGGTCGTCTTCGACGCGCGGAGCGAGGCGCAGATCGACGCGCGCGTCCGCGTGCCGCTCAAGCCGGTGCCGCCGAGCGTGACGCTCTACCCGCCGGATCGGGAGTGGACCTGCGACTGCGGCGGGCGCTCGGATCCGTGCGAGCACGTCGCCGCGGTGGTGATCGCAGCGCAGCAGGCCGCGGACGAGCCGCAGGCGAGCGTGGAGACGAGCGCGAGCACGAGCACGAGCACGAGCACGGACAGTGGCCCGAGCACGAGCCCGAGCCCGATCAGGAGCGCGAGCACGCCGGCGAAGGCGACTCGATCGCACGTGGGGTATCGGCTGATCCGCAAGGAGCAGTCGCTCTACCTGCACCGCTCGATCGTCGACGACGTGGGGGGCGAGACGCCGCTCGCGGTCGGGCTCGCGAGCGCGATCGCGCGGGGCGTCGCGGCGACGCTCCTCGCCGAGCACGACGATCTCCTGCTCGATCGGCTCCTGCAGGGGAACCCGCGCGCGTTCCTCCCGGTGGCCCGCCTGCCCGAGGTCTTCGGCCTGCTCGCCGGGGCGCGCGACGTGAAGCTCGACGGCGCGCCCGTGCGCGTGTCGGGCGCGCCGATCGCCCCGCGCGCGGTGGTGCTCGACGAGGGGGCGTCGATCGTGCTGCGCATCGAGCGCGATCGACGCGTGACCGACGTCGTGGCGCGCGGCACGGTGCGCGCGGGCGACGTGCTGCACCCGATGGGCGAGGTCGAGCTCACCGGCGATCTCCTCGACAAGCTCCCGCGCGTCCGCGCGTTCGATCCGAGCCGCGTCGCCGAGCTGGTGACCGACGTGCTGCCCAGCCTCGAGTCGCGGCTCGAGATCGAGGTGCGCAGCAAGCGGCTGCCGAAACGCGCGCGGACGCTCAAGCCGCGCATCATGCTCGAGCTCGGGCAGCCGAATTTCCGCGGCCCGGAGGGGCTCGAGTCGTCGTTGAGCGTGGTGCCGTTCCTCGTGTACGGCGATCCGCCGCAGGCCCGCATCCACGATGGCAAGCTCGTGCACCTCGGCGGCGACGTCCCGATGCGCGACGAGTCGGCCGAGAAGAAGCTGCTCGCGCGCCTGCGCGACGATCTGAACCTCGTGCCGGGGCGCCGCGTGGATCTCCGCGGGCGCGACGCCATCCAGTTCGCCGCGCGCCTCAAGGCGTGGGCGGTGCACGATCCGGAGCAGTCGATCCTCGCCTCGCGCCCGCTGCGGCCGCGGCTCGAGGAAGACGCCGGCGACGGCAGGCGCTTCGACGTCGTGTTCGAGGCCGAGGCGACGGGAGACGCGGCGGCCAAGACCGCGTCGGCCAGCGCGGTGGTGCGCGCCTGGCAAGAGGGGCTCGATCTCGTGCCGCTCGACGGCGGCGGCTGGGCGCCTTTGCCGCTCGACTGGCTCGAGAAGCACGGCCGGCGCCTCGCCGATCTGATGGCCGCCAAGGACGCGCAGGGCGAGCTGCCGAAGTCGGCCGCGCTGCAGGTCGCGCGGCTGTGCGAGGCGCTCGATCGCCCTGCCCCGCCGAGCTTCGCGAAGCTCGCCGAGACGCTGGCGAGCTTCGATCGCATCCCCGCGGCCACGCTCCCGTCCGACCTGAACGCGACGCTGCGCCCCTACCAGCGCGCCGGCATCGACTGGCTCTCGTTCCTGCGCGACTCCGAGCTCGGCGCGGTGCTCGCCGACGACATGGGGCTCGGCAAGACGCTCCAGGCGATCGCGACGCTGCGCGGGCGCGCGCTGGTCGTGTGCCCCAAGAGCGTGGTGCACAACTGGGCCGACGAGATCGCGAAGTTCCGCCCCTCGCTCCGCGTCTCGCGCTACCACGGCCCCAAGCGCGCGCTCGACGCGACGGCCGACGTGACCATCACGACCTACGCCGTCGCCCGCCTCGACGTCGACACCCTCGACAAGATCCGCTGGGACGCGGTGGTGCTCGACGAGGCGCAGGCGATCAAGAACCCCGACTCGCAGGCGGCGCGCGCGGCGTATCGGCTGCGCGCCCCGTTCCGCGTGGCGCTGTCGGGCACGCCCGTCGAGAACCGCCTCGACGAGCTCTGGAGCCTCTTCCACTTCGCGAGCCCGGGGCTGCTGGGCGGGCGCAACGACTTCGCCGAGCGCTACGCCAAGCCGATCAGCGAGGGCGAGCCGGGCGCCGCGGCGCGCCTGCGCGAGATCCTGCGCCCGTTCCTGCTCCGTCGCCTCAAGCGCGAGGTCGCGCAGGACCTCCCGCCGCGCAGCGACTTCGTGCTCCGCGTCGACCTCGACGAGCAGGAGCGCGCCGTCTACGACGCCGTGCGCGCGGCGACCAAGAAGGACCTGCTCGCGCGCCTCGCGGAGTCGGGCAACGTGCTCGCCGCGCTCGAGGCGCTGCTGCGCCTGCGTCAGGCCGCCTGCCACTCGGGGCTCGTCCCGGGGCAGAAGGCCGACACGTCGTCGAAGGTCGAGCTGCTCGTGGAGAAGCTCGTCGACGCGGCCGCCGACGGGCACAAGGCGCTGGTGTTCTCGCAGTGGACCTCGATGCTCGATCGCGTGGAGCCGCACCTCGCGCGCGAGGGGATCGCGTTCGCGCGGCTCGACGGCTCGACCAGCGATCGCGCCGGCGTGGTGGCGCGCTTCCAGGCCGAGGACGGGCCGCCCGTGATGCTCGTCTCGCTGAAGGCCGGCGGCACCGGGCTGAACCTCACGGCGGCCGATCACGTCTTCCTGATCGATCCGTGGTGGAACCCCGCGGTCGAGGATCAGGCGGCCGACCGCGCGCACCGCATCGGGCAGGACACGCCGATCTTCGTCTACCGGCTCGTCGCCGCCGACACCGTCGAGGAGGGGATCCTCGCGCTGCAGCAGAAGAAGCGCGCGATCGCCGACGCGGCGCTGGCCGACGGGAGCGCGGCGGCCTCGATCACGCGCGACGAGCTGCTCGCCCTGCTCGCGTGAAGGGCGCCGATCCCGTGTCGACCTCGCTCTCGCTCGTCCTCGCGGCCTGCGCGCTCGCCGCGGCGGTGGGGCGCGCGCGGGTCGTCGTCGGGATGGCGATCGACGGCCCGCTCTTCGCGACGGTGCTCCGCAAGGTGCTCGCGAGCGGCGAGTCGGCGCGCGGCGTGAAGCTCTGCGACGCCATCGGCACGCCGCTCGGCGTCGCCACCAAGCGCGCGCTGCTCGTCGCACGCGAGCTCCCCGCGACGGCGACCGAGGAGCAGGCCCGCGCCGAGCTCGAGGCCGCGTTCGCGCAGGGGTACGCGCCGATCGAGCAGCTGCGCACCTCGCGCGGCTGGACCGCGCTCTCGCTCGTGCTGGCGGCCTCGGCGATCGGGGTCGGGCTCGCGCACGGCGCGCTCTCGCTCGGCCCGGTGGGCGTCTCGTCGCTCGCGTTCGCGCTGCTCGGCTGGGCGGAGGTGCGGGCGCAGCAGACGCTCGCCGCGGGGCCGATGGCGCTCGCCGTGCTGCAGGAGCTGCTCGTTCCCCTGCGCCCCGCCGCGCCGCCCCCGCGCGGCTCGCGTGACGCGCGTGACGAGCGTGACGAGCGTGACGAGCGTGACGAGCGTGAGGAGCGTGAGGAGCGCGACGCCGCGTGGACCGAGCGCCCGCCGCCCGAGGTCTCGACGACGATCTCGCGCCCGCCCCCGGCCCCGGCCCCGGCCTCGCCGGGCGCTCCGCTCGCGCGCCGAGGCGCGTCCACCGCGGCCATCTTCTTCGGCTTCGACGAGCGCTCGCCCGAGCCGTTCTTCGAGGTGCTCTGCGCGGTCGCGGTGCGCGCGCGGCTCGACGACGCCATCGACGTCCGCCTTCACGAGCGGCTCCGGCAGCAGGCAGGCGCGCCCGCGCGCGTGGTCTCGGCGTGGGGCCCGGCGGACGCGATCGCGGCGCTGCGCCAGGCGCTGGAGCTCGACACGGCGGCGTTCGAGCGCTTCCCTGCGCCCCGCGACGAGATCGCCCCCGATGCCACGTACGGGCGCGAGACGCGACGCTACGCCGCGCTGCTCGAGGAGCTCGCGGCGGTGCGCCCCGCGCGCAGCAGCCGCGGGGCTTGAGGCGCGCCGCCATGCGCGGCGGCCCACGCGGCTTCCTGCGCAAACGGCCGCGACGTATCTTGCGCGCGCACGTGCCGCGCGGGGCGCCGCGGCCGAGAGCTGCCGGGAGGCGACAGTGGACTTCTCCGAATCCGATCGCGTGAAGAACGTCCGCGGGATCATCCGCGAGTTCATGGCGAAAGAGATCTACCCGCTCGAGCCCGAGTTCCGGAGCAAGAGCTTCGCCGAGATGCTCCCGAAGCTGCGCGAGGCCCGCGCCCGCGCGAAGCAGACCGGCCTCTTCGCCGCGCACCTGCCGGAGGCGCTCGGCGGCGGCGGGCTGTCGCTCACCGAGTTCGCGCACATGAGCGAGGAGCTCGGCCGCAGCCCGTTCGCGCACTACGTCTTCAACGTGCAGGCGCCCGACGTCGGCAACATGGAGATCCTGATCGAGCACGGCACGCCCGAGCAGAAGGCGCGCTTCCTCGAGCCGCTGGTGCGCGGCGACATCCGCAGCTGCTTCACCATGACCGAGCCCGAGTTCGCCGGCAGCAACCCGGTCTGGATGGGCACCACCGCCAAGAAGGACGGCGACGACTACGTGCTCGACGGCCACAAGTGGTTCGCCTCCGCGGCCGACGGCGCGAGCTTCGCCATCTGCATGGCGGTCACCAACCCCGAGGCCGAGACCTACGCGCGCGCGAGCATGATCCTCGTGCCGACCGACACCCCAGGGTTCGAGCATGTCTCGAACATCTCCGTGATGGGGCACCGCGGGAGCGACTACGCGACCCACTGCGAGATCAGCTACCAGCACTGCCGCGTGCCGCAGAGCAACCTCCTCGGCGGCGAGGGGATGGGCTTCCTCATCGCGCAGCACCGGCTCGGGCCCGGGCGCATCCACCACACGATGCGCTGGATCGGCATCTGCGAGCGCGCGCTCGACATCATGTGCCGTCACGCGGCCACGCGCGAGCTCGCCCCCGGCAAGCCGCTCGGCTCACGGCAGATGGTGCAGCAGTGGATCGCCGAGAGCCGCGCCGAGATCCACGGCGCGCGCCTGATGGTCCTGCACGCCGCGTGGAAGATCGAGCGCGAGGGGGCGTCGAGCGCCCGCGAGGAGATCGCGCTCATCAAGTTCACCGTCGCGCGCACGATGCAGCGCGTCCTCGATCGCGCCATCCAGGCGCTCGGCGCGCTCGGCATGACCGACGACACGCCGCTGGCGTTCTGGTGGGCTCACGAGCGCGCCGCCCGCATCTACGACGGCGCCGACGAGGTCCACATCGCGAGCGTCGCGAAGCGGATCCTGCGGGGCTACGGGATCAAGGTGAGCTGAGCCGTTTGCGAGCGGTTTTTGGGGGCCGCTCGGGGCCGGTGACGCGCAGCGCGTGCGTGACGCGTTGCGCGGATGCCCCCCTCCCATCTCGACGGAACGACTTCGAAGGTGCAGCGTGCGCGGATGGCGACCCGCTTCACCCCCCCCGGCAAGAAGATCCGCAAGGAAGACGCGCTCGAGTACCACTCCAAGGGGCGCCCCGGGAAGATCGAGGTCGTCCCGACCAAGCCGACGGCGACGGCGCGCGATCTCGCGCTCGCGTACACGCCGGGCGTCGCCGAGCCGTGCCTCGAGATCGCGAAGGATCCGGATCTCTCCTACGCGTACACCGCGCGCGGCAACCTCGTCGCGGTCGTGTCGAACGGCACCGCCGTCCTCGGCCTCGGCGACATCGGCCCCTATGCGGGCAAGCCGGTCATGGAGGGCAAGGGGGTCCTCTTCAAGCGCTTCGCCGACATCGACGTCTTCGACATCAACCTCGATGCGAAGGAGGTCGACAAGCTCTGCATGATCGTCAAGGCGCTGGAGCCCACCTTCGGTGGCATCAACCTCGAGGACATCAAGGCCCCCGAGTGCTTCATCGTCGAGGAGCGCCTCAAGCGGGAGATGCAGATCCCCGTCTTCCACGACGATCAGCACGGCACCGCGATCATCAGCGGCGCGGCCCTGCTCAACGCGGTCGAGCTCGTGGGCAAGAAGATGGCCGACATCAAGGTCGTCGTCTCCGGCGCCGGCGCCTCGGCGATCGCCTGCACCAACTTCTGGGTCACGCTCGGCGTGAAGCGCGAGCACGTGATGATGGTCGACACCAAGGGGGTGCTCTACGAGGGGCGCACCGAAGGGCTCAACCAGTGGAAGCAGCCGTACGTGCGCGCCACCGAGTGCCGCACGCTGGCCGAGGCGCTGGTCGGCGCGGACGTCTTCCTCGGCGGCTCGGTCAAGGGGCTCGTCACCGGCGCGATGCTCAAGACGATGGGCCCCAAGCCGATCATCTTCGCGCTCGCCAACCCCGATCCGGAGATCGACTACGCCGAAGCGCGCGAGGCGCGCCCCGACGCGATCGTCGCGACCGGCCGCAGCGACTGCCCGAACCAGGTCAACAACGTCCTCGGCTTCCCGTTCATCTTCCGCGGCGCGCTCGACGTGCGCGCGCGGCAGATCACCGAGGAGATGAAGCTCGCGGCGGCGCACGCGCTCGCGGCCCTCGCGCGCGAGGACGTGCCCGAGTCGGTGTCGCGCGCCTACGGCGGCGAGCACTTCACCTTCGGCCCCGAGTACATCATCCCGAAGCCGTTCGATCCGCGCGTGCTGCTGTGGGTCGCGCCGGCGGTCGCCAAGGCCGCGATGGACGGCGGCGTCGCGCGCATCAAGGTCGAGATGGACGCCTACCGGGAGCGGCTGCAGAAGCTGCTCTCGCGTAGCCACCAGGTGATGTCGACCGTGTTCGCGAAGGCGAAGGCCAAGCCGTCGCGCATCGTGTTCCGCGAGGGGGCCGACGTCCGCGTGCTGCAGGCCGCGAGCATCCTGCGCGACGAGGGGATCTGCGAGCCGATCCTGCTCGGCGGGCAGGCGGAGATCGAGAAGGCGATCGTCGACCACCGGCTCGAGAGCGAGCTCGCCGGCGTGAAGATCTTCGATCCGCTCAAGAGCCCCGAGCGCGAGCGCTACGCCGAGGCGCTGTGGACCAAGCGTCGCCGCCACGGCGAGCACCGCGACAGCGCGTACGTGCGCATGTCGCAGCGCGGCTACTACGGCTCGATGATGGTCGAGCTCGGCGAGGCCGACGGCTTCGTGACCGGGCTCTCCCAGAGCTACGCGGACGCGGTGCGCCCGGCGCTCGAGATCGTCGGCGTGCGCCCGGGGCGCCGCGCGGCGGGGCTCTACATCGTCGTCACGCGCAACGACTTCAAATTCTTCGCCGACTGCACGCTCAACGTCGATCCGTCGGCCGAGGAGCTCGCGCAGATCACCGTCGCGACCGCCGCGCTCGCGCGCTACTTCGACGTCACGCCGCGCGTGGCCTTCCTGAGCTACTCGAACTTCGGCGACGCCAAGGGGCCGAGCCCCGCGAAGATGCGCCGCGCGATGGAGCTGACGCGCGAGATGCGCCCCGACCTCGTGTGCGACGGCGAGATGCAGGTCGACCCCGCGCTGATCGGCGAGGAGCGCCACGCGCGCTACCCGTTCTCGACGCTGAACGGCGACGCGAACGTGCTGATCTTCCCGGGCCTCGACGCCGCGAACATCGCGTACAAGCTGCTGTGGCGCTTCGGCGGCGCCGAGGTCATCGGGCCGATCCTCCTCGGGATGAACAAGGCGGTGAACGTGCTCCAGCAGAACGCCAGCACCCAGGACATCGTCAACCTCGCGGCGGTCACCGCGCTGCGCGCGCACGGCGGGGAGTTCCTGTTCTGATGGAGGCGGACACGCGCGCGCGGTGGGGCGCGGTGCTCACGCTCGTGGTCGGCGCGCTCGCGAGCTTCGCGGGCGCGTGCGGCGGCGACATGGGCGGGCGCCCTGGCGGCTCGTACGCGAACAACGGCGGGCGCCCGCAGTGCGGCGCGCTCGGCGTGGCCTGCGTGGGGCAGAAGCTCGACGCGCCGATCGCGCTCGGCGGCACCTTCGAGCTCGACGTGCGCTACCAGATCGCCGGCAGCTCCGGGCCGCCGACCACGATCTTCAGCGCCGCTCCCAGCGTGCTGCGCGTCGACGGCGCGCGGCTCACCGCCGTGGGTCAGGGGGTGAGCGCGGTGCTCTTCCTCGGCCCCGACGACGGGGTGCTCGATTTCCTGCACCTCTGGGTGCAGCCGGCCACCGAGCTGCGCATCATCCGCTACACGCCGGCCGGCGCGCCGCTCGGCCGCGTGCAGCCCGCGATCAAGCTGCTGGTCCATGACGAGCTGCTGATCGCGGTCGAGCCGTTCGCGAACGGCCAGCCGCTCGCCGGCAACTTCGAGCTCACGCGCACGCTGCAGGGGACGAGCGTCGCGATCGTGCCCGACTCGGTCTCCGGCTGGTACCGCGTCGTGGCACGCACGCCGGGCACCACGCAGGTGCGGCTCGGCGCGCTCGGGCTGTCGACCGACTGGAGCATCGAGGTGGAGCCGTGACCGATCCGACGCGAACACTCCTGCGCGCGGCCGGCGCCGCGCTCACGTTGCTCGGCGCCACGACCGCGGGCTGCGTCACCGAGCTGCCGCCGAGGATCGAGCTGTACCCGATCTCGTCGGCCCCCCCCGCGCGCACGTTCGAGGTCTTCAACCGCGACGACAAGCACTCGATCGTCGTCCCGATCGGCGTCGCGTTCGGCGTCACGACCTCGGAGCGCTGCACCCGGCCGGACGCCGCGAAGCCGCAGCTGCGCGCCCCCGAGCCAGGCCTGAGCATCGCCGACGCGAGCATCCTCGACGCGCGTGCCCTGACGCGCACGCAGGGGCGTCACGAGTGGGTGCTGTTCGGCGTGAAGCCGGGCAGGACGACCGTGACGTTGAAGGGCGAGTGCGCGACGCAGGTGTACGAAGTCGACGTCGTCTCCGGGCGTTGACGCGCCCTCGAGCCGCGCGCGTGCCCACTCGACCGGGCGCGCGCGCGTGACCGGGGCGCCCTACGGCTTCTTCGGCGCGACCTTCACGAAGCGGAGCGTCATGCGATCGCTCTCGCCGATCGCGAGATACGTGGCCTTGTCCTTGTCGCCGAGCCGCAGCGTCGGCGGGAGCGTCCAGACCCCCTCCGGCCAGTCGGTCGTGTCCTTCGGGTTGGCGTTGATCTCGGACTTCGCGACCAGCTTGAAGCCGGCCGCCTCGACGCGCTCGATGACCCACTTCTCCGGCAGGTAGCCGTTCTTCGCGCTCTTCTCGGGGATGGCGTCGGCCTTGGCGCGGTGCTGCTCGACGGCGAGGATGCCGTTCGGCTTGAGCGCCTTGTTCATCTCGGCGAGCCACTTGTCGAGCGAGCCTGCGTTCACCACGCCGTGCATCGCGCGCATCATCACGACCATGTCGAGCGTGCCTTCCATCGGCAGCTTCGGCGTGGCCGGCGTGATGATGACCGTCTCGACCTTGCCGTACGCCTCGGGCGAGCGCTCGAGGAACAGCTTGAAGCGCTGGCCGTAGAACGTCATGCGGCTGTCGGCCGGCCCGTTCGGATCGAGGTTCGTCACGAAGAGCTTGCCGCGCTTCGCCACCGCGGGCGCGAGCAGCTCGGTGAACCAGGACTCGCCGGGGGCGAACTCCAGCACCGTCATGTTCGGCTGCAGCCCGTAGAAGTCGAACGTCTCGACCGGGTGGCGGTCGTGATCGCGCTCGAAGCTGGCGGGGCGCCGGTGCTTGCTCGCCACCACCGCGAGCATCGCCTCGTGGCCGGTCTTGAAGGTCTTGCCGACCAGCGCCTTGGCGTCGGCGCGCAGCTGCGGGGTCCAGCGCGCCGCCTCGGCCTCCTGCTCGGCCGGGAAACGCGCGCGATCGCGCTCGAGGAACGCGGCGGCCTTCGCCTTCTCGAGCTCCTCCTTGCTCGGCGCCGGCGCGACGACGCTCGCCGACGTCGACGGCGCCGCGCTCGCGGAGGCCGAGGCGGTGGAGCTCACGGACGCAGAGGTCGCGGGGGCCGTGCTGGGCGGCGGCGGGGCGCCGGTGCAGGCCGAGGCGAGCGAGGCCAGCGAGGCCAGCGATACGAACGAGAGCGCGAGCGCAGTGCGTTTCATGCCGCTCCGTAGCGCGGCGCGGGGAGCGTTGCCAATGAAGTCGTGCTGCGCGCCGCGGCCGGATGCGCGCCGCTCGAACGGCGAAGCGCACGCCGCCACGTGGTAAACGACGCGCGCCATGCGACGCACGCACCCCGCCCCCGCCGAGCCCGAAGCCGCGATGTCCGCGGAGTTCCGCAGCACGACCAAGGTGTACCTCGACGACACCGACGCGCAGGGGATCGTCTACCACTCGAACTACCTCAAGTTCTTCGAGCGGGCGCGCACCGACTACCTCGACGCGCACGGCGTCGGCCTGAAGGGGGCGCAGGACCGAGGCTTCCGCTTCGTCGTCTACGCGGTCGAGATCAAGTTCCACCGCGCCGCGGTGCTCGGCGATCGGCTCGAGATCGTCTCGCGCGTCGCCCGATCGTCGCCCTTCCGCCTGACGTTCCAGCAGAAGGCCACGCGCGTGGGCGACCCCACCGCGATCTCCACGGCGAAGGTGGAGATCGTGTGCATCGGCCCGAGCGGCGATCTCGCCGAGATCTCGCACGAGCTCGTCGCGCTCGACTGATCGCGGCGCGGCTTCCGGAGACGCGCGACAAAGAGGCCGAAGGGGAGCGCGTGCGGCTCCCCTCCGGCGCGTGGCTCGATCGAGCGGCTAGAGCGCCGTGAACGCCGCCGTCCCCGACAGCCCGTCGTAGGTCGCCGTGATGGTCGCGGTGCCGGCCTTCACCGCCGTCGCCTGCCCGGCCGTCCCCGCCGCGCTCGACACCGTGGCGACGCTCGTGTCCGAGCTCGACCAGGTCGCCGAGGCGGTGATCTCGGCCTTCGTGCCGTCGCTGTAGACGGCGTAGGCCTTGAGGATGACGGTCGTGCCGACCGACGCGCTGGTGGTCGCCGGCGCGATCTCCACGCTCGCGAGCGTGGCGCTCGTGACGGTGAGCGTCGCCTTGCCCGAGAGCCCGCTGTAGGTCGCGGTGATGGTCGTCGTGCCCGCCTTGAGCGCGGTCGCCTGACCGCGCGTCGCCCCGGCGTCCGAGACCTGCGCGAAGGTCGTCGCCGAGGAGGTCCAGCTCGCGAGGGTGGTCACGTCCTTGGTCGAGCCGTCGCTGTAGACCGCGGTCGCCACGAAGCCGAGCTTCGCGCCGAGCGGCAGGGTCGTCGTCGAAGGCGTGACCGTGATCGAGGTGACGACCGCGTTGGTGACGGTGAGCGTCGCGGTGGCCGAGAAGCCCGAGTACGTCGCGGTGATCGTCGCCGTGCCGGCCGACAGCGCCACGGCCTGGCCGCCTGCGCCGCCGCCGCCGGGGCCTCCGCCGCCGCCGACGGTGATCGAGGCCACGGCCGGAGCGCTCGAGACCCAGCGCGCCCGCGGCGTGACGTCGACGGTGCTCCCGTCGCTGAAGATCGCGGTCGCGGTGTACGCCTGACGCGAGCCGATCGGCAGCGTGAGGGTGACCGGATCGACCTGCAGGCCGACGACGATCGCGTCGTTGACCGTGACCGGCGTCGAGCCCGTCACGCCGTTGTAGGTCGCGGAGACGGTCGCCGTCCCCTTGGCGGTGCAGCGGTAGGTGCCCGCGCCGCCGCCTCCGGGGCCGCCGCCGCCCGTGACGGCGGTGAGCAGGCCGGTGGGCGTGACGCTCCACGTCGCCACGTTCGTGACGTCGCGGCTCGTGCCGGCGCTCGAGATCGACGTCGCGGTGAAGCGGATGGTCTGGCCGACGTAGCAGGTCGGCGCGATCGGCGAGACGGTGATGGTATCGACGACGGGCGCGGTCACCGTGATGCTCGCGGTGCCGGTCTTGCCGCCGAACGTGCAGGTGAGCGTCGTGCTGCCGACCGCCACCGCGGTGACGAGCCCCTGCGAGCCCGCGCCGTTGGAGACGTTGGCGATCGCCGTGTTGGCGGTGGACCACGTGCACGTCGTGGTCACGTCGACGCTGGTGCCGTCGCTGTAGGTCGCCGACGCCGTCGCGAAGGTCTTCACGCCGCGCACGAGCGAGATCGCGCTCGGCGTGACGGTGATGGCGGTGACGGTCGGCGCGGACACGGTCAGCGCGGAGGTGCCGGTCACGCCGCTCAGCGTGGCGCGCACGGTGGTGCTCCCGGGCTTCACCGGCGTGGCGCGCCCGGCGGTGCCCGCGGCGTTCGAGATCGTGGCGATGGTCGCGTCGTCGATCGACCACGCGACGTCGGCCGTCACGTCGCGCGTCGAGCCGCCGGTGTAGAGGCCGCTCGCCTTGAACTGGAGCGTCGCGCCCATCGGCAGCGTGGCCGGCGCAGGGCTGAGCGTGATCGAGAGCAGCGTCGCCGCCGACACGGTGATCGCGGAGGTGCCGCTCTTGCCGCCGAAGGACGCCGTGACGGTCGCGTTGCCGGCCGCCAGCGCGGAGATTGTCCCCGAGGACACGGCGACGATCGTCTTGTCGCTGCTGCTCCACACCGCCGAGCCCGTGAGATCGACGGTGGTGCCGTCCGAGTACGTGCCGGTCGCCTTCAGGCCGAGCGTGCCGCCGATGGCGACCGTCGCCGCCGAGGGCGAGACGCTGATCGAGCTGAGCGTCGCGGCGGTGACCGTCACCGTCGTCGAGCCCTTGGCGCCGCCGAACGCGGCGGTGATCGTCGCGCTCCCCGCGCCGACCGAGGTCGCGTCGCCGGCGGTCGCGCCGGAGGCCACGACGGTCACGACCGCGGTCGCGGACGAGGACCAGGTCGCGGTCGTCGTCACGTCGGCCGAGGTGCCGTCGGCGTAGAGCGCCGTCGCCTTGAACGGGATCGAGACCCCGACGCCGACCGTCGGCGCGAACGGCGAGAGCTGGATGGAGCTCAGGGCCTTGGAGGTGACGGTCAGGCTGGCCGAGCCCGACTTGCCGCCGAGGGTCGCGGAGACGGTCGTCGTCCCGCCCGCGACGCCGGTGGCGATGCCGGCAGCGACCTTGGCGATCGTCGCGTCGGCGACGCTCCAGGTGGCGCTCGCCGTCACGTCGGTCGAGGTGCCGTCGGAGAGGACCGCGGTCGCAGCGAAGGTGACCGTGCCGCCGACCGTCGTGCTGGCGGTGCCCGGATCGACGCGCAGGTCGGTCACGGTCGCAGCCGGCACGGTGACGGTCGAGGTCCCGGAGACGCCCGCGAGCGTCGCCTGCACGTGCGCCGTGCCCGCGGCGACGGCCGTCACGAGGCCGGCGCTCGACACCGTCGCGATCGACGGCGAATCGGAGCTCCAGGTCGCCGACGCGCTCACGTCGAGCGCGGTGCCGTCCGAGAGCAGCGCGCGTGCGACGAACGCCCGCGTGCCGGAGACCGGGAGCGTGAGCGTCGCCGGATCGACCGAGATCGAGACGATCCCGGCGTCCGAGAGCGCGTCGATCGCGTCGGCCGCGCCATCGGGCAGCGCGTCGCTCTCGCCGTCGGGGAGCGCGCCGTCGGGCAGCGCGTCGCCCAGCGCGTCGTCGCCGCCTTCGATGGCGCCATCGGTGAGGGCGTCGGGCTCGTCGACGGGCAGGTCGGCACGACCGCCGCACCCGATCGCGCACGCGGTGAGCCAGAGCAGCGCGCCGAGCGCGAAGACCGCGCCGAGACGGGCGCGACCGGCGCGCCCGAACAGGAAGAGCGCGAGCGTGAGGCGCGCGCGCGCGGTGGCGGCCGGGGGCGGCGCCAGCGAGGGAGCGGTGGGCTTCGAGCGAAGTATGGACATGGGCTCTCCTCCGACGGTCGGCGCAGCAGACGGCCACGCACGACGGCGGACACACGAACTCGTCACGCGGCGCCGTCGGCGCCTCGGTGCTGGAAATTTCTTGCGTCGTCGAATGGCGGTACGGCGCCCGATCGCGGCCGATCCCACGCGCGAACGACGCCAGGTACCTCGAGGGGACGCGGATCAGACACCCGAAGCGCCGGCCGGCCTCGAAGGGCGGCCGGACCACGCAGCTCGGCGGATGTCTGGATCCGGGCGAGCGGAGGTACCTGGCGCTGGGACCGTTCGGGTCCCACCTCGGAAGTGTCGGAAGTGGAAGCAGCGGAAGTCGAGGGTTCGGACGCCATGGAGATGCACGACACGGTCGAGCCAGGGGCGAGGTGGGGCGCGTTGGAGCGCGCGCGTCCGGTCTACCCGGTCCGACGCTACCGGTTCGACCGCGCTCGCCTGGCCCCCGGCGACCTGCGGCGCCTCCCCGAGAACGCGCAGGTCGAGATCGACTCCGATGGCTGCGCGTACCTCGCGATCGGCGGCGAGCGCCTGCTCTTCGCTGGCGATCTCGCGCGACTGCTCCGTACGCTCGCGCTCCCCGCGTCGAGCCTGCGGATCGAGGACGACGAGCTGCTCGCCTCGGCCCCGGCGAACGACGACGACGACGCGCGCTGAACCGCCGCTTTCAGGCCTGAATCCCGGCTCCCTCCGGAGAATCCAATCCCTCGATGAGCACGCTCGCCGTCCTGCTGCTCGTCGTCGGCCCCGCGGGCGAGGCCTCGACGGCCGCGATGACCACGGCGAGCGCGGACGTGCTCGCGGGGCGCGCGCGCGTGACGGTGGAGCGCGTGGCCGTCGCGCCGAGCGACGACGAGATCGTGCGGCACGCGAGCGCGATCGGCGCCGGCGCGGTGGTCGAAGTCTCCTGGCCCGACGCCGACGGCACCCGCGCGCACCTGCACGCGCACCTGCGGCCGAGCGCGTCGTGGCTCGACCGCGACGTGCGCTTCGAAGCCGCGTCGCCCGGCGGCGAGCGCGG
>CAIXWQ010000587.1 GCA_903923175.1 uncultured delta proteobacterium | reverse complement strand
CGAGCCGCTCCAGCAGCGCGTCGACGGGCTGCAGCGCAGGGCGACGCGCGAGGCGCACGAGCGCGACCTCGAGCACGTGGCGCGGCGTCGAGCTGCGCGCGACGTCGTCGAGCGCGCGCGAGAAGCCCTGGAAGAGCCGCGCGAGATCGTCGGGCGACGCCGCGGCGGCGAGCGACTTCACGTCGGCGAGCTCCGCGTCGGCGAGATCGAGCAGCGCCTCGGGCTCCGGCACCACGCGCGCGACCACGAGATCGCGGAACCGGCGCAGCAGATCGCGCGCGACGTGCGCGAGATCGAAGCCGCCCGAGGCGAGGCGATCGAGCTCCAGCAGCGCCTCGGCCGCCTTGCCGCCGACCACCGCGCTCGCGAGCCCCTGCAGCGCCTGACGATCGGCGACGCCGAGCACGCGGGCCACCTCGTCGCCGTGCAGCCCCCCCTCGGCGGCGCCGCCGAAGGCGATCACCTGATCGAGGATCGACAGCGCGTCGCGCATCGAGCCGGCCGCCTCGCGCGCAACCAGCTGCACCGCCGCGTCGTCGGCCTGGATCTTCTCCTCGCCGAGGATGTAGCGCACGCGCTCGGCGATGCGCTGCGCGGAGATCATCTTGAAGTCGTAGCGCTGGCAGCGCGACAGGATGGTGATCGGGACCTTGTGCACCTCCGTCGTCGCGAAGATGAACTTCACGTGCGGCGGCGGCTCCTCGAGCGTCTTGAGGAACGCGTTCCACGCGCTCCCCGAGAGCATGTGCACCTCGTCGACGATCAGGATCTTGAAGCGATCGCGCGCCGGGCGGTACGGGAGCGTCTCCTGCAGCCTGCGCACGTCGTCGACGCCGGTGTGCGAGGCGCCGTCGATCTCCTGCACGTCGACGTCGACGCCGGCCGCGATCTCCTTGCAGGCCGAGCACTCGAGGCACGGCGACGCCGTCGGCCCCTTCTCGCAGTTCAGGGCCTTCGCGAGGATGCGGGCGCTGGTCGTCTTGCCGACGCCGCGGACGCCGGTGAAGAGGAACGCGTGCGCGACGCGCCCCTGCGCGATCGCGTTGCCGAGCGTGCGCGAGACGTGCTCCTGCCCGATCAGATCGTCGAACGACTGCGGGCGCCACTTGCGAGCAAGGACCAGGTAGCTCATCGCGCGTCCCTCCCGACTATCACGGCCCCCGTCGCGAACCACGCGTCTCGCGGAGGATCCGGGAATTGGTGTCGATTCCGATCGCACCGCGACTCGCTAAGCTCGGGCTCGTGAAGACCGTCTACCTCGCGCGCCACGGCGAGACCGACTGGAACCTGGCGCGCCGCTGGCAAGGCTCGACCGACATCCCGCTCAACGACGTCGGCCGCGCGCAGGCCCGCGCGCTCGCGGAGCGGCTGAGGCCGCACCGGATCGCGCGGGTGCACGCGAGCGATCTCGCACGCGCCCACGAGACGGCCACCATCGTCGCCGCCGAGCTCGGCGCCGCGTTCGACGGGACCAGCGCGCGCTTCCGCGAGCGCGGCTTCGGCGTGTTCGAAGGGCTCACGCGCGAGGAGTGCGAGGGGCGCTGGCCCGCCGAGTGGCAGGCGTACGTCGACGACTTCCGCAACGCGCCGCCCGACGCCGAGCCGGCGGAGCGCGTGATCGAGCGGATGCGCGCGGGGGTCTCGGACCTCGCCGCCGAGGGCCCCACGCTCGTCGTCAGCCACGGCGCGAGCATCCGCATGCTCATCGCGTCGCTCGGAGGGCCGCCCCCCGCGCCGATCCTCAACGCGGCAATCTTCCGCCTGCGCCTCGAAGGCGCGGCGATCGCGGAGATCATCGAGCTCGCGTAGTCACTTGCGCGGCGGCGAAGCCGAAGCCGAAGCCGGAGCCGAAGCCGAAGCCGAAGCCGAAGCCGAAGCCGAAGCCGAAGCCGAAGCCGAAGCCGAAGCCGAAGCCGCGCCCTCCCCGCGCGCGCACCACAGCGCCACCGCCTGCTCGCGGGAGATCAGCTGCGGCGCACGATCGACCGTCGGCACGACGCTGGTGCTGCAGCGGATGGTGCCGATGACGACGCCGAGGGCGCCGCGGTCGCGCGCCGAGCGCCGCACGCACTGCACGATCTCGGTCGCGGTGGGGGCGAAGCCGTCGTCCTCGCACGAGGGGACCTCGTCGGGACGCTTGTCGAGGTTGCTCGTCAGCGCTCCGATCAGCGACGCGACGCTCGCGGGTGGGTCGCAGAGCTGGCGCTTGGCGGTCGCGGCGTCGAGCCCCGCCACCGTCACCCGCTCGGCCACGCAAGCCCGCGCGCAGCGATCGATCGACTTCCAGGCGCACACGTCGCCGGCGTCGGCGGCCGCGCGCTCGCCGGTGCTCTCCTGGAGCGCCCCCTCGACGCAGCGCCGACGCCCGACCGCGCACGGGTTCACGCGCAGCTCGTGGCTCGCGTCGGTCGGCGGAGCCCAGGCGGGCTCGCGGAAGGTGCGATACGCGAACACGCCGGCGACCGCCGCGATCGACGCCGGCAACGCCCAGAACAGCAGCCCGCGGAGACGTCCTTCCCGCATCGTTCAGGAGGCCTTCCGGGGCTCGGTCGATCGATCGGGGCGCCGCTTCGGCAGCGGGAGCCGGACTTCGATCGTGGTCCCCTCGTCGCTCGAGCGGATCGACGCCTCGCCGCCACAGCGACGCGCGCGCTCGCGGATGTTGGCGAGCCCGCCCTGGCTCTCGGCGAGCGCGAGCTCCGGGATCCCGCGCCCATCGTCGGCGATCGTCGCGCGGATCTCGCGGTCGGCGGCGAGCGTGACGCGCACGAGGTCGCAGCGCGCGTGCCGGACGGCGTTGCGCACGGCCTCCTGCACGATGCGCACGAGCTGCATCCGCAGCTCGCCCGACAGCTTCATCGTCGAGGGAGCGCCGCGATCCTCGACGGCGATCTCGACCTCGTCGCCGGCGAGCTCGAGGCAGCGCGCGCGCAGGTAGGCGACGGTGTCGTCCCAGGCCTCGGTCGGCGCGCGGAGCGACCACACGATCGAGCGCAGCTCGTCGGTGCCGAGGCGCACGCGATCGATGAAGCGGTCGAGCTCGGCGCGCGTCGTCTCGTCGGCGACCTCGTCCTGCAGCGCCCGCGCGCGCCACACGAGCGCCGACAGCTCGGCGCCCACGCCGTCGTGCAGGTCGCGCGCGAGCCGGCCGCGCTCCGACTGGACCTTGCGCTCGACCACCAGGACCTGCGTGCCGGCGCGATCGCGCTCGACCTCGGCGAGCCTCCGCGCCCAGGCCTGCTGCATCGCCCACACGACGAGCACGAGGCCCGACGCGCCGATCGCGAGGACGGCCTGATCCCCCCGCCCCCGCAGCGCGAACGCGACGACCGCGCCGCCGCAGGCGCAGCAGAGCAGGCCGAGATCGCGCGCGCGCGCCCGCCCCCACACGCGCGTCGCGATCCAGGCGAAGTGCAGCAGCCAGAACACGCTCTCGGCGCTCCCCGAGCGCACCACCAGCGCCGACGCGGAGGCGAGCCAAGCCATCGATTCGACGAGGTCGAAGGCGCGATACGCCGGCGCCGCGGCGCCGAGCCGGCGGTGCAGCAGCGTCGCGAAGCCGTACGCCGCGGCCACCGGCGAGAGCAGGCTCACGACGTCGCGCCACGGCAGGTGCAGCGCCGCGCGCACGCTCGGCGAGAGCGGCGCGAGGCAGAGCGCGGCGAGCGCGGCGAGCACCGCGACGGCGACCTTCGGCGAGCGGTAGGCCGCGTCGGCCTCGAGGGCGCGCGTCTCCAGCACCTCGGCGAGCGCGCCGTCCTGGCCGCGCGCGGACGAGCCCGGCCGGCTGCTGAACGCGCTGCTCGCCCCGCGCACGGACGACGAGGGTCCGAGGCGGCGGGGCTCCATCGGTTCGGGCACGGGCGGAGGATACCGCGGGACGAGCGAGCGCAGCGCGTCCGCTCAGAGCCTGAGAGCGATGACTCATAGGCTCTTCACTGCCCATCGGGGCGGTCGGCACCGCCCCGCCCCGCCGAACGCGATTCGTCGAAGCCCCACCCCACCGGAGAGCTTGCGCCGCAAGCTCTCAGCGCTCGACGAGCCCGCGCCGGATGGCGACCGCGGTCGCCTCTGCCTTCGAGGTGACCTCGAGCTTCTCGTAGATCTTCTTCACGTGGCTCTGCACGGTCCCCACGCCGATCTTCAGCGCGCCCGCCGTCTCCGCGTAGGTGAGGCCGCGGGCGAGGAGATCGAGCACCTCGCGCTCGCGGGGCGTGAGCGGCTCGCCGTACGACTCCTCGGTCGGCGCCGGCGTCGCCTTGACGAACCCCTCGACGATCTGTCGCGCGACCGAGGGGGTCAGCGGTGTGCCCCCGGCGGCGGCGTCGCGGATCGCCGCGCGGATCCGCTCGGGCGTCGTGTCCTTCAGCAGATAGCCGCGCGCGCCGGCGCGCAGCGCGTTCACGACGTTGCTCGGATCGTCCCAGATGGTGAGCACGATGGCGACCGCTTCGGCCCCTCCCGCGGGCCGCGCGCGCATCGCGCGGATGACGTCGAACCCCGAGGCCCCAGGCAGCCCGAGGTCGACCAGCGCGACGTCGAACTCGAGGCCACGCGCGAGCGCCTCGATCGCGGCGTCACCCGTGGGGAACGCGGCGACGAGCGTGAGCCCCTTGGGGTCGTTGCGCACGGTGCTCTCGAGCCCGCGACGGATCGGCTCGGAGTCTTCGACGATGACGACGCGGATCATGAACCCCCCTCCCTTGGTCCCTCTCCCCGCACTCGGGGGGAGGGAAGAGAGAAGAGACGACGCCTGCTCTTCTCGGCTCGCTTCCCCGCTCTCGGCGCGGCGCGCGGGGCGATGGGCCGGCGGAAGTAGGGCTACGACTCGATGAAGCTCTTCAGCTGCTTGCTGCGGCTCGGGTGGCGCAGCTTGCGGAGCGCCTTGGCCTCGATCTGGCGGATGCGCTCGCGGGTGACCTCGAAGTCCTGGCCGACCTCTTCGAGCGTGTGGTCGCTCTTCTCGCCGATGCCGAAGCGCATGCGCAGGACCTTCTCCTCGCGCGGCGTGAGCGACTTGAGCACCCGCCGCGTCTGGTCGGCGAGGTTCATGTTCATCACGGCCTCGCTCGGACTCACGACGCTCTTGTCCTCGATGAAGTCGCCGAGGTGCGAGTCTTCTTCCTCGCCGATCGGGGTCTCGAGCGAGATGGGCTCCTTGGCGATCTTGAGGACCTTGCGGACCTTGTCGAGCGGCAGCTCCATCTTCTCGGCGATCTCTTCGGGCGTCGCCTCGCGTCCCAGTTCCTGCACGAGGTAGCGGCTGGTGCGGATGAGCTTGTTGATGGTCTCGATCATGTGCACCGGAATGCGGATGGTGCGCGCCTGATCGGCGATGGCGCGGGTGATGGCCTGACGGATCCACCACGTCGCGTACGTCGAGAACTTGTAGCCGCGGCGGTACTCGAACTTGTCCACGGCCTTCATCAGGCCGATGTTGCCTTCCTGAATGAGGTCGAGGAACTGCAGGCCGCGGTTGGTGTACTACTTCGCGATCGACACCACGCGGCGGAGGTTGGCCTCGACGAGCTCCGCCTTCGCGCGCTCGGCGTGGTGCTCGCCCTGGCGGATCTCGCCGTAGGTCGCGCGCAGCTCGCGCACGTCG
>CAIXWQ010000586.1 GCA_903923175.1 uncultured delta proteobacterium | reverse complement strand
GACGCCCGCGCGCGCACCGCGGGGTCGCGCGCGCGCTCGACCGCCGCGCGGACCGCCTCGCGGAGGTCGCCGACGGAGCCCTCCTCGCCGAGGAGCCAGCCGGCGCCGGCGTCGACGGCCCGCTGCGCGCGCGCGTGCTGCTCGTCGGCGACCTTCGGCTGCGGCAGGAAGATCGCGGGCACCCCCGCGAACATCAGCTCGTGGAACGTGTTGTAGCCGGCCGCGCAGATCGCGACGTCGATGCCGGGCAGCAGCTCCGCGAGCGCGCTCCGGCCGAGCCAGGTGGTGCGCGGACCGTGCAGCTCCTCGCCGCGGTAGAGCGGCCCCGGCGCCACCACGAGGTGCACGCGCGGATCGTCGCGCAGCGCGGCGCAGCTCTCGCGCAGGTGGCGCTCGGCGTGGGGATCCCCGCCGCCGCCGGCCGACACGAGCACCGCGAGCGCGTCGGCCTCGATGCCGAGCCGCCGCCGCGCCTCCTCGCGCCCGAGCAGCTCGACGCGCTCGCGGCTCAGCACGGGGCCGACGTGGCGCACGCGCGCGCGCACCGACTCGGGGACGGGCACCGCCTCTGACGCCTCGGCCGGCACCACGATGGTGTCGTACATCGGCAGCATCGACTGGAACTCCGCGCGCCCCGCGAACTCCGCCTTGGCGGGGCGGTAGACGAACGCGCGGCGACGGCAGAGATCGAGCGCGCCGAGCAGCTCGCCGAACGCGCCCCGCGGGAACGTGTCGACGACCAGGACGTCGGGGCGCAGCAGCGCGAGCGAGTGCCAGACCCACTGCTTGGCGAGCGCGAGGTAAGCGACCTTGTCGACCCCCGCGTCGCCGATGGCCGTCTTCGACGGGAGCTTGAACGACGCGAAGCGATCGAAGAACAGCTCGCCGTCGGCCTCGCTGGTGGTCAGGAACCAGATCTCCGGCGAAACGCCGACGCACCCGCAGTAGCGCCGGATCCAGCGCGCGATCGCGTGCAGCCGCACGAGGTGCCCGACCCCCGAGCCGTTCACCGCGTACATCACGAACCGCACGCTGCGGCGCGCGCTCATGAGGCGTCCAGCCAGGCGTCGCCGCCCTGCGCGTCGGGCGCGCTGCCCGCGTGCCCCGCGTGCTCGACCGCCCAGTCGTCGGCCGCGCGCTCGTGCTCCGACGAGACGTAGTGCGGCGGTGACCAGCCCGGGTGCGTCGCGTCCCAGCGCTGGACGTCGGGGAGGTAGTCCGCGTGCCAGCGCCCCGAGGTCATCACGTACCACCAGACGAAGTCGTCGGCGTCGCGCGCGCGCTCCCATTCGTCGAAGCGACGCACGGCCACGTAGGCCTTGGCGTGGCGCTCGAGCTGCTTGTCGTAGCGCTCCTTGCGCGAGCGGAAGCGCTGGTCGACGAGCTCGACGGGGAAGCGCTGCCCCGCCTTCTTCGGGCGCGACCACTTCGCGATGTCCCGATCGAGCCGCTCGAGCTGCGGGGCGATCTCGAGCGCGACGTGGTCGATCAGCGAGCGCACCATCCGATCGAGGTACTCGAGCTTCGTGGCGGTGCCGGTGGCGCGCAGGTAGGCGAGGTGCACGTCGGCGCTCGGCCGCAGCCGCGGCCCCATCAGCTCGGCGCCGAGGCCGAGCACGATCTCGACCAGCTGCGTGCGCGCCCCCTCGAGCACGCGCGGCTCGGCCTGCGCCCACGACGCGTAGAGCTGGTCGCGGTACGCCTCCATCGCCACGCCGGCGCGCAGCTCCTCGTCGAGCTCGGCGAGCACGCGATCGTAGACGGCGACCGCCTCGCGCGCCTCGAGCACCTCCGCGCGCACCTGCGCGAAGGTCTTGCCGGGGAACGCCGCCAGGATCTCGTCGCCGGCCTCCCAGTCCGAGTAGTACGCGAGCCGCCAGAACGGCACCGCGTAGTCCTCGGTGCCGTAGCCGACCTCCAGGAGCCGCTCGAGCCGCAGGTGCTCGGCGCGCGTGAGCACGTCCTCGAGCGGCGCGCGCATCGACGCGGCCTCCGCGCGCCGGACGGTGAGCGTGCCGGTCGTCGGGTGCCGGAGCAGCTCGCGCTGCGCGTAGCGCGGATCGGCGTCGACGACCGCGATGCGCGCGGCGAGCTCGGCGCGCGTGCGGGCCACCTCGCCTGGCAGGTCGCGCTGCGCGAGGGGGGCGTAGCCCGTGAGCTGCACCGCGCGCGCGATCGAACCCGCGTCGAGCCCCGGGAGGAGCGCTGCGCCGAGATCCACGCACGCGCGGCGGTGCTCGGCCGCGAGCGCCTCGCGCTGCTGATCGTGCCGGTGGCTCTCCTCGAGGGCGCGGCGCTGGGCCTGCGCGAGCTCCCAGCGGCACGCGTCGGCGCGCGCGAGGTACTGATCGCGCGAGAGCGTCGCGCTCACGCGAGCGCTCCGCGCGCCCGCAGCGCCGCGAGGAACCGAACGGCGGCCCGCGCGAGCATCGCCTCGGCGGCGGCGGCGTCTTCGTCGTCTTCGGCGTCTTCGGCAACGCGCGCGTCGCGCTCGTCGACGAGCAGCACGAAGAGCTCGCCGCAGTGCATCGCCGCCTCGAGCGTCTCGATCGCGGGCGCGTCGAACTGCGCGCGATCGCCGGCCTCGTCGGTCACGAACTCGTAGCCGATCTTGCGGGCGGCATCCCAGCCGTCGAGCTCGACGCGCGCGCCGCCGACCTCGAGCCAGACGTCCTCCGCGATCGAGAGCCCCGCGGCCTCGAAGCGCTCCTTGAGGATCGCGCGCCCCCGCCGCTCGTCCAGCCCGCGCATGGCGAGCAGCCTACGAGACTGCGCCCGGCCTGGGCAGCGCGCGACGCGCACCGGAGCG
>CAIXWQ010000585.1 GCA_903923175.1 uncultured delta proteobacterium | reverse complement strand
GGCGGCGGCGAAGGTGCCGATCTTCGGGATCGCGCTGGGGCCGGACGATCCCAAGAAGCTCGACTTCGCGCTCATCGAGGATCTGTCCAAGGCGAGCGGCGGTGCGACGTTCGCGACGCACGTGAAGAAGCCCGAGGACCTCCCCGCCGTGTTCGCCGGCATCTCGGGGCGGCTGCGCAACACCGACAAAAAGCTCCTCTCCCTCGGGGTCGGCGCGAGCTCGCTGGAGGTCGACAAGTACCTCCACTCGCTGACGCTCCTCGCCACGTTCGACGTCGGCGGCGGGCCGATCTCCGCGCTGACCGATCCCGCCGGGACCTCGCGTGCGAACGCGCTCAAGAACGACGAGTTCCCCTTCGGCGGTCGCAACGTCGCGGCCTTCGGGGTCGTGAAGCTCGCCGGCCCGACGCCGGGGGCCTGGTCGCTCAAGATCGACGGGACGAAGCCTCCCAGCGCCGTCGCCGTCTTCGACTACGACCTGCGCGCGAAGACCGACCTCGTCTGCCCCACGAAGCCGGGCGAGCCGACCCGCGCGCAGGTGACCCTGGCGGCGAGCGACGGCACGACCGTCACCGACGCGGGCTTCCTCGCACCGGTGGTGGCAAAGCTCGAGATTGCCAAAGAGGGGACTTCGGTTTTCGAATCCGTTGGGGGCGAACAGAAGGCCGACGCGAAGGGGCTCTTCACGTTCGACCTGCCGCTGGCGCGGACGGGCGCGCAGACGCTCCGCGTCAACCTCCACCATAAGGACAAGGGGTTCGACGCGCCGGGCCTCACGCGCGCCTTCCTGGGCGGCCGGGCGACGATGAGCGCGCCGACGCCGGCCTGCGTGCCGCTCGGGCAGTCGATCCACCTCGAGGGGGCGCTGGCCGACGGCGCGATCGGGCACCTGCCGGAGATCCGCCTCACGCGCCAGGGGGCGACGGGCGCGCCCCTCACGCTGTCGGGGCTGAAGGGGGACGCGGCCGGACGGTTCTCCGCCGACTGGAAGCCAGCCGAGGGAGGCGCGTACGTCGTCGAGGCGCGGATCGCGGACCTCACCTGCCCCACCCCCGTCGAGCCGGTGCGCGTGCGGGTCGGCGACGATCACGTCGGCGTCGCGTGGGCGCAGCCCGGCTCGGTCACCATCCAGCCGGGCGAGCCGACCACGCTCGCTGTCGCGCTCGACGGCGCCGGGCTGTCCGAGAAGGTCACCCTCAAGCTCGACCGCGCGGCGCTGGCGCTCCCGTCGGCGGTGACGGTCGACGCGCCCGACGTGCAGCTCGCTCCGGGCGCGAAGGCGACGATCTCGATCCGCCTCTCGACCTCCTGCTGCACCAAGCCCGCGCAGTGGTCGGGCGCGATCAGGCTGACGGGCGATCTGCCGTGCAAGGGACCGACGACGCTCGACGCGGGCGCCTTCACCGGCGCGATCCCCGACGTGCCCTGGTCGAAGCGGGCCCGCTGCTGGTGGGGGGAATGGCACGGAGTCGTCCTCTGGTCTACCCCGTTCGCGCTGCTCGGGCTCTACGGGCTCCTCGTGCTGTCGTGTGCGATTCGGAAGCACGCGTTCGAGGAGAACCGCAAGGTCTTCATCGGCAGTCGCCCCGACGGGCTCAGCACCGGCCAGCCGCTGCGCGACGTGCCCGGGGCGAAGCGGGTGATCTTCTGCCCATTCTGCTGCCAGAACGCGCGCGCGACCTGGAACGAAGAGAACGCGGGGTTCGCCGCCACCTGGAAGGTGAATCCCTGGTTCCTCGAGGCGGTTGGAGAGCGCGAGATCGACCTATTCGCCCCCGCCGGAGCGCTCGTCGAGTCGCGATCGGTGATCAGTGCCGGCGCCTTCGCACTGCGCTCCACGGAGCGGAAGCCGACCCGTATCCGCGTCTCGACCGCGGAGCTGTATCACGTGAGTACTGGCAAGGACGTCGACGTCTACATCCGAATCGAGTGAGGGACCGATGGACAGCAAGCTCGACATGGTCTTCCGCTACAAGCTGCCGCAGCATTTCTCGCTGTATCCGACGTTCTTCATCGGCCTGGGCGGCACCGGCGGGCGCATCGTCGACCGCGTGCTCGCGAAGCTCGATCGACGCTGGGACGCCGACAAATTCCGCGGCATCTACCACGGCTTCGTGCTCGACACCGACGCGCACGACATCTCGAGCTACGCGAACGTCCCGGAGGAGAACCAGATCATCCTCTCGAACTTCGACAAGCAGTGGTTCGTGCGCGGCAAGAAGGGGGAATCGCATCTCGACGCCGACGACTACGTAACCCAGTGGCTCCACGACTGGTACCGATTCCGATCCGAGTGCGGCGCCGGCGCCGGCCAGATCCGCGTCGAGTCGCGGCTCTCGCTCCACTACCAGCTCGACCAGGACCGCGGCGGCATCATGCGCGCGTTCCAGCGCTCGCTGAACACCGCGCTGGATCACGACAACCCGTACCGGCGGCGCGACCCCAAACAGGTGCAGGTCTTCGTCTTCGGCTCGGTTGCCGGCGGGACGGGGAGCGGCGCCTTCCTCTCGATGGCGGACCGGGGCATCGCCGGTTATGCCGCCGCGGTGGAGGCCAAAGTGACGGGCGCCCGCTGGCTGGACGAGTTGACGGACGCCGACCCGGTGGTCGCCTTCGTGATGGCCGGCTCGCTCTCCGGGCTGACGGCAGAAGCGGGGTACGCGGGCTACACCGGCGCCAACGCCTTCCTGGATAGCTTCGCCGTGGAACGGCA
Organism: uncultured delta proteobacterium; assembly: GCA_903923175.1. Taxonomy (GTDB): domain Bacteria; phylum Myxococcota_A; class Polyangia; order Polyangiales; family JADJMO01; genus CAIXWQ01. Next base: position 145 of record CAIXWQ010000585.1, on the reverse strand, counting down.
CCGCCGGGGCAAACCGGCCCTCACCGTGGATTGGTGCGGCATCCGCGAAATGGGCATGCTGGCGCGCCTGCGGGAAACCAACCGCTCCGAAGTGGATGCCGGCAGCGCCGAGGTCGGTCCCCTGCTGCGCCGCGCCCTGGCGGCC
>CAIXWQ010000584.1 GCA_903923175.1 uncultured delta proteobacterium | reverse complement strand
GAGCTCGACGCCGTCGAGCGCTTTCGCAGCCGGGTCGCGGCGCAGCGTGACGCCGAGGGGCAGGCCAAGCTCGACGAAGCGGCCGAAGAGGCCCACGCCGCGCGCGCGCGGAAGTAGCGCCCGCGCGCGGCGGCGGCGTGATCGAGCGCAGGGCGCGGCGCGCGACGACGCTCCGGCGCTACGGCGCGGCGCAGAGGAGCTTGCGGGCGAAGACCTGCGCGCGTGCGCCGTTGCGCGCGTCGTCCCAGAGCACGACCGCATCGGCGGTGCCGCCGATCGCCGTGAGCTGGGGTCTCCGGCTGTGCCCCACGGCGTGGGAGATCCGCTGCGGCGCGCCCACGGGCCCGAGCGCGAGGTCGTAGACCTGCACGTACACCTCGAACGTCGCGCCGTCGTCGTGGTCGTCCGCCCACGAGACGAGCACGCGCGCGCCGATCGGCGTCACGCCGGGATCCCGCGCAATCGACGCGCCGCCGTGGAACGGCGTGGCCGTCGCCGCGACGCCCCCCGTGTCCGGGTCGAGCGCGACCACGGTCAGGCTGCCGTCGACCGAGGTCGTCGCCACGTACGCGCGGCTGCCGACCACCACCGGCGGCGACTGGAAGGTGACGAGCGTGCCGAGGGGCGAGCGCACCGCGCCGAGCTTGGTGAGCCCCTCGTCGATCGGCGCGACGCGCAGGTGACCGGCGGGGATGGCGGAGGTGAAGTCGGACTCGTTCCACGCGACGACGAAGCCGCCGTCCGGCCGCGGGGCGAGGCTCGGGTACTGCACCCCCACCGCGCCCGGCAGCGCGTGTTCGCTCGCGGGCACGGCGAGCGGCGACACGTGCGCCGCGTGCAGGTCGAGCGAGACGCCGAGGCTCGTCGGGTCGGTCTCGAGCGTGGTCGCCGTCACGAGGAAGTCGTAGCCGGTCCAGATCACGCCGGTGGTGTCCCAGCCCGGCTCGAAGAGCGCGACGTCGCCCGGCCCCCGGAGGCGGTTCGAGGCGTCGAGGAGCGCGAACCGCGACTCCCAGCCGTCGCCCGCCTCGATCCCCCGCAGCCACGTGACGCCGAAGCGATCGCCGGCCCAGGCGATCCCCAGGCCGAACGCGTCGCGCCCGAAGAGGTCGCCGAGGTCGTGGTCTGCGGCCCTCCGCGCGAGGCCCGCGTCGAAGAGCGTCATCGTCGTGTGCGAGAGCGACGTGCCGGCGGGGTGAGAGTCGATCAGCGCCGCGAAGCCCCCCGAGTACGGGGTGAGCGCGCCGACCAGCGAGTCTTGCGTGCCGGGCGGCGCGACGAGGCGCTCGCCGCCATCGGCGACGTACGTCACGCCGTCGTCGACGAGGGCGTTGCAGTCGTCGTCGACGCCGTTGCACACCTCTCGCGCGCCCGGGTGGACGCTCGCGTTGCCGTCGTCGCAGTCGTCGCCGCAGGCGCCCGGTGCGCCCGGCAACGTGCCTGCGAGCGGGGCGCGGTGGCCGTCGCCGTCGACGTCGGGCGTCACGGAGGTGTGGGTGCAGGTCGCGGTGGCCGCCTCGCAGCCGTCGACCGTGCAGGGGTCGCCGTCGTCGCATCGCGAGGTCGTGGGGGCGACGCACGCGTGCCCGACGCAGCGGGCCACGTCGCAGGCCGAGGGGCTCGCGCAGTCGGCGTCGGTCCGGCACTCGAGCGTCTCCGCCACGTCCGGCGCCACGTCCGGCGCGACGTCCGGCGCGACGTCCGGCGCGACCTCGGGCCGGGCGTCGATCCCGGTCTCGATGGCGTCGGCGGAAGCGTCGATCGGCGTCTCCGGGGCCGCCGCGTCGATCGTCGGCGAGGCGAAGACGTCCGACGGCTCGGTGCGCCCGCCGCAGCCGAGGAGCCCCGCGAGCGCGAGCGGGCCGAGCGAGCCGAGCGGGAAACGCGGGAAGCGCCTCATTCGCACACCCCCGACTTCGACCCCACGAAGAGCGTGTCGCACGCGAGCCCGGCCGGACACCCGCCGACCCCGCTGGCGTCGCAGAACTGCAAGCAGACCGTCACGCCGCGCACGCCCAGGCACTGATACCCCGCGGCGCAGCCGGCTCCGTTGCAGGGCGCCCACTGCTTGCCCGTGCCGGCGGGGGTGCACGCCGAGCCCCAGAGGTACGACGCGCACGCGGGGCTGCTCGACGAATCCTCCTGCACGAACTCGATGCAGGCGTCGCCGGCGGCACAGCCCGTCTGCGCGAGCGGATCGCACGGACGCGAGGGCTCCGGCGACGGCGGACAGACCTCCGGGAGCGTCGTCGCGTCGGGGAGCGCCGCGTCCGGGAGCGGCTCGATCGGCGTCGCGTCGCGCACGACGTGCCCGTCGACCGCCGCGTCGGGCCCCGCTGCGTCGGGGCGCGCGCCATCGGGCGACGTGACCGCGTCGCGCGCGGCGTCACCGGCGTCGCGGGCGTCGCGGGCGTCGGGAGTCGCTCGGGCGTCGGCGTCGCCGGGCTCGAAGGCGTCGTCGACCATCCCCGCGCATCCCGAGAGCGCGAGGGACAGCCAGCACGCGGTCAGCGAGCGATGCACGAGCTCGCGGCGACGACTTCGGCCAGGCAGACCCTTCATCCCCGGGCGATGTCCGCGCGTCGGCGAGCGGATCACGAAATCGGCAGATCCTTGCTCCAGGTCGATCTGCCCCCGCCCGTGATCTACGGCGCCGCGCAGAGGAGCTTGCGGGCGTAGGCCTGCGGCTTCGCGCCGTTGCGCGCGTCGTACCACACGACGACCCCGTCGGCGGTGCCGCCGAGCGTCGTGACCAGGGGCATGCGGCTGTTGCCGACCGCGTGCGAGATCCGCTGCGGCGCGCCGATCGGCTTCAGGGCGGCGTCGTGCACCTGCACGTAGACCTCGAACGTCGTGCCGTCGTCGTGATCGTCGGCCCACGAGACCATCACCCGCGCGCCGATCGGCGTGACGTTCGCGTCGCGCGCGATCGCCGCGCCGCCGACGAAGGGCGTGGCGCTCGCGGCGATCGTCCCCGTGTCGGGGTCGAACGCGGCGACGTGCACGCTGCCGTCGAGCGAGATGGCCGCGACGTACGCGAACTTCCCGAGCATCACGGCCGCCGACTGGTAGCTCACCAGCGGCGCGATCGGCGCGCGCACCGCGCCGAGCGTGGTGAGCGCCTCGTTCACCGGCGCGACGCGCACGTGGCCGGCCGGGATGGTCGAGGTCGCGTCGGTCTCGTTCCACGCCGCGAGGAAGCCGCCGCTCGGACGCAGCGAGAGCGACGGCCACTGGGCCTCCGTGATCCCGGGGAGCGCGAGGTCGCTCCCCGGCACGGCGAGCGCCGACACGGGCGCCGCGTGGAGGTCGAAGCCGAAGCCCGCCGTCCCCGTCGTGCTCTCGGTCGTCGCGGGGACGAGGAACTCGTAGCCGGTCCAAAGCGAGCCGATCGCGTCCCACCCCGGGTCGAACAGCGCGATGTCGCCCGGGCCTCGATACCGATTCGACGAGTCCAGCAGCGCGAACCGCGTCGCGAGGCCGTCGCCGCTGGTGGAGGTGTGCACCCACGTCACGCCGAAGCGATCGCCGGCCCAGGCGATCCCCGCGCCGAACGCGTCGCGTCCGAAGAGCTTGCCGAGATCGAGGTCGGGCGCGGTCCGCGCGAACGACGGATCGAGGAGCGTCATCGCGACGTGGTTGACGTTCGTGCCGGGCGGGTGGTGGTCGATGAGCGCCGCGAAGCCGCCCGGGAAGCTCGCCAGCGTGGTGGCGGCCGAGTCCAGCGCGCCGGCGGGGGCGATCGACGTCTCGGCCCCGCTCGCGACGTAGCTCACGCCGTCGTCGACGAGGCCGTTGCAGTCGTCGTCGAGCCCGTTGCAGAGCTCGCGCGCGCCGGGGTGGACGCTCGCGTTGCCGTCGTCGCAGTCGTCGCCGCAGGCGCCCGGCGCGCCCGGCAGCGTGCCCGGGCGCGCGGCGCGGTGACCGTCGCCGTCGGCGTCGAGGGTCGAAGGCGCGTGCGTGCAGGTCGCGCTCGCCGCGTCGCAGCCGTCGATCGTGCAGGGATCGCCGTCGTCGCAGCGCGACGTGCCGGAGGAGGCGCACGCGTGGTCGACGCAGCGGAGCACGTCGCAGGTCCAGCGCAGCGCGCAGTCGGCGTCGCTCGAGCACTCGCCGAACGACGTCTCCTGCGTGGCGTCGGGCGCGACGTCCGACGACGCGTCGACGGCCGCCTCGGGCGCCGTCTCCGCGAGCACGTCGAGGCCGACGTCGGCCGGCGCGGCGTCCGAGAACGCGGCCAGATCGGTGCGCGCGCCGCAGCCCAGGGCCGTCGCGAGCGCCAGCGGGGCGAGCCGGGCGCGCCTCATTCGCAGAGCCCCACGCTGGTGCCGACGAAGAGCGCGTCGCACGAGAGCCCTGCGCCGCAGCCGCCCGCGCCCGCGCTGTCGCACAGCTTCAGGCACACGAACGAGCCGCGCACCCCCCAGCACTCGTACCCCGCCGCGCACGAGTTGCCGCTGCAAGGGGTCCACTGCGTGCCGGTCCCGGCGCCGACGCACTGCGTGCCGAACAGGTAGCTCGTGCACGAGGGGTCGCCGCTCGGGTCCGTCACCGGATAGTCGATGCACGCTTGCCCCGCCGGGCAGCCCGTCTGCTTGACCGAGTCGCACACGTGGGGCGGCGACACCGGCGGCGGGCACGCGTCGCCGAGGGTGGTGACCTCCGGCAGCGACGTGTCGGGGAGCGGCTCCTCGGGCTGGGCGTCGCGCGCGATCGGGCCGTCGAAGAGCGGGCCGTCGGCGGGCGCGCCGTCGGGGAGGGGGGCGGCGTCGGGATCGAGCGTCTCGCCGCTGGGCGTGGCGTCGGCGTCGGCGTCGGCGCTCGGCGCTCCGTCGACCGTCGCGACCGAGCCGCACCCGAGGGGGGCGAGCACGGTGGCGGCCGCGAGGGAGGCGAGGGCGGCGACGGCGGCGGCCAGGACGAGCGAGCGCGCGGAGCGCGTCGCGGCGTGGCGAGGTTGGCTGCGGAGCACGCCCTACATTGCCCCGCGCGAGGGGGTCGGCGGGAAAAACCGGTGACCCATTGATCCAGGTCGATCGCCGCGGCCGCCGCCGCACAAAAAGCGACGAGGCGATCGAGCTCGCCCGATCGCCTCGTGCCGTGTCGCGTCGGTCAGCCCGTCGGCGGCGAGGACGAGTTCCCGTCGGCCTGCACGGGCACCCCCTCCATCGTCTCGGCGATCAGGTGGTCGACGACCTTCTTCGGATCCATGCCGTTCTCGGCGTAGACCTTCAGCTGCCGATCGGCGCTGGTCCCCTCGCGGTGGAGGCGCTCCATCGCGCCCCGCAGCTCGTCGCGCGTGCCGAGGATGCCCGCGGCCTCGTCGACGAACTCGAGGAGCTCCATGTGCAGCTCCTTGACCGGCGTCTCGCACTCCTTGCCGAAGTCGATGAGCTTGGCGTCGAGGCCGTAGCGCACGGCGCGCCACTTGTTCTCCTCGATGAGCGCGCGCGCGTAGTTGCGCCACGACTGGTTGCGCACGTGGAGCATGTAGAGCTGGGCCATCAGCGCCTGACACACGGCGGCGATCGCGACGCAGTCGTCGACCTTCGTCGCCATGTCGCAGATGCGGATCTCGACGGTCTCGAAGAACGGGTGGACGCGGACGTCCCACCAGATCTTCTTGGCGTTGTCGATCGAGCCGACCTTCACGAGCAGGTCGGCGTAGGCGAGGAACTGCGAGTAGCTGCGGAACTCGTCCGGGATCCCGGTGCGCGGGAAGCGCTTGAAGATCTCGCAGCGGATGCTCTTCAGCCCGCTCTTGCGTCCGAGCCAGAACGGCGAGGACGTCGACATGCACAGGATGTGCGGCAGGAAGTAGCGGACCTGGTTGGCAAGGGCCATCGCGACGTCGCGGTTCTTGATCCCGACGTGCACGTGCAGGCCGAAGATCAGGTTCTCGCGCGCGATGTCCTGGAGATCCTCGACGAGCACCGAGTAGCGCTCGCGATCGGTGATCTCCTGCTTCTTCCAGTCGGAGAACGGGTGCGTGCCGGCGGCGACGATGCGCAGGCCGCCCTTGCGAGCGAGGTAGTCGAGGTGCGAGCGCAGCTCGATGATCTCGGCGCGCACCTGGGCGACGTTCTGACAGATGCCGGTGCCCGTCTCGACCATCGACTGGTGCATCTCGGGCCGCACGCGCTCGCGCAGCACCGACTTGCCCCCCTTCTCGATGAGCTGGCTCACGTAGGAGCGCAGCTCACGCGTCTCGGGGTCGACGATCTGGAACTCTTCTTCGACCCCGAGCGTGAACTGCCCCTCGAGGATGTTCGACGGAAGCTTCATCGATTCACCCCTTGCCCTGCTGCCCCGGCGGCAGATAACGCGAGAACCGGTAGTGCTCCCCGAGGGAGCTCTTGCCCTCCTTCGCGCACTTGATCGCGAAGGTCGCCATCTTGTCGACGCACCACTTGAAGTGCGGCTCGAGGATCGAGTCGATCGACATGTCGGGCGCCGGGTTCGTGAAGTCGATGGCGTACGGCACGCCGTCGCGCACCGCGAATTCGACCGAGTTCATGTCGTAGCCGAGCGAGTCGCAGATCTTGAACGCGTCCTCGAGCACGCGCTCCTCCAGCGCCTTCGACATGAAGCCGTCGGGCGTGTGGATGTAGCAGCGGTGCTTCGGGTCGTACTTGATCGGCAGGATCTCCTGCCGCCCGACGCAGATGCAGCGGATGTAGTTATCGAAGTCGATGAACTCCTGCAGCATCATGACCTTGGTGGTGGTCTGATCGTAGGCGCGCATCAGCTCTTCGTGGTTCTTGACGATGTAGACGTCGCGCCACCCGCCGCCGTCCGCGGGCTTGAGCACCGCCGGGAAGCCGACGTACTTCTCGATCTCGGCCCAGTCGAGCGGGTACTCGAGGTTGCGCAGGCTGCGCTGCTTGTCGATCGCGGGGATGTAGTCCTTCTGGGGGAGCATCACCGTGCGCGGGATCGCGATGCCGATCTTCGCGGTCATCGCGTAGCCGAACATCTTGTCGTCGGCGCTCCACCAGAACGGGTCGTTGATGACGTAGCACCCGCTGAGCGCCGCGTGCTTCAGGTGGAAGCGGTAGTGCTGGATCTCCTGGCTGATGCGATCGATCAGCACGCGGTAGGGCGATTCGAAGCGCTCGGACGTGCCGCCGATCTTCGCGAGCTCGGCGACCACGCCCGGCTCACGGTTCACACGCTCGATGAAGGCCTTGGGGAAGCTCTGCTCCCACCCGACGAGGAGGCCGATTCTCTCCGGCATGCTGTGCGCTCTTCTTGGCCTGTGACCGGTCGCCGAGGCTTCCGGGATGGTTTGGATCCGGGCGTGTTCCCCGCAACCGCGCGGGCAGAACGAGCCGATTGCGCCCGCGCATGATGCTCGCAAGTCCGCGCTCGAAAGTCGAGGATTCCCCGGGGGGGATCGGTCAGCGTGGCCGGCCGGCGAGCATCTCGGAGAGGCAGCGCTGGACGTCCTGCATCGAGTACGGCTTCGCGAGGAACGCGAGCCGCTTGCCCTCGGGGATCGCCACGTCGCGATCGCTGTAGCCGCTGCAGAGCACGCACGGCAGATCGGGGGCGCGCGCGCGGATCCGCTCGAGCGCCTCGAGCCCGCCCATCCGCGGCATCGTCACGTCGAGCAGCACCACGTCGAACTCCCCGGGGCGTCGCTCGAACTCCGCGACCGCCTCTGCGCCGTCGTCCGTGGACGTGACCTCGAGGCCGAGGTGGCGGAGGAGCCGCGTCACGCTCCCGCGGACGGCCGGATCGTCATCGGCGAGGAGCACGCGCCCCGACAGCTTGGGCTTCGGCGCGCTCGCCCGCGACGAGCGCGCGCGCGTCGTCGTCTCGCTCGGCCGGAAGAAGAGCCGGAAGCTCGTCCCGCCCTGCTCGCTGCTCAGCACCTCCACCGCCGCGCGGTGGCTGCGCACGATCCCGAGCAGGACCGAGAGCCCGAGCCCGCGGCCCGGCCCCTTGGTCGAGAAGAAGGGGTCGAAGATGCGCTCCAAGAGCTCGCGCGACATGCCCACGCCGTCGTCGACGACCTCGAGCACGACGTGCTCGCCCGGCGTCAGCTCGTGCCCGGCGCGCAGTCGGCGCAGGTCGTCCTCGTCGAGGCGCGCGCGCCGCACGCCCACGCGGATGGTGCCGGCGCGGTCGCCGATCGCCTCGCTCGCGTTGGTCACCAGGTTGAGCACGAGCTGCCGCAGCTGGGCCGCGTCGACGTCGACGTTCGGCAGCCGCGGCTCCGGCTCGATGGTGAGGCGCGCCTTCTTGGAGGTCGCCACCGTGAGGAGCGGGCTGAGCTCGCGCACGAGCTCGCCGAGCGCGTGCGGCTCCACGCTCACGCGCCCCTTGCCGGCGTAGGTGAGCATCTGGCCGACCAGCGCCGCCGCGCGCCGCGCGGACTCCTCGACGTCGTCCATCATCTCGCGCGCGGGGTGCTGCTCCTCCAGCGACTCGCGCGCCAGCGACACGTTCGCCAGGATCGGCGTGAGCAGGTTGTTGAAGTCGTGCGCGATGCCGCCGGTGAGCACGCCGAGGCTCTCGAGCTTCTGCGCCTCGCGAAGCGCCGCCTCGTCGCGGTTGCGATCGGTGACGTCGACGAAGGTCACGAGCTCGACGTCCTGGCCGTGGAAGGCGAGCCGCCGCGCGGAAAGCACGCACGCGCGCTCGCCGTCCGCCAGCCTCAGCGTCGCCTCGACCGCGTCGCGTCCGCGCGTCTCGATCAGCGCCTGCACGCGCGCGATCGCCTCGGAGGCGACGAACAGCCGCCGCAGATCGAGCTGCTCGAGCCCACGCTCGTCGAGGCCGAGCGCCTTGCGCGCCTCCTCGTTCGCGAGCCAGATCTGCGCGCTCCCCACGCGTGCGAGCAGCGTCGGCACCGGCGACGCCTCGAACAGCGCGCGGAACGCCGCGTCGCTCTCGCGCAGCGCCTGCTCGGCCTGGCGACGCTCCGTGACGTCGCGCGCCATGCCGAGGAACTTGCCGTCGGCGAGCACGCGCGCGCGGATCTCGACCGCGACCTCCGAGCCGTCCTTGCGGCGGAGCAGCCGCTCGACGAGCACGCTCTCGCCCTGGACGAGCCGCTCGAGCTGCAGCGGCCGCTCCACGATCGAGGCCGGCGTGACCAGATCGGTCAGCGACATCGCCCGCAGCTCGGCCGCCGAGTAGCCCGTCAGCTCCTCCGCGGTGTGGTTGCAGTCGAGGTAGCGCCCCTCGGCGTCGCTCACGAAGAAGGCGTCGCTCGCGTGATCCATGACGCCGCGCAGCTGGTCGACCAGCGCCGCGAGCTCGGTGCGCCCGGGGAGCGGTGGGTCCGATTCCAGGCGAGCGGACTTCGGCGTCACGGCGCCATCGTACACGGCGTGGGCTGCGCGCGCTGGTGTAGAGCCTCTACCGTGTGCCCGATCGATCGCGGCGTCGAGGCGCGACCGCAGGCCGGGCCGTCCCCTCAGCGGCGCACGAAGCGGCGGATGAAGTTGCGCAGGATCACGGGGCCGAACACGGGCTCGACGACCCCGCGCAGCAACGCGTCGGGATCGAGCCCCTCGCTCCTCAGCAGCTCGCTCCGCTCGGCGAGGTAGCCGCGCACGATTTCCGCGTGGAACTCCGGGTGAAACTGCACCGCGCGCGCCTTCGGTCCGACCGCGAAGGCGTGGAGGTCGTCGTGATCGGCCGTGGCGAGCTTGCGCACCCCCGGCGGCGCGACGCCGACGTGGTCCCGGTGCGAGACGCTGACGGTGAGCTCGCGAGGGACGCCTTCGAACAGCGGGTCGTCGTCGACGCGTCGGATCGACAGCGAGCCGAGTCGGCGCCCCGCGGGGTTCGGTCGCACCTCGCCGCCGAGCGCTTGCGCGAGCAGCTGGTGGCCGAAGCAGACCCCGAGCAGCGGCGTCTCGCGGGCGACGCCGTCGCGGAGCCACGCCTCCAGGCGGAGCATCCAGGGCGCACGCTCGGTCACGCTCGACGCCGAGCCCGAGACGATCACGCCCGCGAGCCCGCCGGGATCGGGGAGCGGCGCCCCCTCGTCGCGCGCGTCGAAGCTCGTCCACGGGCCGCGCCAGGCGTCGCCGACGCCTCGCTGGAAGTGCGCGTCGAAGTCGCCGTGCACCTCGCGCACGCGCGCGACGGTCGAACCGGTGAAGAGCACGAGCAGCGGTCGTTCGGCCATCGCTTCGGTCGAACGTTGCCGCACCCAAACGCCGATGTCGACGGAAGCCGATCGCGCGGGGTGACGATCCGGCGTCGGACGTGCACACTACCTCGGCCGCATGAAGTCGAAGCTCCTCCTCCTCTCCTTCGGGCTGCTCGCCTCGTTCGCGGGCGCCTCGTGCTCCAGCAGCAGCAGCAGCTCGATCGCCGCGCCCACCGTCGACGGCGGCGCGGACACCGGCGACGGCTGCGCCGAGCCCGCCGACGATCCGGCGGCGATTTGCGTGCGATCGGTGTCCGGGTCCCTCACCGACACCGACGGAAAGCCGCTCGCCGGCGTGACCGTCTCGATCTGCGGCTCGGTCTGCTTCTACGCGAAGACCGACGCCAACGGCGCGTACACCGCGGCCGTGAACTACAACATCGTGCCGACGAATTTCGCGGCCCTGGCGCACGCGCGCCCCGACTACGCGAGCCTGTATCAGAAGCTGCCGGCCACGGGCGGCGCCACGATCCAGCTCGGGCCGATGCGCGTCCCGAAGTACGTCGGCGGCGTGGAGCTGCCGGCCGACGGCGCGCCCGCTTCGTCGGTCTCCCTCGGCGACGTCACGCTCGATGTCCCCGCCAACACCGCCTTCGACCTCGACGTCGAGGACATCGAGCTCGCGACCGGCCACCAGCTCCGCGTCGGCCCCGCCAACCTCGCCCAGCTCCCCGACTTCGCGGTCGGCATGGGCGCGGTCGCGCTCTACGGGCTCGGCCCGTTCGCCTCGGCGGCGACGGTCATGGGGACCGCGAGCGACCCCGGCGGCGCCAAGCCGCAGAAGGTCGGCGTGCGCTTGAAGAACACCGCCAAGCTCGCGGCCAACCAGAAGGTCGAGTTCTTCGTCCTCGGCGTGGAGCTGCTCTCCACCCCGCCGAGCGCCGGAACGGCCGTGGTCGTCGCCAAGGGGACGGTCTCCGCCGACGGCCTCACGATCGCCACCGACCCGGGCGAGGGGATCTCGACGATCTCCTGGCTCGGCGTCCGCAAGGTCAACTGAGATGCGCCATTCGAACCTCGCCCTGGGGGCGCTCGCGCTCCTGTGCGCCGCCTCGATCGCGTGCGGCGGCGGCAGCGCCACCACGCCCGCGACGACGACCGACGCCGCCGAGGAGACGCTCGTCGACGCGAGCGATCCGGGCGACGTCGCCGTGAACGACACGGCCACCACCGACACGGCCGCGGCCACCGACGCGCCCTCGGACGCCGTCGCGCTCGGCCCGTACCCGTCGGGCCCCTACGGCACGAACGAGGGGGACGTCCTCGCCAATCTGCAGTGGGAGGGGTACGTCGACGAGCTCGGCGACGCGCCGGCGAAGACGAAGCCGTACGTCACGACCTCGATGGCGGCCATCCGCAGTTCCGGGCGCCGCTACGCCCTCGTGCACCTCGCGGAATTCTTGTGACCCGGCTGTGCCAACGCGACCCGTGATTTGGTCGCGCAAGGGAAGTCGGTGCTCGATGCCGGCGGTACGGTGGTGCAGATCCTCGAGTCGAAGGCCCTCGGGCCCGCGTCTCGAGCGGACCTGGACGCGTGGTTGACGAAGTATCCGGTGGTGACGACGACGCTCATCGACACGCCCGCGGGGACGGGGACCAAGACGCTCTCGGTCTACGGCCAGCGTGAGCAGGTCTTCATCGTCGAGATGAAGACCATGAAGATCGTGAAGAAGATCAGCGGCTCGGTCACCGGCAGCGGCACCCCCAGCATCACGCAGGCGGTCCCCATCATCATCGGGCTGCTCGGCATGTGAGAGACTGTGAAGCAGTCTCTCCGGTGGGGTCGGGCCCCGACGAATCGCATTCGGCGGGGCAGGGCGGTGCCGACCGCCCTGGTGGGCAGTGAAGAGCGCGGGATCTTTCCCGCGCTCTGACCCCGCGAGAGGGGGGCGCGTCACCGGCCGGCTGCCGGGCGCATCCCCTGCCAGTTCCAATGTGGCTTCGCTTCCTCCCGTTCGTCGTCGTCAGCACGCTGATGTCGGCACTGCTCCACCGCTACGTGTGGGCGCGCCTCGTGCGCGACGCCGCGCTGCCGGAACCGTGGGCTCGCGTCGGCGCGTACGCGGCCGTGGCGCTCGCCGTGCTCGTGCCGCTCTCCATGTTCCTCGTGCGCGCGCTGCCGCGCCCGCTCTCGACCCTCGTCGCGTACGTCGGGTACGGCTGGCTCGGCGTGCTGTTCTACCTGTTCGCCTTCTTGCTGCTTGCCGATCTGGTCCGGCTCGTGGTCGCGGCGGTCCCCAACGCGCAGGCGAAGCTCGCGGCGCCCGAGGTCCAGCAGGCGCGCAGGGTGTTGCTCGGCCGCGGAGCCGCGCTCTTCGCCTCGGTCGCGGCCGTCGGCGTCGCCGCGTGGGGCTTCGTCGACGTCGCGCGGGGCGTGGGCATCAAGCCGGTGCGCGTCGCGCTGTCGCGCCTGCCGAAGGGGCTCGAAGGGTTCGTCGTCGTGCAGCTCACCGACGTCCACCTCGGTCCGACCATCGGTCGCGGCTTCCTCGAGGAGGTCGTGCGCAAGGTGAACGCGCTCTCGCCCGACGTCGTCGTCATCACCGGCGACCTGGTCGACGGCTCGGTCGCGGAGCTTCGCGAGCACGTCGCGCCGCTCGCCGATCTGCGCGCGCGCCACGGCGTGTTCTTCGTCACCGGCAACCACGAGTACTACTCGGGCGTCGACGCCTGGCTCGCCGAGCTCGGTCGCATCGGCGTGCGCGTGCTGCGCAACGAGCGGGTCGAACTGCGGGTCGGCGACGACGTGATCGATCTCGCCGGCGTCGACGATCACTCCGCGCGGCGGGTCGCGGGCCACGGCCCGGATCTCGCCAAGGCGCTCGCCGGTCGCGATCCGACGCGCGAGCTGATCCTGCTCGCGCACCAGCCCAAGGCGATCTTCGAGGCCGCGGCGAGCGGCGTCGGGCTGCAGCTGTCGGGGCACACGCACGGCGGGCAGATCTGGCCGTGGAGCTACTTCGTGTACCTGCAGCAGCCGTACGTGATGGGCCTCCACCGCCACGGCGACGCGCAGATCTACGTGAGCCGCGGGACCGGCTACTGGGGGCCGCCGATGCGCGTCGGCGCGCCGGCCGAGATCACCGCGCTCACGCTGGTGCGGGGCTGAGCGGGCCCGCGCGAAGCGGCGTCGCGGCTCACCAGCCGCGGGGCAGCCCGCGCCGCAGCATGAAGATCGTGTTGGGCGCGCCCGCGCTCGAGACGCGCGCGACCACGGCGCCTTCGCGGGTGCGCTCGGTCCCCTCTTCGGGCGACCAGCGCGGCGACTCTGCCGGCGCGACGGAGTGCGTGCCGCTCAGCCACTCGCCGATGATGGAGGTGTGCCCGGCGACGCGCGCGCCGAGCCGCGCCGCGAGCTCCGGGGCGAACGTGCGCCCCGCCTCGGCGCCGAGCGCGCTGCAGCAGCGGAGCCACACGAGCGCGTCCTTCGCCAGCCGAGCGCGCAGGGCGTCGAGCAGCGGCGCGAGCTTCGAGGCTCGCCCGAGCGCCTCGCGATCGAGGCGCGACTCGCCCATCCGCATGAAGCCGAAGCCGCCGTGCCCCCACGCCTGCAGCTCCGCGATCGGGGCGTCGGCCCGCTCGCTCGCGGCGATCGCGAAGCGCAGCGCCTCTTCCCACGAGCTCGCCGGCGCGGTCGCCCCGGCGCGATAGAGCGCGCGGTGGAGCCCCGCGCCGAGCCGCCACCAGCGCGACAGCCCGCCGGTCCCCTCGGCGGTGCCGTCGTCTCGGCGGATCACGCGCGGGACGCGCAGCGGCGCGACGTCGGTCGCGTCCCACACCACGAGGCGCAGCGGAAATGACATCGCCCCGCCCATCGTACGCCGGGGGGCGCGCGAGGAGCGGGGCGTCGTGACGGCGTGGCCGGCGCTCAGATCCCGCCGGTCAGGCAGCTCGAGCCCGCGACCGGGGCCTTGCACTTCGATGCGGTGCACGTCTGGCACGCGCCGCAGTCCGCGTCGGTCGTGCACGCGCCGCCGATGCACTCGTTCGTCGCCGTGTTGCAGGTCTCGCCCCCCTTGCAGTCGCCGTCCGCCGCGCAGTAACGCGCCGGATCCTGCGTGATCTTGTCGTTCGCGCCCGAGATGCGGGCCTGATTGCGGAGGTAGGTGTGGATCGACTGCACGTCCTCCTCGACCATGTTCTTGAACGACGTGAACGGCATCGGCCACGACACGTTGCGCGTGGTGGTCGTGGTGCCGATCGCCTCCTTGCCGTCGACGAACGCGAGGTGGAAGTCGTTGTAGTCGGTCGAGATCGCGCCGTGGGTCTGGCCGAGGAGGTTCGCCCCCATCGAGCGCGAGTAGCCGACGATCGCGTTGAGCCCCGGCGGCACCGCGAAGACGCGCCCGCCCGTCAGCCACGCCGACGTGGTGATCTTCCCCGTCATCTGGTTGCGATCGGGGTTGGTGTGGCAGTCGTTGCACCCCGCGACCGCGTTGACCAGGTACGCGCCGCGGCCGTAGAGGCTCTTGTCGCTCGCGCTCAACGCGGCGAGCCCGGTCGGATCGGCCACCGGCTGCACCGAGAGGCCGCGCGTCGACCAGAGCGGGTCGGCGACCGGATCCTCGGCGGGGATGGTGCGCGAGACGTCGCCGTAGATGAACGTCGTCGACACGGGCGTCGGCGGGATGCTCGAGAGCGTGGCCCCCTTCGCGTCGGCCGTGACCGCGTTCGCGTCGGCGGGGACCTTCTTCAGGTACGCGTAGATCGCCTTGAGATCGGTCGTCGACATCCAGCGGTACGTCTGCCACGGCATCACGATGAGCACCTGGCTCGCCGACGTGGTGCTGTTGCGCCAGTCCTTGCCGGTCTGCAGCGCCTCGACGAACTGGGCCTCGCTGAGCTGCAGGCCGGTGGTCGCGTCGCTCGTCAGGTTGCGCGCGTAGACCGAGTTGCCGCCGCCGAGGTCGAACTTCGTGCCGCCGCCGAGGAATTTCGGCGGGCCGGCCGCCTGGTTGTGCGCGTGGCAGTCGTTGCACCCGCCGACGGCGTTCACGAGGTAGCTCCCCAGGCCGAGCTTCTCCTGATCGGCGAGCGACAGCCCCGTGGTGTCGAGCGTGAAGGGCGAGATGGTGAGCCCCTTCGCCGCGCGGGCCGAGAGCGCGGCGCCGGTCTCGCCGGCGTCTCCGCCGTCTCCGCCGTCGACCGGCGCGTCGGTGGCCGGCGCATCGGCGGCGTCGGTGACCTGCGTGTCCGCGGGGGCGTCGGAGCCGGTGTCGGTCGCCGTCTCGCCGCCCGTCTCGCTCGGCACGCCCGAATCGAGGACGGGCGTCGGCGTGTCGTTGTTGCTGCTGCAGCCGAACGGGGCGAGGCCGGCGCCCGCGCCCGCAGCGAGGGCCACGACGAGCCACCGCGCGGTGCCGAAGGAGGTGAATCTCGACAGGGTGGAGGGGTGCATATTTGCGCCGTTCATGGAACGGACGAGTACCCATACCCGGATAGGGTGGCAAAGCGAAAACCGCTTCCGCGGAGCCTCGAACGCCGCTTCCACGGCCTCGCGAAGCCGTGGAGGCTCGGTGCGACCGTGGCGCGGGCTATGCTCGCCCCGGACCCGTCGCGCATGGCGCTCCGGGCGCATCGAACGCCCGAGCGCTCCTCGCTCCCCCCTCCCACATGCCCTCGAACGCGAACCCGCCCCGACGACCGAGCGCCCCCGACGCCCCTGACGCCCCCGACGGCCCCGACGAGCAGGGCGATCTCGCCGTCGAGCAGGTGCGGAAGGTCCAGCGGCCGAAGCGCTACAAGGTCGTCTTCCACAACGACGACTACACGACGCGCGAGTTCGTGATCGACGTGCTGATGCGCTACTTCGACAAGGACGAGTCGGAGGCGACGTTCATCATGCTGTCGGTGCACCACAAAGGGAGCGGCGTCGCAGGTTTCTACCCCAAGGACGTCGCCGAGACGAAGGTGGACGAGGTCACCAAGCACGCGCGCAAGCAGGGGATGCCCCTGCGGGTCACGGCCGAGCCGGAGTGAGCGCTCGACCGGGGCGCGGCGGTGGTCGAGGGGCGGCTCCCGGATACCGCGAGCGCGTCCAGGTGCATCGAAGGGCTACGGCGCGCGCGCCGATCGGATCTCGTGGGTGGGCGTCGGGCTCCGGCGCGGGCTCGGGATGGAGATAGGAAGATGCGTCTTTCGGTCGAGACGGAGATCGCGCTGAACCACGCTGCCTCGGAGGCCGCGCGGCGGGATCACGAGTACGCGACGGTGGAGCACCTGCTGCAGGCGCTCTGCTTCGAGCAGACGACCGCGAAGGTGCTGCGCCACGCGGGCGCCGACGTCGACGCCCTGAAGAAGGCGCTGGCGAAGTACCTCGACGAGGAGATGCCCCGGAAGGCGGACGCCCAGCCGACCTACTCGCTCGGGTTCCAGCGCGTCATCCGGCGCGCGATGATGCACGTCGCCGGCGCCGAGAAGGACGTGGTGACGCCGCCCGATCTGCTCATCGCCATCTTCAGCGAGCGCGACTCGATGGCCGTCGCCCTGCTCGACGAGCAGGGGGTCACGCGCCTCGACGTGGTGAACTTCGTCTCGCACGGCGTCTCGAAGATCGGCGACGACGAGGACGACGCCAAGGCCGACGCGCAGCCCGCCGACGCCGAGGGGGACGACGACATGACGTCGAAGCCCAAGAAGGCGAAGGACCCGCTCGCGGCGTACACGGTCGACCTGAACAAGGAGGCCGCCGAGGGGCGCATCGATCCGCTGGTGGGCCGCCTCAAGGAGGTCGAGCGCACCATCCAGATCCTCGCCCGGCGCCGGAAGAACAACCCGCTGCTGGTCGGCGACGCGGGCGTGGGCAAGACGGCCATCGTCGAGGGGCTCGCCTGGAAGATCTTCCGCAAGGAGGTCCCCGTCGCGCTGAAGGACGCGCTCATCTACGCGCTCGACATGGGCGCCCTGGTGGCCGGCACGCGCTACCGCGGCGACTTCGAAGAGCGCATGAAGGGCGTGATCAAGGCGCTCGAGAAGCGCCCGAACGCCATCCTCTTCATCGACGAGATCCACACCGTCATCGGCGCGGGGGCCGCGAGCGGCGGCACGCTCGACGCGGGCAACCTGCTCAAGCCCGCGCTCTCGTCGGGCAAGCTCCGCTGCATCGGCTCGACGACCTTCGCCGAGATGCGCTCGCATTTCGAGCGCGATCGCGCGCTGTCGCGGCGCTTCCAGAAGGTCGAGGTCAACGAGCCCTCGATCGACGACGCCATCGCCATCCTCGAGGGGCTGCGGCCGAAATACGAGGCCTACCACGGCGTGAAGTACACCAAGGGGGCCATCGAGCAGGCGGTGCACCTCTCCACGAAGTACCTCCACGACCGCAAGCTCCCGGACAAGGCCATCGATCTGCTCGACGAGGCCGGCGCCTCGGCGAAGCTCGCGACCGGCGGGATCGCCGGCGACGTGGCCGCGGCGAAGAAGGCCGAGGGGGCCGAGAAGGAGCTGTCGGCGAAGGTCGCCGCGGCCAACGGCTCCGCTTCGGAGCCCGAGGTCGAGGTGCTACCGGAGCCGGCGCTCATCGACGTGCCCGAGATCGAGGCGGTCGTCGCGCGCATGGCGCAGATCCCGCCGAAGCAGGTCAACACCAGCGACAAGGCGCAGCTCAGGAACCTGGAGCGCGACCTCAAGCGGGTGATCTTCGGGCAGGACAAAGCCATCGAAGAGGTCGCCGCGTCGATCAAGCTCGCGCGGGCCGGCCTGCGCAGCGTCGAGAAGCCGATCGGCTCGTTCCTCTTCACCGGGCCCACCGGCGTCGGCAAGACCGAGCTCGCCAAGCAGCTCGCCAAGGCGCTCGGCATCAACTTCGTGCGCTTCGACATGAGCGAGTACATGGAGTCGCACTCGGTGTCGCGGCTCATCGGCGCGCCGCCGGGCTACGTCGGCTTCGACCAGCGCGGCCAGCTCACCGAGGCGATCGCGAAGTCGCCGCACGCGGTGCTGCTGCTCGACGAGATCGAGAAGGCGCACCCGGCGATCTTCAACGTGCTGCTGCAGGTGATGGACCACGGCAAGCTCACCGACAACACCGGCGTCGCCAGCGACTTCCGGCACGTCGTGCTGATCATGACGAGCAACGTCGGCGCCCGGGACATGTCCTCGCGGCGCGTCGGCTTCGGCGACGGGGCGCAGCCGATGGGCTCGGAGGACAAGGCGGTGCAGAACGTCTTCAGCCCGGAGTTCCGCAACCGGCTCGACGCGCGCGTCGCGTTCAACCCGCTCGACCCGTCGGTGATGGGGAGCATCGTCGACAAGTTCATCGGCGAGCTCGACGCGCAGCTCAAGGATCGGCGCGCCACCATCGCGCTGACCGAGGGGGCGCGGCAGTGGCTGGCCGAGAAGGGCTACGATCGCTTCATGGGCGCGCGCCCGCTCGCGCGCGTCATCCAGAGCGAGATCAAGAAGACGCTCTCGGACGAGCTGCTCTTCGGCAAGCTCGAGCACGGCGGCGAGGCGCTCATCGACGTGAAGGACGGCGCGCTCGTCTTCACGTACACGTCACTGCCGCCCGAGAACGCCGACGGCGGCGGGTCGGCGGGCGAGAAGAAGCAGCTCGTCGAGGCGTGAGCGAGATCAGGTCCCCCCGGGCTCGAGCCCGGGGTACCGAATGCTTGGTAAGCCCCTTCGGGGCTCCTCGGCAGTCGAGCGGGATCGCGAAGTCGAGCAAAAGCCAAGAAGCCCACCGGAGGTGGGCTTGCGAGGCCGTCGGTGCCCCGGCCTTCAGGCCGGGGGCGCACTTCAATACGGGTTGTCCTTGAACCCGGGATCGCCGCCCGGGGGCTTGCTGCCGCCGCCGGTGTTCGCCGCGGCGCCCGTGTTCTTGGGCGCGGTCCACGTATACGAGGGCTTCTTCGACAGCGTGACCTTCTTCGTGCCGTCGCCTTCCTTGAGGGCGAGCTTCTCGCTCGAGTAGCCGTCCAGGCTGAGCGAGACGGTCAGCGTGCCGGTCTCGACCTTCACGTCGCACGGGGTCGTGTCGCAGAGGAGCACGTCCGCCGCGTCGCGCACCCTGGCGCCGACCGGGTCGCTGTCGAGGTGCACGCGCTTCAGGTCGACCGCCGGCTTCGCGGCCGCGGTCACCGCCGGCTCCACCTTCACGGCGCTGGTGGTCGCCGTGGCGGCGGCCGTCGTCGCGGCCGGCGGCTGCTGCGACGTGGCCGCCTGCGCCTTCGCGTCGTCCTTCCCGCCGCGCGTCGCGACGAAGATGCCCACCGCCGCGACCAGCGAAAGCCCGACGCCGATGGCGGCGAGCTTGCTGCCGCCCTTCTTCGGCTGGGCGTCGGCCGCGGTCGCCACGAGCTGCGACGGATCCATCGCCGGCTGGACGGGCGGGTTCGACCCCGACTTCACCAGCGCGTCGAGCGACTTGCGCAGCTCGATGCTCGCGGCCGTCTCGGTGGTCGGCCGGCCGCCGGTGGCCTCTTTGAGCACCGCCAGCACGTCGTCCATGCTCGTGAAGCGGTCGTCGGGCGACTTCTCGAGGCAGCGCATGATGATCGCCTCGAAGCCCTCGCCGATCTGGACGTCGGGCTTGCGCTCGCGCGGGCGCTTCGGGCGCTCGTTCACGTGCGCGAGCAGGAGATCGACCTGGTTGGCGCGGTCGAAGGGGACCTCGCCGCAGACCATCTCGTAGAGCATCACGCCCATCGCGTAGATGTCGGTGCGCGCGTCGACGTGCTCGCCGCGGATCTGCTCGGGCGCCATGTACTTCGGCGAGCCCATGAAGAGCCCGGCCTGCGTCAGGTCCTCGGTGTTCGAGGAGTCGACGTTCTTCACCAGGCCGAAGTCGATGACCTTGACCATGTCGCGCTCGTCGCCGTGCTCGACGAGGAACACGTTGGCGGGCTTGAGGTCGCGGTGGATGACGCCGAGCGAGTGCGCCTCGCGGAGCGAGCGGCACATCTGCCGCGCCACGTGGGCGGCGCGATCCTGGTCGAACGGCCCCTCGTCGCGCATCACCTGCTTGAGGGTGTGCCCTTCGAGGAACTCCATCACCATGTACAGGACGCCGTCTTCGGTGCGCCCGTAGTCGAACACCGTCACGGTGTTGGGGTGCGTCAGCTTCGCGAGGATCGACGCCTCGAGGAAGAAGCGCTTCTCGAAGTCCTCGTCGACCTCGCCCTTCTTGACGCTGAGCACCTTGACCGCGCAGTCGCGGCCGAGGGGCATCTGCTTGCCGCGGTAGACCTTCCCCATGCCGCCGCGCGCGATCAGCGACGTGACCTGGAAGCGGTCGTTGATGGTCTTGCCAACCAGCGGATCGACGTTGTCTTCGTTCGCCATGCTCGGTTTCCCCCGACGGAGCCGCTAGCGCGCGCCCCCGCCGATGGCGGCGAGGACCCGGGCTTCGAAATCGACCGAATGAGAATAGCGGCTCGCGACCTGGCGTACCCCATCCGTGAGCGCCACTGCGCTACGGAGCCGTTCGGCGCAGGTCGGGCACTCGTCGAGGTGGAGCTCGAGGTCCAACGGCAGAGCTCCGTCGACCGCGACGGCGAGCTGCTCGGCGAGCTCGTCACAGGCGGAGCCCCCGGCGGTGGGCGCCCTCAGCAGCGGCCGCGGCGGGCTCGAGAAGAGCGGCGAGGTCGCCATGACGAGCGTGTCGTCGTCGTCCTCGTCGCGAATCGGGGGGCCAGGTCGGAAGCTCACGGGGACGTCCTTCCCTATTCCGCAGGCTCGGTGGGGAGCGCGTCACGCAGGCGCGCGAGGGCGCGGCTGGCGCGCTTGCGGGCGGTCGCCTCGTCGATGCCGAGGGCGACGGCGATCTCCTTGAACGACTGATCGGCCTCGTAGCGCAGGGCGAGGATCTCGCGATCGGCCGGCACGAGCGCCTCGATGCCGACGCGCACCGACGCGACGAGCTCGGCCTCCTCGTGGAGCGTGGACGCGTCGCGGGTGGCCGGCGGGGCGACCTGCAGCAGCTCGCGGCGGCGCGCCTGCCGCGTGCGCGTCTCGAGGCGCTGCGCGCAGGTGCGCCGCGCGATGGTGAAGAGCCAGGCTCTCGCCGTCCCCTCGCCGCGGTAGCCGCCGGCGGCGTGGAAGGCGGAGACGAGCGCCTCCTGCGCCGCCTCGTCGGCCTCGCCCTGCGAGCCGAGCAGCAGGTAGCAGAGCCGCCCGATCGAGGCGCCGTGCACGCGCGCCGCGAGCGCGATCGCGCCGTGCGCGTCGCCCGAGAGCAGCCGCGCGGCGATCGCGAGCTCGTCGCCATCGAGCGCGGGGCGCTCGCCGCTGCGGACCCCGGAGGCCCGGAGCGGATCCGTCGCGCTCGGCGGATCCGGCGCGTCCGGCGCAAGCCGCGCTTCGAGCGTCGTCGGCGCCACGGCCGACTCGCGCTCAAGGTGGGGTATCGCTCGTGCCGCTCGCATGCCTCAGCCTCCTCGTGGGGTCGGACCCTAGAATCGTGACCCGCCTTTGGCTGCCTCGTGCGATCTTTTTTCGGCGCGGCGCACCACCTCGTCGCACACAACGCTACCCGTCGCTCCCTCGGCGTACACGCGAGCGCGAGCTCCGCGCGCGCGGTCGGACCGCGTCGGGGCGCGTCAACGGAACGGGAGCAGCGAGCTCGGCCCCGTCTTCGGGGGCGCGTCGCACTCGAAGCCGTCGAGGACGCGGCAGGCGCCCTCCACGCACTTCGCAGGGAAGCGGCAGGGGTTCGTGGTCGTCGACTTGTCGCACTTCTCGCCGTTCGCGCGGCGCGCCTCGCACTTGCCGAGCTCGCAGTTGCCGTTCTTGCACACCGCGCCGGTGGTGCAGCGGTCGCCGGTCGAGAGCCGCTTCTCGGCGGTGCAGGTGCCGGCCATGCAGGCGTCGCCCTGTCGGCGGTTGCAGTCGCTGGTCGGCCTGGGCGGCCTCGCGTCGGCGGCCGCGTCGCCCGCGTCGCCTGCGTCACCCGCGTCGCCCGCGTCGCCCGCGTGTCCCGCGTCGCCCTTGCCGGCGTCGAGCGGGCCGCCGCCGATCGTGCCGCCCCTACCGATCGTGCCGATGGTCCCCCTGCCGATCGTGACCTCCTCGTCGGCGTCGTCGTCCTCGTCGTCGTAGGCGTGCGCCGGATCGAGGCACGCCGCGCCGGTGGCGAGCGGCTTCTTGCACACGCCCGTGTAGGCCCAGCGCTTCTCCTTGAAGCAGACGAGCGTCGCCGCGCACTCGACGTCGGTGGCGCACGCGTCGCCCTCTTTCTTGGGCTTCTGGCAGCGACCCGAGAGGCAGAGCGAGCCGACCTTGCAGTAGTAGCCGGGGCAGGGATCCCCCTCGTCGGGGAGCTTCTCGCACTTGCCGCAGGTCTCGTTCGCGCCGGCGATCTTGCAGTAGTAGCTCTCGCACTGCGCCGCGATCTGGCAGGCCTCGCCGGCCTTGCGCGTCCCCGGCGGGTGGCAGACGAGCGGCGTGTTGCGCGTCCCCCAGTCGTCGCAGCTGGTCTTGGTGAACGCCTCGGCGCAGTCGTTGATGGCCTTGGGCGTGTCGCCCGAGCCCGGCGCGCGCAGCTCGTAGGCGCAGTACGTCGCGGTCGCCTCGCGGCAGCGCTTGGCGTCGTCGTAGGCCCACTCGTAGTTGCGGCGATCGCAGCGCTCGTAGAGCTCGCAGAAGGTCTGCGCGTAGCGCTCGCAGTCGGCGACCACCGCCGCCTTCTTCGGCTTCGGCTTGGGGGCGGGCTCTGCGGACTCCTCGTCGGACGCGCGACAGCCGCGGCCGCTGCACGCGGTCGCGCCGACCACGAGCGCGAGCGCCAAGAGGCGCGCGAGGGTGAACCTGGAGCGGCGGTCGCGAACGGCGCCGCTGGCGCGGAGGGCCATGCGCGCACGGTATCGCGTCCGCGCGTGCGAGGGCAGACGTCGCGGCTCGGCCTACTCCGTCGGCGCGGGCTTCTCGGCCTTCTCGGGCTTCTCCGAGAGCGCGCGCTTGCGGAAGAGCAGCAGGTAGTTGAAGCCGCGCAGGAAGAACCCCTGCTCGTCGGCCGCCTTGCGGTAGTTGCCTTGCTCGAGCGTGCGGTTGTGGCGCACCACCGAGATCATGTCGACCGGGACGAGCCCCTCCTCGCGCGCGAGCGCGAAGAGCTCGAAGCCGAGCGCGTGGAAGGCCTTCCCCTTCTTGAGCACGTCGCACACGAACATCGCGAGCACGCGCTCGTCGCGCAGCACGCGCGCGGCCTCTTTGATCGCGAGGCGCATCGCGCGCTGCCACTGGCCGTTCGCCTTCAGCTTGCCGAGGCAGCGCGCGTCGTCGGAGTAGTCGAGGTTGTCGGCGTAGGGGGGATCCATGAACACGAGATCCACGCTCGCGGCCTTGAGCGGCAGGCTGCGCGCGTCGCCGTTCTGCACGTCGGCGCGCGCGGGGGCGACGTCGAAGCCGAGCGCGCGGCGATCGAGATCCTTGCAGACGTCGAGCGTGGTGCCGCTGCCGCAGAACGGATCGACCACCAGCTCGCCCGGCTGCGTGAACCGGTGCACGACGTTCCAGATCACGTACGACG
>CAIXWQ010000583.1 GCA_903923175.1 uncultured delta proteobacterium | reverse complement strand
TCGCGCTCGCGCTGGCGGTGCCGCTGCTCGTGCGTCGGCGCAGGCGCTCGTGATGCGGCGCGCGCGTGCCGGCTGGGCGCTGGCGAAGTTCTCTGCCGTGACGGCGACCGTCGCGCTCGCGGCCTGCGGTGGCGCAGCGTCGCACGGCGCGACGGGGACGAAGCCGGAGCCGGCGTGCAGCGCGATCGCGGGGACCGCGGGCTCGGTCGAACCGGCGCGCGCGCCGCCCGCGCCGACCACCTCGACGCTCGTGGCGGAGCTCGGCATCGAGCTCGCGGGGGTGCGGGCGCGGCTCGAGAAGGAGGTGCCGCGCCGGCTCGGACAGGGGAGCGACGAGCCGATCGGCGCGCCCGGACGCATCACGTACACGGTCGATCGCGGCGCGTTCACGATCGCGCTGCGCGGCGACGACGTCGTGATCCGCATGCCGTTCAGCGCCACGGCGAGCGTGTGCAAGCCGACGGGGCCGCTTGGCTGCGTGACCTACGGACGCTGCGCCCCCGCGGGCGTGGTCGAGGCGAAGATGTCGGGGCGGCTCGGCGAGGACTGGTCGATCGCGCCCGCGAAGGCCGACGTGACGATCACCAAGCGCTGCGTGATGACCGCGCTGGAGGTCGACGTGACCCCCGAGCTCGAGAAGCGCGCCCGCGCGGAGGTGAAGAAGGCCGAGCAGCGCATCAACGCGGCGCTCCCGAAGACGCGGCCGCTCGCGGAGGACGCCTGGCGCGCGCTCCAGCAGCCGGTGCCGCTCGGCGCGGCGTGCCTGGTGATGGCGCCCCGCACGGTGACGCAGGGACCGCCCCGCCTCGCCGACGACGTGCTCTCGATGCGCGTCTCGATCGAGGCGACGCCGTCGCTGGCGCTCCCCTGCCCCGCGGCGAGCGAGGGCGCGCCGCCGAGCCCGCTCCCGAAGCTCGCGCAGGCGAAGGAGCTCCCCGCGTCGTTCGCGCTGCACCTCTCGGTCGACGCAGGGCGGGCGCACGTCGACGCGCAGCTCGCGGCGTCGCTGGAGGGGACGACGGCCGGCGCGCTGCGGCTCGGCGCGACCCACGCGCGGACCTCGAGCGAAGGGCTCGTCGTGGACGCGGACATCGGCGGCGCCGCCTGCGCCACGGCGTCGTTCGTGGTGGAGCCGACGTGGGATCCGAAGCGGCGCGTGGTGATCGCCCGGGCGGTGCGGCCGCTCTCGGGGGAGCACGCGCGGCTCGCGTCGGCGATCGCGCCGGGGGCCCTCGACGCGCTCGCGGCGGCGATCCGGGAGCGCCTCGCGATCGGGATGCCGTTCGACGACGAGGCGATCGAGCAGAACCTCGTCGACGCGGCCAAGCTCGCCGCCGGGCAGCCGGTCACGCTCTCGCTGCACGTCCGCGAGCGCGGCGCCGAGGGGCTGTTCGTGGTGACGTCCGGGCTCGAGGGGCGCTTCCGCGCGGAGGGGACGCTGCGCGCGGTGGGGCGCGACGTCGAGCCGCCGAAGCGGCCGAAGCCTTGAGGACGCGCCCGCGCGGCACGAGCCGCGCGAGGGCGAGCTCGGGGCGACGGTAGCTGCGCACCGGGGCGGCGCTCGCGCCGGCTCACGTGGGCTCGCGCCGCGGCATCCTGCACGCGACGCCTGCAGCGAGCGTCGACGCCCCAGCGCCCCTTGGCGACCTCCGGGGCTCGCGGCTTGCCGCGCTCCCGCGGGCGGCCGTAGACCGATCGGCATGCCGCACCCGCTCGCCGGAAAGCACGCCCCCGCCTCGATGCTCGTCGACGTCGCGAAGCTCCTCGAGGCCTACCACCGCGACCGGCCCGATCCCGCGATCGCCGCGCAGCGCGTGGCGTTCGGCACCTCCGGGCACCGCGGGTCGTCGCTCTCGCGCGCGTTCAACGAGCTGCACATCGTGGCGATCGCGCAGGCGATCTGCGAGCACCGCGCGCGCGGGGGGGTGACGGGGCCGCTCTTCCTCGGGCGCGACAGCCACGCGCTCTCGGAGCCGGCGCAGCGCACCGCCGTCGAGGTGCTCGCGGCGAACGGCGTGGAGCTGCGCCTCGCCGACGAAGGCGCGCTCGTGCCGACGCCGGCGGTCTCGTTCGCCATCCTCGAGTACAACCGCGGCCGCACGACCGGGCTCGCCGACGGCATCGTGGTGACCCCGTCGCACAACCCGCCGGAGGACGGCGGCTTCAAGTACAACCCGCCCAACGGCGGGCCGGCCGACACCGCGATCACCGCGGTGATCGAGCGTCGCGCGAACGAGCTGCTCGCCTCGGGCGTCGACGGCGTCGCGCGGCTCGCGTACGAGCGCGCGATCGTCGCCTCGACGACGCGTCGGCACGACTTCGTGACGCCGTACGTGGACGCGCTCGGCAGCGTGCTCGATCTCGAGCCCGCGCGCGGGGCGAAGCTGCGCATCGGCGTGGATCCGCTGGGCGGCTCCAACATCGCGTACTGGGCGCCGATCGCCGCGCGCTACGGGCTGAACCTCGACGTGGTGAACACCACGATCGACCCGACGTTCGGCTTCATGCCGCTCGATCACGACGGCAAGATCCGCATGGACTGCTCGTCGCCCTTCGCGATGGCGAACCTGCTGGCGCTGAAGGATCGCTACGACCTCGCGTTCGGCAACGACACCGACAGCGATCGGCACGGCATCGTGACGCCGGCCGGGCTGATGAACCCGAACCACTACCTCGCGGTGGCGATCGACTGGCTGTTCCGCACGCGCAGCGGCTGGGGCCCGAGCGTCGGCGTGGGCAAGACGCTGGTCTCGAGCAGCATGATCGATCGCGTGGCGAAGGCGCTCGGGCGGCGGCTCGTGGAGGTGCCGGTGGGGTTCAAGTGGTTCGTCGACGGGCTCAGCGACGGCACGCTCGGCTTCGGCGGCGAGGAGAGCGCGGGGGCCTCGTTCCTGCGCAAGGACACGACCGCGTGGTCGACCGACAAGGACGGCATCCTGCTCGATCTGCTCGCGCTCGAGATCCTCGCCAAGAGCGGCAAGGATCCGGCGAAGCACTACGAGGAGCTCTGCAAGGTCCACGGCGATCCGCGCTACGCGCGCGTGGACGCGCCCGCCACCACCGCGCAGAAGGCCGTGCTGAAGAAGCTCGCGCCCGAGGCGGTGACGGCGAGCGAGCTCGCGGGCGAGGCGATCCTGCACAAGCTCGTGCGCGCGCCCGGCAACGGCGCGGAGATCGGCGGGCTGAAGGTCGTGACCGAGAACGGCTGGTTCGCGGCGCGGCCGAGCGGCACCGAGGAGGTCTACAAGATCTACGCGGAGAGCTTCCTCGGCGAGGCGCACCTCGCGCGCGTGCTCGACGAGGCGAGGTCGATCGTGGCGGCAGCCTTCGCGAAGGGGTGAGCAGCCTCGTCCGCCGGGGCGTCGATCAGGGCGCCGCGGCGGGCTCGAGCGGCCCGAGCCGCGCGAAGACGAACGCGCGAAGGGTCTCGAAGTCGTCGAGGAAGATGCGCATCTTGGGCACCTCGGCGAGCTTGCGCGGCACGCCGAGGCGGAGCGGCACGTCGCGCCCCACGAGCTCGTCCAGCACCCGCACGAGCGGCTCGCGACCCGGCGAGGGGACGATGCCGCCGTCGGGGACCCAGACGATCCCGAGGCCGAGGTGAGCGCACTCGTGGAGCTGATGCGCGTTGCGCGTGACGGCCACGGACTCGAGGGGGAGCGACTCGCCGCGCGCGGTGACGAGCACCGGCTCGTTCTCGGTGGGAGCGAGCCAGGCGAGCACGTCGTGGTCGCGAAGCTCGGGCACGCTCCGCGGAACCCCGCGGGCGGCGAGGTAGGACTCGCTCGCGAGCAGGCGCTGGCGCGCGACGACGAACGTCCGCGTCTCCCAGCTCCCCTTCGGCGCGGGCTCGCCGAACCAGACGACGACGTCCGAGTCGGCGATCTCCGCGAGCTGCGGCGAGTCGCTGAAGCTCGAGCGGATGCGCACGCCGGGCCAATTCGTGCGGAGGAGGCCGAAGAGCACGCCGACCGCGGTCGGTGAGAGCCCGGTGGGGAGATGGACGCTGAGCGCGCCGGCGGCGTGGCCGCTCGACTGGCGGATTCCGTTGAGCAGCGCGCTGAATTCCTGCTCCATCCCGCGCCCGCCGCGGACCATGCGGTGTCCCGCCTCGGTGAGCGCGATCCCCTTGCTGTTGCGCTCGAGGAGCAGCACGCCGGTGCGCGCCTCGAGCGCGTCGACCTGCCGACGGAGCGTGGTGCGCGAGATGCCCAGCGCGGTCGCCGCGGCGGCGAACGAGCCTTGGTCGACGACGAGGAGGAACGCGCGCAGCGCCTCGAGGCTCATTCGAGCCCTCGAACGGACGCGCGGCGGGAGGCTCGTCGCGGCGCCTCGGCGACGTCGCCACGGGCAGGGCACGAGCCGGCCAGCCGAAGGCCGCCTTCGGCCATGGTCCTCGATCGGCTTCGGTTCATACTAGATCGCCGACGACGCGCCGACGCGAGCCGCGTCGTGAGCGTGCGGCCTCTCGAGGGCTGCGAAGGGTGCGGGCGTCGTCGCCGGCGAGACGTAGGGACCGAGTGGCGTCCCGGTGCGCGTTTTCATCGTTGCAATGATTGTACAAGGTTTGCCCAATGAATGCCCGCACGCTTCGTGAGCGCTTCGATCACCCCTACGACGATGAAGGCGCGCTCCGTCGCCGGCAGGCGCTGCGGCGCTCGCAGCAGGGGCTCATCGGTCTGGCGCTTCTGGGGGCGGGCTGCGCGCGCGGAGGCGCGCGCGACGCCGACGCGACGGAGGCTGACGCGGCCGTAGCGATCGCCGCAGCGCCCGCTGCCGGCCGGGGGGGCACCGCCTCGTCGCTCTCCGCGCCGCAGCCGCGCCGTTCGTCGCTCGACCTCGCCACGCGCGTCGCCGCGGTCGACGACGCGATCGCGAAGACGCTCGCCCCTTCGCAGGCGACCTTGTCGCCCGACGACGCTCCGCTCGCGGCGGCAGCCCCGACCGCGTTCGAGACCACGGTCGGGGCGGCGGCCGCCCGAATGCAGCTTCGGCTGGCCGGCGCCGACGCGGCGCTGACGTTCACTTCACACGCCGCGCCCGCGTTCTCGTTCACACCGCTCGGCGCGACGTCGGCGCCCGCGACGCTCGATCGCGGGCACCTCGTGCACGCGGACGCGTATCGATCGACCGACGTCGTCTGGACGAGCGCGGGCGGGCGCGTCGAGTCGTACCTGCTGCTGCGCGACGCGGATGCACCGACGTCGTTCTCGTGGACGGTCGCGCACGATCCGTCGGAGCGAGCGGTCGTCGAGCAGGGGACTACGCTCACGTTCTTCGACGTCCGCGGCGAGGCCCGCCTCCGAGTCAGCGCGCCGTTCGCGATCGACGGCGACGGTCACCGCGTCACGCCGAAGCTCTCGTTCGACGGCACGACCCTCACGGTCGCGCTCGACGCGCGCGGGCTCCACTTCCCCGTGCTCCTCGATCCCGTGTTCGAGATCCCGGTCTGGGAGCGCCTGTGCGACGCAGCGCCATGCACCGCGCTCGTGCCTCCGCACCGGACGAACGGCTCGGCCGTGTACGACGCGCGTCGCGCGGTGACGCTCCTGTACGGGGGCGTCGGGCTCGCCGGCGTCAACGATCCGCTCGGCGACGCCTGGGAGTGGAACGGCGT
Source organism: uncultured delta proteobacterium (assembly GCA_903923175.1). Lineage (GTDB taxonomy): Bacteria > Myxococcota_A > Polyangia > Polyangiales > JADJMO01 > CAIXWQ01. The sequence goes on along the minus strand of CAIXWQ010000583.1, from coordinate 2,399 downwards.
CGCTTGGTCGGCGTCGACGGCGGCGGGCCTCCCGCCGGCACGCCGCGACGCGGGCACGGTCTACGATGCGAGCCAGCAACGCGTCCTCGTCTTCGGCGGCAACCGGACCGGCTTCGGCGCCTGCAACGACCTGTACGCGTTCGACGGCGCGACGTGGACCCCGCTGGCGCCGAACGGCACGCCCCCTCCTGGTCGCGAGAAGGCCGGCGTCGCGTGGGACTCGACCCGCAACGCGCTGGTCGTCTTCGGCGGCGACTCGGGCGGCAACTACAAGTCCGACACGTTCGAGTGGAGCGAAGCGAGCGGCACGTGGACGGCGATGAGCCCGACCCACAAGCCCACCCCGCGCGACACGCAGATGGTGTTCGACGCCGCGCGAAACCAGGTCGTGCTGTTCGGCGGGTTCAACAGCGCGCTCGGGGTCTCCGCCGACACCTGGACCTACGCGGCGGGCGACTGGACCGAGGTGAAGCCGACCCCCTCGCCGCCGGGCCGACGCGACCATTCGCTGACCTACGACAGCCGGCGCAAGAAGGTCGTCCTGGCGGGCGGCACGTCCAACTCGGGCCCGCTCTCCGACACCTGGGAGTGGGACGGCGCCCGCGCGACGTGGACCGCCATCGGCTCGCTGCCGGCGCCGACGACCGGGCTGCAGCTCGCGTTCGACGACGCGCGCGGACGCGTGGTGGCTCCCTTCGGCTCGGACTCCCCCGGGACGCAGGCCTCGGTCTACGAGTTCCACGTCCGGGGCAACCCCTGCGCGGATGGGTGCGACACCGCCGCCTGCCAGGACGGCGTGTGCTGCGAGTCGGGCTGCGGCGCGTGCGAGCGCTGCGACGTCGCTGCGAGCGTGGGCGTCTGCGCCGCCGTCGTGAGCGCTGAGGGGCCGCGTTGCTCGGGGGCGTCCGCTTGCGACGCCAAGAGCTCCTGCGTCGCGAAGGCGATCGCGGCCGGCCCGTGCACGACCGGCGCGCTCTGCCAGTCCGGCGTCTGCGCCGACGGCGTCTGCTGCGATCGCGCCTGCGGCGCGAGCTGCGAGGCGTGCGACGTGGCGGGGCACGTGGGGACCTGCTCGCCCGTGACGGGCCTGGCCCACGGCGCGCGCACCTGCGGCCTCGTGCTGTGCGACGGCGCGTTGGCGAGCTGCCCGACGGCCTGCGCGAGCGACCTCGCGTGCGCGAAGGGGGCGTACTGCGACGCTTCCGGGCGCTGCGCGGCGGCGCTGCCGCTCACCGCGACGTGCACGCGGTCGGGCGAGTGCGCCTCGGGCGCGTGCGTCGACGGCGTGTGCTGCGGCGCGGTCTGCGGCGGCTGTCAGCGCTGCGACGCGCCGGGCAAGGTCGGCGCGTGCACCGCGGTGATCGGCGCGGAGGGCCCGCGCTGCTCGGGCGGCTCCGCCTGCGACGCCTCGGGCAGCTGCGTGTCCAAGCTCGCCGCGGGGGCGAGCTGCTCGCTCGGCGCGCTGTGCGCCACGGGGTTCTGCACCGACGGCGTCTGCTGCGACGGCGCCTGCACGTCGGCCTGCCAGGCCTGCGACGTCGCCGGCGCGCGCGGCGCCTGCACCACCGTCCCCGCGGGCGCGGCGCACGGCGCGCGCGCCTGCGGCGATGCGCTCTGCGACGGCAAGTCCTCGAGCTGTCCGACCGGCTGCGCGCACGACGCAGACTGCGCCGCCGGCGCGTTCTGCGGCCCGGCGGGCGCGTGCGTGCCGAAGCAGGCGCGCGGCGCGACCTGCACGTCCACCGCGGGCTGCGCGTCCGGCTTCTGCGTCGACGGCGTCTGCTGCGACGTCGCCTGCGATGCGCCGTGCGGGGCTTGCGACGTCGCGGGCGCGGTCGGCACCTGCACGTCGATCGCCGGCGCGCCGCGCGGCGCGCGCGCGCCGTGCGCAGGCAAGGGTGCCGGCACGGTGTGCGGCCCGAGCTGCGACGGCGTCGACGCGAAGGCATGCCACTTCGCGCCGGCCGCCGTCACGCCGTGCAGCGCGAACGCCTGCGCAGCTGGCGTCGAGACCCACGCGAGCAGCTGCGACGGCGCCGGCGCGTGCAACGACCTCGAGCGCGCCTGCGGCGCCTACGCGTGCGGCGCCAAGGCGTGCAACACGTCGTGCGTGACCGCGACCGACTGCGCGGCCGGGAGCGAGTGCACGGCGGGGGTGTGCGCTCCGCCGGGCGCGCGGTGCTCCGAAGACCGGAGCCAGTCGATCGACCCCGGCGGCGTGGCGACGGCGTGCGCGCCGTACTTCTGCGCGGGGACGACGTGCGCGAAGATCTGCGCGTCGAGCGGCGAGTGCGCCGGCGGCACCGTCTGCGACCTGTCCTCGCGCGAGTGCGTCGCGCCGACGACGGGCGCGAGCGGCGGCTGCAGCGTGCGCGGCGGCGGCGACGCGGCCCCGGGCG
>CAIXWQ010000582.1 GCA_903923175.1 uncultured delta proteobacterium | reverse complement strand
GGGAGCCGGTTCGCGAGCGCGGAGGAGATCAGGCTGGCGGTGAGGAACCCCTGCACGATGCGCGTGCCGAAGCGCGTCGTCTTCGCGTACTCCTCGTCGAGGTGGATCGCGTTCACGTCGGTGGACACCGCCGAGAAGAGGATGATGTCGGTCTCGGTGATCGTCTTCGACTGCGTCGCGGTCATGCCGACCTCGAGCTGGTCGGTGTAGTAGACGGGGCGGACGGTGCCCATGATTGGACCTCACTTTTGATCGTCGCTTCATGGCGGCGATGCGCGTCAGCTATCACGGCCTCGCGCGCGGCGGGGCGGCGCTGAGGGGCAATCGGCGCGAGGTCGACCTCGGCATCGTGGCCTGGCTCCGCAGCGCGCGCGTCATCGCTCGCGTCATCTCTCGCGTCATCGCGTCATCGCGGCGCGCCGCGCGCCTTCTTCGCGCCCTTGGCCGCCTTCGCGAACGCAGCGCTCGTCGACGCGCGGGCCGGCCGGCCCTTCGCCGCGAGGTGCGGGTGCTCGTGCGGGTGCGCGTGCTCGCCCTCGTGCGGGTGCGCGTGCGGATGGTGATGCGCCCCCATCGACTCCGGGATCCCCGTCAGCGTGAGCTTGCCGTGCACCACCCCCTTGGTCGCGAGGATCCGCTCCGCCGCGTCCTTCAGCGACGTCGCGGGGCCTCGCATCACCACCACCTCGAGGCAGTGATCGTGATCGAGGTGCACGTGCAGCGTGGAGACCACCTGCTCGCCGAGCGCGTGCTGCATCTCGGTGAGCTTCTCGGAGAGATCGCGCGCGTGGTGGTCGTAGACGAGCGTGAGCGACCCCGCGACCACGCCCCCCGCGTCGGCGATCGCCTCCACGAGATCGTCGCGGATCAGATCGCGGATGGCCTCGCTGCGGTTCGAGTATCCGCGCTGCGCGAGCCGCGCGTCGAACTTCTCCAAGAGCTCGCCGTCGATCGCGACGCCGAAGCGGACCAGCTCGCTCATCAGGCGCGCCCGTGCATCCAGGTCTTGAGCATCGGCCGGATCACCAGCAGCAGCAGCGCCGGCGCGATCGAGGAGACGACCAGCACGCCGTAGATCGGCAGGTGGTACGGCTCGAGCCAGCCTTCGAGCAGGCCGGCGATCGTGTTCGCGACGAAGCTCGACATGAACCAGAGCCCCATCGCCAGCGACACCACGCGCTGCGGCGCGAGCTTGGTCACCATCGAGAGGCCGATCGGCGACAGGCACAGCTCGCCCGTCGTGTGGATCGTGTAGACGGCCGTCAGCCAGAGCGGGCTGATCGCGACCCCCTTCGCCGCGAGGCGCGAGCCGAAGAACATCACGATGAAGCCGAGCCCCAGGATGATCATTCCGATCGCCATCTTGGTCGGCGTCGAGGTCTTGGTGCGCGGGTTCTCGTCGAGGCGCTGCCAGAGCTGCGAGAACGTGGGCGCCAGCACCACGATGAGCAGCGGGTTCACCGCCTGGAACTGCGACGCCGGGAACACGAAGGTCTTCCCCTGCGACAGCAGCCAGCCGCCGAAGCCGAGCGCCGCGATGGCAGCGAGGCCGAACATGCCGATCAGGCCGTTCCACAGCACGCGCCCGCTGTGCTCGTTGCGCGTCGTGCGCCAGTTGTTCCAGGCGGCGACGGCGAGCACCGCCGCGACGAGGATGACGCCGACGCCGCCGAGATTGCGGTCGGTCTGCTTGTCGGCGAAGAGCGTCATCGTGCCGCCCGCCTGCTCGAACCCCATCCAGAAGAAGATGTTGAACAGGCAGAGGATGATGATGACGCTGATCCGCTGCGCCTCTTCCTTGTTCGAGTCCTTGTAGAGCTGGCTGAACACGACGGCGACGGCGGCGAGCGCGAGGCCGATCTTCGCGATCGTGGGCGTGGCGGCGAACGCGGGCGCCGCGAGCGCGCCGACCTTCCACACGCCCAGCACCGCGAGGCACGAGCCGAGCACCCAGATCATCACGTCGACGTAGTCGCGGCCGAGGAGCGTCGAGCTGCCGGAGCGATCGTCGCTGGTCGCCTGCGCGGCGCGCTTGGGCGGCAAGCCGACGCGCGCGAGGAACTTCTGCCCCCACACGAACATGATCAGGCCGGCCGCCATGCCGAACGCGGCGGTCAGGAACCCGGTGGCCCAGCCGACCTTCTCGCCGAGGTTGCCGCAGATCAGCGGCGAGAAGAACGCGCCGAGGTTGATCCCCATGTAGAAGATCGTGAACGCCGAGTCGCGGCGCGTGTCCCCCTCGTTGTAGAGGCCGCCGACGATCGTGGAGATGTTCGGCTTGAAGAAGCCGTTGCCGATGATCAGCAGCCCGAGCGCCAAGTAGAGCAGCGAGGGGAAGCCCATCGCGATCTGCCCGAGCGCCATCGTGACGCCGCCGATCAGCACCGCCTTGCGCCGGCCGAGGAGCTTGTCGGCGAGGAAGCCGCCCGCGATGGGCGTCAGGTAGACCAGGCCCGTGTAGATCGCGTAGACGCCGAGCGCCTTCTCGCGGGTGAACGAGAGCTTGTTCACCATGTAGAGGACGAGGAGCGCCCTCATCCCGTAGAACGAGAATCGCTCCCAAGCCTCCGTGCCGAAGAGGACGTAGAGCCCCGGCGGGTGCTCGTGCGGCGTCGAGGTTGCGTCGTTCTTCGTTTCGAGGGGCGGGTTCGCGGTCGTCAAAGCCGCGCGAGCGTAGCCGATCGAGCGGGTTTCCGGGCCCGTCCTCCGGAGGTCGCCGCGCGCGGTGAATGCCCTCGAGCCGCCGAGCGTCCATCCTGCCGATGACCACGCGGGGCGCCCTCTCGAGACGCGGCTTTCTCGCCAGCACGTCCACCGCCGCCCTCACCCTCGGCGCCCTCGGCGTCGGCTGCTCCCGCGCGCCGACCGCGGCCGCCCCGCCCGCCGCCAAGCCCGCCGAGCGCGACGCGTGGCAGCCCGAGCGCACCTTCGCGTTCTTCGTCGGGCTGGTGGAGTTCGCGAACCCCGAGGTCTACGAGCCGTTCGACGTGAAGGAGCGCTGCGACCGCGAGCTCTTCGAGCGCCTGATCGGGCGCGGCGTCCCCGCGGCGAACGCCCTGTTCCTCGACGGCCCGGCCGCTTCGCTGGCGGCGATCCACGCCTCGCTCGCGGCGCTGCTCGCCCGCACGCGCCCCGGCGACACGCTCTGGCTCCACTACTCGGGCCACGGCCTGCGCTCCGACGCGGGGGCCGGGTTCTTCGCCGCCTTCGACGCGACCGAGGACGTCGCGACCGCGTGGTCGGTGACCTCGATCTTCGACGCCATCGAGCGCGGCTTCCGCGGCACGCGCGCGCTGCTCTCGGCCGACTGCTGCTACTCGGGCTCGCTCGCGCGCGAGGCGGCCGGGCGCCGCGGGGCGATCGGCTACGGCTGCGTGACCTCGTCGCTCTCGCGCGAGTCGTCGACGGGCGCGTGGACCTTCACCGAGTGCCTGCTCGACGCGGTCGCGGGCGAGCCCGCGCTCGACCTCGACGGCGACGGCGTGGTGCGCTTCGAGGAGGTCGGCCGCTACGCCGAGGCGGAGCTCGCCTTCGTCGAGGGGCAGCTCACGCAGTTCGCGGCGAGCGGCGGCTTCCCCGCGCGCCTCGCGCTCGCCGCCACCAGCGGCCGGTCGGCGCGCCGCGAGCGGGTCGAGGTCCGCTCGCGCGAGCCCGGCGGCGAGCCCGAGTGGTCGCGCGCGCACCTGCTCGAGCGAGAGGGCGATCGCGCGCGCGTGCGCTTCGTCGAGGACTCGTCTCGGGACGCGAGCTCCGACAGCTGGGTCGACGCGGTCGACGTGCGCGCCTGGCGCCCGGCCACGTTCGTGCGCGGCGCGCTCGTCGACGTGAGCGGCGACGACGACGAAGAGGGCGAGGAGACGTCGCGCCCCGGCCGCGTGCTCGACGCCCGCCTCGGCGTACACCTCGTGCGCTACGACGACGACGACAAGGGGCTCGAGGACGAGTGGGTCGCGGGGTGGAGGTTGAGCGAGCGGGAGTGACCCACGTCGGCGCGCGCCGCCCCGCGGTTCGCCGCTTTCTGGCCCCGTCGCGCCGCTCTCTGGCATGCCCGAGACGCCGTGATCTCGCTCCGCGCCCCCGCCGCCCCCCTCGTCATCGCCGCCGCGCTCGTCGTGGTCACCGCGCTCGCCGCCGGCTCCGTCGTCGCCTGTCGTCGCACGCCGACCTCCGCGCCCGCCGACTCGGTCGCGAGCGCCGGCGACGGGGACACGCCCGCGCCGCCCCGCTCAGGGGTCGAGACGCCGACCAAGCCCGGCGAGACGCCGAAGCTCGCCAGCAAGGCGATGGAGACGTGGATCTACGAGCAGGCGTCCAGCGCGAGCACCCGGCTCGGCTACCTGCGCGCCGGCTCGATCGTCGAGCGCAAGGCGGGCCCGGTCGGCAAGAAGGACTGCCCGGGCGGCTGGTACGGAATCATGCCGCGCGGGTTCGTCTGCGTCGGCAAGGACGCGACGCTCGACCTGAACGATCCGATCGTGGTCGCGTCGTCGCGAAGGCCCGAGCTCACCGCCGGCCTGCCGTACGGGTACGCCGTCGTGCGCAACGCGGGGGCGCCGTTCTACACGCGCATCCCGACGCCGGCCGAGGCCAAGAGCTTCGAGCCCGACTGGGACCAGCACTTCCGCACGCTCGCGGGGGCCGAGCACGACGAGTCGGTCGAAGGGGCGTACCCGCAGCTGTCGTCGCTGCCGAAGGGCTCCACGCTGGCCGCGGGTGAAGGGGGGAAGTTCCCGCTCGAGCCGGCGCCGGGCGTGCTCGCCAATTGGGCGACCGACGGGCAGGACGAGGCGATCCCCAATTTCCTGGCGAATGGCGGCTTCGTACCGAACCTCTCGAACCTCGCGTGGTCCGGCCGCACGCCCTACGAGGGCGGCACCAGCTGCCCGCCCGAGCAGAAGAACTGCATCCCGCTCGACGCCGCGCGCCCCAAGAAGCGGCTCGGCATCTCGTTCATCGACACCATCGCCACCGCCGATCGCCGCTTCCTGCTCACCACCGACCTGCTGCTGATGCCCGCCGATCGCGTGCGCCTGGTGCGCGGAACGTCGTTCCACGGCGTGGAGCTCGGCGCCGCGTCGGACAAAGCGAAGGGGCTCGAGCTGCCCGTGGTGGTCGTCAAGCGCGAGGGGGCGAAGCGCTACCGGATCGAGGGCAAGAAGATGGTCGCGGGCGACGAGCTCCCGTGGCGCTCGATGCTCAAGGCGACCACCAAGCAGCGCGTCTTCGCCGGCGTGCACTACCACGAGCTCGAAGACGGCTCGTACGTCAGCGACAAGGACGGCGTGCGCCTCGATCCGATCAAGAAGATGCCCAAGTGGGCGAAGGACGGCGAGCGCTGGATCGAGATCAACATCGCCAAGCAGACGCTCCTCGCGGTCGACGGCCAGAAGCCGGTCTACGCGACGCTCGTCTCCACCGGCGCCGGCGGCCTCGAGAGCGCGGAGACGAGCCCTTACGTCACGCCGCGCGGCATCTTCCGCATCCACACCAAGCACGTGGCGGCGACGATGGACAGCAAGGTCCCCGAGGCCGAGTTCGAGCTGCGCGACGTGCCGTACATCCAGTACTTCAAGGACGGCTACGCGCTGCACGCGGCGTACTGGCACGATCAGTTCGGGATGCCGCGCTCGCACGGCTGCATCAATCTCGCGCCGATCGACGCGAAGTGGCTCTTCCAGTTCACCAAGCCCGAGGTCCCGCCCGGCTGGCACGGCGTGCTGCTGCCGCTCAAGGGGACGGTCGTGTGGATCCACGCGTGACGCGCGCGGCGTGACGCGCGCCGCGCGACGTCCTCACCCCGGCGGCAGCTGCGCGAGGGCGTGCGTGACGTAGTGCTGCAGCGCGGCCTCGCGCGCGCCGGGATCGGCGATCTGCGCGACGTCGGGGGTGTAGCGCGCGCGCGCCGCCTGCTCGAAGGCCGCGCGCGTCTGCGGGCCCGGGGACGCCCACGCGAGCTCGAAGGCTGCGCGCATCGCGCGCTCGAGCTCGTCGATGCTCGGCGTGGGCGCGGACATCGGCGCGGACATCGGCGAAGCGGGGTAGGGCGCGAGCGGCGCCTGCGCCGACGGCGGCACGCCGTGCGGGGCCTGCGCGGCGGCCTGGGCCTGCGCGTGCGCGGCGAAGCTCGCGGCCAGCGCGCGCGCCTCGGCCACGCGTCGACGCAGCGTCGGCACGGCGACGTCGTCG
>CAIXWQ010000581.1 GCA_903923175.1 uncultured delta proteobacterium | reverse complement strand
CGCTCAACGCCGACGGCTCGCGAAACTTCGTGTACCCGGCCGACGTCCGCGGGCGCTTCCGCAACGCCCGCAAGGTCGCGTTCGCGGCGCTCATCACGTTCTGGGCGGCGCTGCCGTGGGTGCCCATCGGGGGGCATCCGGCGGTGTTCCTCGACGTCGATCGCCGCACCTTCTACCTGTTCGGCGGCAGCTTCAATTCGCAGGACATACCGTTCCTGTTCTTCTTCGTGACGGGTTTCGCCTTCTCCATGGCCCTCACGACCGCCCTCGCCGGGCGCGCGTGGTGCGGGTGGGCCTGCCCGCAGACGGTGTTCCTCGAGTCGCTGTTCCGGCCGATCGAGCGCCTCGTCGAGGGGGCGCGCGAGGCGCGCATGCGGCTCGACGAGGGCCCGTGGGGCGCGTCGAAGATCGCGAAGAAGCTCGTCAAGCACGCGCTGTTCGTGCTGGCGGCGTCCTTCGTCGCGCACGTCTTCCTCGCGTACTTCGTCTCGATCCCGGCCGTCTTCCGCATGGTGCGCGGCAACCCGAACGCGCACCCCGAGGCGTTCGCCTGGGCCACCGCGATCACGCTGCTGCTCTACGGCAACTTCGCGTTCTTCCGCGAGCAGCTCTGCCTGGTCGTCTGCCCCTACGGCCGACTCCAGTCGGTGCTGGTCGACGCCGACGCGATCAACGTCGGCTACGACGCCAAGCGCGGCGAGCCCCGCGGCCACGCCAAGGGGCGACAGAAGGACGAGGAGAAGGGCGACTGCGTCGACTGCCTCCGCTGCGTCGCCGTCTGCCCCACTGGCATCGACATCCGCAATGGCATGCAGCTCGATTGCGTGGCTTGCACTCAGTGCATCGACGCGTGCGACGAGGTGATGGACAAGCTGCAGCGTCCTCGCGGCCTCATCCGCTACGATTCGCTGAACGGGCTGAACCGCGTCGAGAAGCGGTTCCTGCGGCCGCGGCTCTACGCGTACGCGGCGTTCGGCCTGCTGGGCCTCGGCGTGGCGACGTTCACGCTCCGCAAGCGCACCACGTTCGAGTCGAACCTCATCCGCCTCCAGGGGCCGGCGTTCGTCCTGGAGGAGGGCTCGGTGCGCAACTCGTTCGAGATCCACCTCGTCAACAAGCGTGACGTGCCGATCACCTACGAGATAAAGCCCGAGGACGTGCAGGACGCGACGTTCATCATCCCGCTTTCGACCGTGAAGCTCGGGGCGATGAAGGACGCGCATGCGCCGATCTTCGTCCGGGTGCCGGCCGACAAGGTGCATGCCGACTTCGTCTTCAAGGTGCGGGTCTTGCCGCAGGGGCATCCCGAGGAGACGAAGACCGTCTCCGCGACCTTCCTCGGGCCCTCGCCGGGCATGAAGTAGCCTCTTGCCGCTCCGCTCTTCTCTCGCCTCGCGGACGGAGCACCGCCCAACGCGCTTCGTAGAGTCACCATGATTGCAGTCCCGCTCGCCGCCGCCGTCCTCGGTCTCACCTCGAGCGCCCATTGCGCGGCGATGTGCGGGCCTCTGGTCGCGGCGACGTGCGGCGGGCCGACCAAGAGCGCCACCGCGACGCTCGGGTACTTCGGCGGTCGCACCGTCGGGTACGCGCTCGTGGGCGCGGCGGCGGCGGCGCTCGGCGGCCCCTTCGTAGGTCCGGCCGCCTCGCGCACCGTGCAGATCGTCGCCGCGGGCGCGGTCGGCGCGGTGCTGGCGTGGAGCGGAGTGCGGCTGCTGATGCAGCGGCGCGCGGG
>CAIXWQ010000580.1 GCA_903923175.1 uncultured delta proteobacterium | reverse complement strand
TGACCGTGATCGCGTCGCTCGACGCGCTGTCGGGCGCGCTCGCCACGCTGCGCACCTGATCGGCCGCGCGCGGCGTCAGATCGGGTGGCCGCCGCGCGCGATGGCGCGATCGACGGCCTCTTCGCCCTCGCCCGCCGCGACCGCGAGCGCGCCGATGGCGCAGAGCTCGTGGCGATCGATGCCGTGGCTGACCAGCGCGACGGTGACCGCGACGTCGAGCCCGAGCTCCACCAGGCCGAGCGCGCGCAGCGCGCGGCCGGAGAGCTCGCACCGCGCCTCGACGCCGTCGGTCGCCACGACGTCCGCGGCGCTCTCGAGCAGCTCGTCCATCGCCGCGGGCGCGAGCTCGATGCCGCACAGCTCGCGGAACACGCGGTGCACCGCGCGCCGCTCGAGCGCGTCGACGCGGCCGTCGGCGATGGCGGTGACGCAGGCGACCTCGAGCAGGGTCTGGATGGCCTCCACGCGCGCCTCGGGCGCGAGCGCCGCGAGGTGCACGCCGAGCGTCCGCATCGACTGCTGATCCTGCGCGGACACCTCGGGGAGCGGCGCGGCCGCGGCGCTCGGGGAGTCCGCCGCACCGGCAGCACCGGCAGCGCCCGCAGCACCCGCAGCGGCTTCGATGACCCGCCGGTGCTCGCCGAGCGTCTTCTCCAGGATCTTCTCCATGCCGACGCGCGACACCTTCGCGATGCCGGCGGTGAAGCCGCTCTTCGGGACGAAGGCCTCGATGCGCACGAACGTCCGCTCCCCGTCGGCCTCGCGGAAGGTGGCGACGAAGCGCGAGCCGACGTTCGGGCCGTCGACGTAGCGACGGATCCACTCGCCGGCGGGGCCTTCGTCGATGGCGAGCTCGTCGAGCTGCGTGCGCCCGAGCACCCGCGTCAGCAGCCGCAAGCGGCGCGCCTCGGGCGGGTGCTGCGGGGAGAACGAGAGCTCGACGTCGTGGTAGAGCCCGCCGCGCACGTGCCCTTCGAGATCGAAGAACTGCGCGCGCACGCGCGGCAGCGGTGACGCGATCTCGGCCTTCGCCGAGGCCAGGGCGATGGACTCCTCTGCTTCCGCCATGCGCGAATCATCGCACGAGCGGCGGGCGGGGCGCGCGACTCTCGCGATGGTCGCGTGACGCCGACCTCGCGGTCGTGGGCCGCGGCGTCTCGGCCGCGATGTCGGCGTGGCGCGCGGGCGCGCGACCGGCGACAGGAGCCGCGCGTCAGTGCAGGAGGAACCACTTCACCCCCTTGGTGACCTCCAGGTGGAAGTGGTTCTCGTGCGGCTTGTTGTAGTTCGGCGTGAGGATCACGTTGAAGTACCGCTTCTGCGCGACGTCGCAGAGGATGCCGCGGATCTCCAGCGCCGGCTTGCTCGACGGGGTGGGCCCCGCGCCGGCGCCGCAGGTCTTCTGGCCGATGCCTCCGTGCCAGTCGCCGAGCACCGACAGCTTGGTGCCGTCCTTCTTGATCATCGTCGCCAGGTCGATCGCCATCGCGCCTTCGTGCTGGCTCTTCGGCTTGGTGAGATCGGCCTTCTTGCCGGGCGGGCGGTACATCGAGAAGTGCACGACCTCGACCACGTCGTGGGTCGCGAGCAGCGTCGCGAGATCGTCGAGGGCGAGCGCGAGGCGGCAGTCGAGGATCTCGTAGGGGCTCGTCGCGCGGTCCTTGGGCGCGAGCATCGAGTGGAAGTCGACGCCGTGGAGCTTGCCGGTCAGGCGGATCGGGCGATCGACGCCGCGCGCGCCGCCGGCGACCGAGACGTGCGCGACGCCGCGCTTCTTGAGCTGGGCCTCGCAGGCGGCGCCGTCGAGGGCGCCGTAGATCGTCGCGGGCCCTGTGCCGGACGCGAAGGTGCCGCTCGCCGAGGTCGACGGCTGCGGCGTCACGTCGGGCGCGTCGGGCGCGTCGGGCGCGTCGGCGGAGGCGCTCGGATCCGCGTCGGCGACGAGCTCGGCGGTGCTCGCGGCCGACGAGACCTGCATCGAGAGCGAGCGGGTCGCGACGCCGCGCGAGGGGCCGCCCGCGGCGGGCGCGAGGGGCTCGGCGCCG
>CAIXWQ010000579.1 GCA_903923175.1 uncultured delta proteobacterium | reverse complement strand
GCGCGCTCGGCGCGCTGGCGGCGATCGGGATCGTGAGCGCGGCGGCGAGGCGGCGCAGGGCCTCGGCGCCTCGCCCGTGACGCCCCCGCCGCGTCGCCATATCGTCCCCCTCGCGATGCAGACCTTCTTCGTCGAGATCAAGTGCCGGCTCGGCAAGACGTACGAGGTCGCCGGGCGCCTCGCCGACGCCGAGATCGCCTCGGAGATCTACTCCACGGCCGGCGACTGGGACATCCTCGCGAAGTTCCACGTCGAGGACGGCATCGACATCGGCCACTTCGTCGGCGAGAAGGTCCAGACGCTGCCGGACATCGTGAACACGCGCACCATCCTCACGTTCAAGGCCTTCTGAGCTCGGCGGTGCGCGATTCTTCACGAGCCCGGGGGGCGTGAAGGGCGCTACCTTGTGCCCGCCGATGTCGACCTCGAAGCTCGCCTTCTCCGCCCTCTCGACGCTGATCGCAGCCGCGTCGTTCTCGCTCGCCCCGAGCGCCGCCGCCGAGACTCGCTACGACCTCTCGCTCCACCTCGGGGGCGGGTTCGCCAGCGTGCACGAGGTCGCGGTGGGGGTGACCCCCGCGGCGCCGACCACGCCCTTCGGCACCGGCGACGACACCGTCTTGAACGCCCGCGGCACGATCGGCGCGGCGCTCGAGGCGCAGCTGTTCGATCAAGGGGCGGGCCTGCCGCGGCTCCTCCTGATGGGCGGCGCCACCGTGTCGCTCGGCAACCGGGTCGACGGCACGTTCGCGACGCTTCAAGGCGGCGGCGCGCAGGACACCGGTCTCACGCTCTCGAGCCCGTTCTCCGTCGACCTCGCCGTCGGCGGCGTCTTTCCGCTGTGTCGCCGGCCGAGCTGCGTCGAGCTGAAGGCGGCCATCGGCCTCGGCTTCGCCCGCCGCGGCCTGACGGTGTGGACCGACGAGACGAACGTGGGGGGCAAACGCGAGGAGACGACCTCGCACGCGCTCGAGATCTTCCCGGCGTTCCACGCGCTCGTCGACGTGCCGCTCTGCGACGCGTGCTCCGCGCACCCGACGCGCCTGCGACTCGGCCTCGTGGCGCGCAGCCACTCGGCGGTGCAGAGCTCGTTCGTCAGCAACACCACGCGGGCGTACACGATCGGCGTCGACAACCAGGTCGAGCTCGAGCCGATGGTGGGCCTCGTCTTCCCGCTCTGACACGCCCTCGCCCTCCCGTGCCCGAGATCCACCTCCCGAGCGAGATCCGACGCGACCTCGCGCGCGCGTTCGGCGACGCGCAGACGATCGTCCTGCACAGCGCACCGCGCGCGCTCGGCTACGTGGCCGGCGGCGTCGACGCGGTGGTCGACGCGGTGCTCGCGGCGCTCGGCCCCGAGCGCACGCTCCTGTGGCCCACGTTCACCGCGCAGCTCACCGATCCGTCGCAGTGGGCGCACCCGCCCGCGCCGCGCGAGCGCTGGAGCGCGATCCGCGACGAGCTCCCCGACTTCGATCCGGCGCGCACGACCCCGCGCAAGATGGGGCGCCTCGCCGAGCAGCTGCTGCACCGCCCCTCCGTCGTGCGAAGCGCGCACCCGGCCGAGAGCGTCGCGGCGATCGGTCCGCGCGCCGAGTGGCTCGTGCGCCCGCACCCGCTCGACGATCCGATGGGGCCGCGCTCGCCTTGGGCGCGGCTGGTCGAGCTCGACGCGCGCGTCGTGCTGATCGGCGTCGGCTTCGAGCGCTGCTCCATCGTGCACCACGGCGAGCGCCTCGCCGATCCGCCGTACCTGCCGGTCTGTGCCTACGCGACGTTCGTGCGGATCGACGGCGAGCGACGCTGGATCGAGGTCGAGAGCGGCGCGGGGTGCTCCGAGGGGTTCGGCGCCATCGAGGGGCCGCTGCGCGCGGCCTCCGCCATCGAGGACCTGCGCATCGGCGCGGCCGCGGCGCGCGTCGTGTCGGCGCGGGCGGTGGTGCGCGTCGCGCAGGAGATGCTCGCGGACGACGCGATGTCGCTGCTCTGCTCCGACGAGGCGTGCGCCTCGTGCAAGCTCGCCAAGGCGGCGGTGCTCGGGCGCGGGGCGGGCGGGCAGGCGTGAGCCCGGCCGCGCGCCCCGCGCGAGCCAACGCGTGGGCGATCTCGTGCTAGATCGAGCATCGATGGCCGATTCAGCGGATCCGCAGCTGACCGCGCTCGAGGCTCGCCTGCTCGAGCTCGGTTCCGTGGTGGTGTGCTACTCGGGCGGCGTCGACAGCGCCTTCGTGCTCCTCGTCGCGCACCGGGTGCTCGGCGCCCGCGCCGTCGGCCTCACGGCGGTCAGCCCGAGCCTCGCGCCGGCCGAGAAGGAGATCGCCGAGCGCGTCGCCAGGCAGATCGGCGCGCGTCACGAGCTGGTCGAGACGCACGAGCTCGACGATCCGAGCTACGCGGCCAACCCCGAGAACCGCTGCTTCTACTGCAAGACCGAGCTCTACGACGTCGCGCGCAAGTGGGCCGACGCGCACGGCTTCGTCGGCGCGGGGATCGTCAACGGCACGAACGTCGAGGATCTCGGCGACTACCGCCCCGGGCTCGACGCCGCGAGGAACGCGAAGATCGTGAGCCCGCTGGTCGAGGTCGGTCTGCGCAAGGCCGACGTCCGACGGCTCGCGAAGGAGCTCGGCCTCGGCGTGTGGGACAAGCCGGCCTCCGCGTGCCTGTCGTCGCGCCTCCCTTACGGCACCGCGGTGACCCGCGACCGCCTCTCGCAGATCGGCGGGCTCGAGGCCGAGCTGAAGGCCCTCGGCTTCCGGCAGCTGCGCGTGCGCTGGCACGACAAGATCGCGCGCATCGAGCTCGACGTCGCCGAGATCGCCCGCACCGTCGAGCCGGGGGTGCGCGAGAAGATGGTCGAGGCGGGCAAGCGCCACGGCTTCGCGTACGTGACCCTCGATCTG
>CAIXWQ010000578.1 GCA_903923175.1 uncultured delta proteobacterium | reverse complement strand
TCCACGCGCCCGCCCCGCGCGGTGCGCCCGAGGATGCGCCAGGCCGCGCGAGCCCGCAGCCGCCGCCGTCGTTCGTCTCCACCGACGCCACGCAGCGACCGACGCCGAGATCGCAGGCCGCGCTGGGCGCGCAGTCGTCCGAGGAGGCGCACCCCTTGCGACACTCGCCCGTCTTGGCGTCGCAGCGGTACGGCGCGCAGCCCTGCGGTGCGCCCGCGACGGGGATCGAGCTGAGCTGATCCGCGCTGCAATTCGCCGCCCGCGGCACGCAGGCCGGCGCCGCGCACGCGTAGCCGTCGGCGCACTGCGCGTCGTCGGTGCACGCCGAGAGGCAACCCTTCGCGTCGCAGACGAACGGCACGCAGGAGGTGCTCTGCGGCGCGCTGCAGCTCCCCGCGCCGTCGCAGCTCGACGACCCGGTGAAGCTCGCGATGCTGCACGCGGGCGCCTGGCAGGTGATCGCCGCGCCGGCCGCGAACGCGGTGCAGCCGGTCGCGTCCTTGGCGCCGTCGCACTGCAGCGCCTTGCACGGCTCGCTCCCGCCGTCGTCGCACGCCGCGCGGGCGCCGTGCGGCGCGCCCGTGACGCCGACGCACTTGCCCGCCGTGCTGCCGTCGCACGCCTCGCACTGCCCCGCGCAGGCCGACTCGCAGCAGAACCCGTCGACGCAGTGACCGCTGCCGCACTCGTCGGACACCGAGCACGCCGCTCCGTCGCGCTTCGCGCAGCGCCCCGGGGCGGCCGTCGAGGCGCAGGTGCTCCCCCCGCCGCACGACGCGGCCGCGCAGCAGACGCCGTCGACGCACGCGCCCGTGGTGCAGGTCGCGCCGGTGGCGCAGGGGGCGCCGAGCCCCTCGATCGCCACGCAGGCCGTCCCCTTGCAGTAGAAGCCCGGCGCGCAGTCGCCCGCGCTCGCGCAGGTGAGCTTGCAGGTCGTCGCGCCGCAGCCGTAGGCGCCGCACGACCTCGCGGTGTCGGTGCAGAGCCCGGCGCCCCCGCAGGCGCTGACGCGCCGCTCGACGAACGCCGAGCAGCTCCCCTCGCCGCACGCCGTGCTCGCGGTCGGGTAGTGACAGGCCGCGACGTCGACGCCGTCGCAGCGGATGCCGCAGGTGGCCCCTGGCGCGACGCCGACGCACGCCGC
Source organism: uncultured delta proteobacterium (assembly GCA_903923175.1). GTDB lineage: Bacteria > Myxococcota_A > Polyangia > Polyangiales > JADJMO01 > CAIXWQ01. Next base: position 8,212 of record CAIXWQ010000578.1, on the reverse strand, counting down.
GCGCGCGCCGTGGGGTGGGCCGTCGACCGGCGTGCAGGTGCCGAAGCTCCCCGGCACGTCGCACGCGGCGCACTGCGAGGCGCAGGCGTCGTCGCAGCACACGCCGTCGACGCAGACGCCGCTGAGGCAGTCGCCGCCTTCGGCGCAGCCTAGGCCGTTCGTGCGCCGCGGGACGCACTTGCCCGCGGCGCAGTAGTCGCCGACCGCGCACTCGGCGCTGAGCGCGCAGGCGGTCGCGCACGCGCCGGCGGTGCAGCGCGCGTAGGCGCCGCACGTCCGCGCGCCGTGTGGCGGCCCGCCGGAGACGGCGGAGCAGGTGCCGACCTTGCCGCCGACGTCGCAGGCCGCGCAGGCCGAGCCGCAGGGCGCGTCGCAGCAGACGCCGTCGACGCAGAGTTCCGAGGCACACTCGCCGGGCGCGCCGCACGTGGCGCCGAGCGCCTGCAGCGCGAAGAGCGCGGAGGTCGGCGTCGGGGCGCCGCCCGCGACCAGCGCCTCGCCGGGGGCGAGCAGCGTGACGGTCGGCCCAAAGCGAGCGTCGGTGCTCCCGGCGGGCATCCAGGCGCCCGATGCCACGTCGAAGAGCTCCGCCGTCGCCGCGCCGGAGCCCGCGACCACGACCTTGCCGGCCCCGAGGACGACGCCGACCGCCGCGTCGCGAGGGGCCGCGGTGGCGCCGCCGGACGACCACGCGTTCGTCGCCGCGTCGAAGATCTCGGCGCTCGAGAGGTAGGTCGCGGCGTGGCCGCCGAGCGCCAGCGCCCTGCCGGCGCCGAGCGAGAGCAGCGCGAACTGCACGCGCCCCATCGCCATGGGGATGGTCGGCGTCCACGTCCCCTTCGCGGGGTCGAAGGTCTCGGTGCGCGCCGAGATGTGGCCGGTGTCGTCGTACCCGCCGGCCACGAGGACCTTGCCCGTCGACAGCGTCACGGCGGCCGCGCGCGTGCGCTGCTGGAGCATCGAAGCCACGATCGTCCAGGCGTTGGTCGCGGGGTCGTAGAGCTCGGCCGACGAGACCGTCGTGCCGGGCGTGTACCCGCCCACGACGAGCACCTTGCCGCCTGCCACGATCGCCGCCGCGTGAAAGGTGCGCGGCGTCGACATCGGAGGGCCGAAGGCCCACGCGTCGGTCGTCGGGTCGTAGAGCTCGGTGGTCGACGACGCGGTCGTCGGCGCGCTGCTCTGGCTCCCGCCGACGACGAGCACCTTGCCGCTCGGCAGCGCCGCCGCGACCGCGAGGCTGCGCAGCTCGTGCATCGGCGCGGCCGCGCGCCACGTGTTCGTCGCGGCGTCGTAGATCTCCGCCGACGACAGCGCGGCGGGGCCGCCCACGCCGGCGAGCCCGCCCGCGACCAGCACCTTGCCGAAGGGGAGCGGCGCCGCCACGTGATACGAGCGCGCGACGAGCATGGCGCCCCCGGCGCTCCACGCGGGATCGACGGCGATCGGGAAGGCGAGCCCCGTCGTGTCGATCGACGTCTCGAGCGTGAACGCGCGCGGATCGCGCGGACCGGCAGCCGACGCGAGTCGCGTCGTCCCCTCGCGGCGCACCCCCGCCGCGTCGATCGCGTAGGTCGGCGCGCTCGCGAGCCGCACGACCCCGCGCGCATCGAGCACCTCGACGCGCCCGTCGCGCAGGCGCACCGCCGAGACGCCCGGCCCCGCGCGCAGCTGGTGACGCGCCGTCGTGGTGGCGTGCGGCGTGCGCAGGACGCGCAGCTCCTCGGCCGACGCGGGCCCGGCGACCAGCACGACGTCCGTGTCGGGCTCGGCCGCCTCGAACACCACGGCCCCCTCGGCGACGCGCCCTTCGACGGGCCGCGAGCTCTCCGCGGTCAGCTCGATCCACACGTCGCTCCCCGCGCCGACGAGGCGCATCGGCGCGTTCGCCCGCGCCGGGAGAGTGATCTGCAACGCGGGGCGCGGCGCGCCGGCCGCGTTCACGGAGGCCGCGCCCAGCAGCCGGAACCCTGCGACGTCACGCGCGAGGTGGCCGCCGCGACCGAGCGAAGTTCCGAGCGCGCGCAGCGGCGCGAGCACGCGCTCCGCGCCGTCGGTCGACGTGGCGGACGTGGCCGACGCCATCGCCGCGGGCGGAGCCTCCGTCGCGCGAGCGGCGAGCTCGCCGGGCTCGCGGGCCTCCGACGACGAGCACGAAGCGCAAGCGAGCGTGACGAGGACCGGGAGTCGCGCGCGCGTCATCGCTCATGTTCGTGCCTGGCTTCCAAGGACGTCAAAGCAGGAAGTTCCCTCCAATCGCTTGCGCAATGGATGCACGAAGAGCCGATTTTGCGGACTGGCAATCAAGCCAGCAGGGGACCTGTCCGAGCGGTCCGGTCCAGCGCGCGATCAGCGCGATCGGCGCGATCGGCGCGCGGCGGCGCCCGCGAGCACCGCGAGCAGCGTCGCCATCGCCCCCATCGTGATCGGCGCGCCGCCCGCTTCGCCGGTCGGCGAGACCGCGCAGCCGCCGCTCGAAGGGGCCGCGCCCGCCGCCGGCGTCACGCACTTGCCGGCGGTGACGTCGCAGATGAACCCGTTGGCGCAGTCGTCGCTCGTCACGCACGTCGTCGCGCAGGCGCCGAAGGCGGAGACGCAGACGAAGGGCGAGCAATCGAACGCGCCGACGTTCGCGACGTCGCAGCTGCTCCCGGCGTTCGCGCAGTACGCCGGGCCGACGCCCGACGACGTCGTGGTGCAGCGGCTCCGTGCGCACATCGAGCCGGGGCCCGCGCCGATGCAGCTCCCGTTGCCGTCGCAGGTGCCGAGGCACGAGAGCGAGGGGCCGCAGCTGTTGCGTAGGTCGGTGCCGAGGGGCTCCACGGTGCACTTGCCCAGCGTCGGCAGCAGCGCGCACGAGTGGCACGGCTCGTCGCACGCGGTGTCGCAGCACACCCCCTCCACGCAGTGACCGGTCGAGCAGTCGGCGTTGCGCACGCAGCGCACGGCGGCGGCGGCGACGGTCGGCGTCGTGAAGGGCGCGGGGGAGATCGCGTCGGCGACGCCGAGATCCGCGGCGCCCGTGTCGGGGGTCGTCTCGGCAGCGTCGACGCCGCCGTCGGTGCTCGGGGGCGCGTCGGCCCCGGCGTCGACGGGTACGCCGCAGTGGCCGCTCGAGGTGTCGCAGGTGACGCCGGCCGCGCAGTCGGCGTTGGAGGCGCAGAGCGTGTTGCAGTGCGCGCCGTCGGCGCTGCAGCCGAAGAGCCCCGGGCAGGCGGTGGCCGGCGTCGTCTGGCAGAGCGCGCTCGTGCCGTTGCAGGTCCCCGCGGTCGTGAGCGTCGCGTTGGTGCAGGCGGTGACGCCGCACGCCGTTCCGCTCGACGCGATCGCGCACGCGCCCGCCTTGCACCGCGAGCACGCGCCCACCGCGCAGCTGCCGTGCGGATCGCGCAGGCCGTCGGCGATGGGCGTGCACGTGCCGACCGAGCCCGAGATCGAGCACGAGGTGCACGCGCCGGTGCAGGCGGTCGCGCAGCAGACGCCGTCGGCGAGGAAACCGCTCTTGCACTGCGAGGCCGAAGTCGCCGGCGCGCCGTTCGCGACCGTGGCGGGGTTGGGCCGGCAGACGCCCGGGGGCACCGTCGTGTCGCAGTGGCCGCCGCCGACGCAGTCGGTGTCGCTGGTGCAGCTCGTCTTGCACCCGCCGAGCGTGCAGCCGTACGGCGCGCAGCTCGAGAGCACGGGCGCGCCGCAGGCATTCCCGCCGCCGGGGCACGTCACGGGCGTCGAGTACTGGCCGCTCGCCGAGCAGACCGCGATCGCGCACACCGTCTTGTTGGTCGCCAAGGTGCACGCGCCCGGGGTGACGCCGTCGCACTGCCAGCCGCACTTGGGATCGCCGGTGCTGCCGCTGTTGCAGAGGCTCGTCCGCGCGCCGCGCGGGGCGCCCGAGACCGTGACGCACGTGCCGACGCTGCCGGGCTCGCCGCACGCCTGGCAGGCGCCGTTGCACGCCGTGTCGCAGCAGACGCCGTCGACGCAGTAGCCGCTCGCGCACTGACCCGAACCGGTGCACGTCGTGGCCTGCGCGAGCCCCGCGCCGCTCCGCTCGGCCGTGGGCAGCCCGAGCATCGCGGCGTTGTCGGGCGCACCGCCGAGGACGAGCGCCGTGCCGTCCGAGAGGCCCACCATCGCGGGGAAGACCCGCGGCACGGAGAGCGCCCCATACGCAGTCAGCGACCCCGTCGCCTCGTTGACGGCCTGCACGGAGTTGACGCCCGGGCTCCCGCTCAGGTTCGTCGAGCCGCCCGCGAGCAGCGTGACCGCGGGCGCCGTGCCGAACGCCGGGATCGTCGTGGCGGCCGGGTACCCGACCGGCTTGGGGAGCGTCCCGGTGAGCACCGACCAGCTCTTCGAGGCGTACGAGTACAGCTCCACGATGTTCGTCGGGCTGCCGGAGCAGGTCCACGTCGACGAGCCCGGGACCGCCGTGAAGCCGCCCGCGACCAGCACGTTGCCGCTCCCGAGCTGCGTGACGGCGCCGAAGCAGTGCGGCACGGACATCGTGCCCGCGGAGGAGAACTGGTTGTTGGTCGCGTCGTAGAGGTACGTCGCCGTGGTCGCGCCGACGATGAGCACCTGGGCGTCGCCCGCCGAGAATCCCTTGGTCAGCGCGATCGCGTGGTTGTCGGCGCCGGCCCCGAGCGCGCTGCCGATCGGCGCCTTGGTCGGGGTGGCCGGGGCGAGGTCGTAGAGCTCGCCGTCGGTCCGGGTCGTGGTGTTCGAATTCGCTCCGCCGGCGACCAGGACCTTCTGCCCGCCCGCCGCGGCGAGCGACGCGACGAGCGGGAAGACGCGGCTGTACGCCATCGCCGGCACCCCCGCGACGGGCGCGCCGTTGGTGACCGTCGAGAAGTCGAAGACCTCGACGCTCGTGACGCTCGTGTCGAAGACGCCGGCCACGAGCACGCGCTTGCCGCCCGTCGCTGCGCCGAGCGCGGCGCGCCCGATCGACATCGTCGGGCCGAGCGTGAACGTCCCGGTGGTCGGGTCGTAGATCTCCGTCGAGTTCAGCGCGTGCGCGGAGAAGCTGGTGTCGGAGCTCCCGCCGGCGACGAAGACGCGACCGTCCCACAGCGTCGCCGTCGCCGGGCCGACGCGCCCGTAGGCCATCGCCCCGGTCGCGAGCCACGCGGGATCGAGCACGATCGGGTACGCGAGCCCGGCGTCGTCGAACGAGACCTCCACGAGGAAGTCGTGCCCGCCGCCCGAGAGCGTCGCGTGCGCGGCGACGCGCGCGCCGTGGGCGTCGATCACGAAGGCCGCCGGCATGCGCAGCCAGGCGCGCTCGCGCCCGTCGAGCGCCTCGACGATCTCGCCGGTCTGCCTCAGCGTCGAGACCGCGGCGCCCGTCGTCACGCGGTAGCGCACGCTCCTCGGCGCGCCGCGGTCCGCGAGCACGCGCAGCTCCTCGAAGCGCGCCTCGCCCGAGGCCAGCGCCGCGAGGTGCACGACGTCGGTGCCCGGCGCAGCGCCGCGGTAGACCACCGCGTGCTCGCCCGCTTCTGCGGGGACGTCGACCGCGCCCGCCGTCGTCGCGGACACGTCGAGGAAGAAGTCGCGCGTGACCTCCAGGTGCACCGCGCCAGCGGCGTGGGTGGGCAGCGTCACGTCCACGTGCGGGCGCGCGAGCCGGCTCGGCGCTCGCTCGCTCATCGGCTCGCCGACGCGCGGCCGATCGGCGCGCGCGAGCAGCCCGCGCAGCTCGCCCGAGGCGCGCAACGCGTCGAGCGGATCGGCGGCGAGCCCCGGCGCGGGCCCGGCGACGCTCGCGTCGGGCGTGGGCGTCGACGCCGCCGTCGAAGAACAGCCAGCGATCAGCACGCTCATACAAGCCTGGAGCTTCGTTCGCATCGTTCCCCCCGTTCGCCTCGCGGCCGTCGGCCACGGGCGCTCGAACCCCGGCCGAACGTACGAGCAAGGTTCGCGCGCTCGCAATCGCGCGGTGCGTGATCGCGGGGCCGATACGCGATTCGAATGGGGGTGCGTTCGCGACGCGCGCGACGCGCGCGCTCTACGTCACGGTCACGGCGCGGCGGCGGTGGTGTCGAGCGCGCGCCCGGCCGCGATCGCCTCGTCGAGCGCGTCGAAGACTGCGGGCCCCTCGAGCGCGGCGTCGAGGCCGTGGGTCCGAGCGGCGCGGCAGGCGCGGGTGCTCGCCGGCAGCGGCAGCCGCACGCGCACCGAAGGCGGGCCCGCGCCGCGCAACAGCACCAGCATCTCGCCGCACTGCGCGCGCGAGGGGTGATCGAGCGAGGCGCGGACCTCGTGCGCCGCGACCGGCGCGTGATCGAGATCGAGCTCGCCGGTCGACGTCCGGGCCCAGCGCGCGAGCAGCGTCCGACCCGGCGCGGAGCGCCCGAGCCAGCGCTCGAGGACCCCGGGGGCCTCCTCCACGGTCACGCCCGCGGTCGCCGCCAGCAGGGCGCCCAGGTGCACGGCGCCGAGCCTCGCCTGCGCGGTCGCCGCCTCGTCGGCGAGATCGCGGGGGCGACGCCCGTCGGGATCGATCGGGGCGCGCGGATCGTCGCAGCCCACGCCGCTCGCCGCGGCGATCAGCGTGCAGCCGAGCGCGACGCCCAGCAGGCGGCCGCCGGTGGAGGACCTCATCGTACTCGGTGAGATGCGCCATCCCCGCGTCGATCGCGGCGCATCTCGCGGCCCCTGGTCGATCGCACGGTGTGATCCGCGTCGGCGCGCGATACGCTCGCCGACGCGCATGACCGACCTCGTCGCGGGCACGCCCATCAACGACTCGCTCGAGCTCGAGCGAGAGCTCGGCGAAGGGGGCCTGGGGAAGATCTGGGTCGCCCTGGATCGCACCTCCGGCCATCGCTACGTCGTCAAGCTCCTCGCGGCCGAGTGGGTCGGCGACGAGCAGAGCCGCGTGCGCTTCGAGCGCGAGGCGGAGGCCGCCCGCCAGGTCGACAGCCCTCACGTCGTGCGCACCTACGGCCACGGCATCGCGCCCGGCGGTCTGCCCTACATCGTCATGGAGCTCCTGCACGGGCGCGATCTCGGCAAGCTGCTCGAGGAGCAGAAGCGCCTCCCCGCCGCGATGGTCGCCACCATCATCGCGCAGACGGCGCACGCGCTCGGCCGCGCGCACGACGTCGGCATCGTCCATCGCGACATCAAGCCCGAGAACATCTTCCTCGAGGAGGTGCCGGGCGGCGGCGTCTGGGTGAAGCTGCTCGACTTCGGGCTCGCCGTCGGCACCGCGCAGAAGGTCCGCATGACCTCCACCGGCATGCTGGTCGGCACGCCGTACTACTGGAGCCCCGAGCAGTCGCTGAGCGCGCGCAACGCCGATCGCCGCTCCGATCTCTGGTCGCTCGGGGTGGTCGCGTTCCAGACGCTCACCGGTCGACTCCCGTTCGAGATGACCAACTTCGCGGCGCTGACGCTCGCGATCCACAGCGCGCCGATCCCGCCCCCGTCGACCCTCGTGCCGGAGCTCTCGCCGGCGATCGACGCCTGGCTCGCGAAGGCGCTCACGCGCGAGCCCGACGCCCGCTTCCAGACGGCCGAGGCGTTCGCGCAGGGGCTCGCGTACGCCGTCGCCGCCCCCGCGGCCGAGCGCGGCCAGGTCGTGCTGACGCCTCCGCCGATGCTGACGCCGTTCCCTCCGGCGGGGCCGATGACGCCCATGAAGACCGTCGTCACGGGGCGCAGCCCGAGCTCGCCCGACGTCGTCGCGCCGTCGTCGTCGCCGCCCGCCGCCGCGCGCCACTCGCCGGTCCCCCCCTCGGCGTCGGCGTCGACCCCGGCCCCTTCGACCCGCAAGCGTTCGGCCCGGCCGCCGCTCGCGGCGCTGCTCGTCATCGTCGTGTCGGTCGGCGTGATCGCCTACCTGCTCGGCCAGTCCGGCAAGCGCGGCGAGGCGAAGCCGCCGGCCGCGGCGAGCGCTCGCTAGCGAGCAGAGAGGCGGCGCGCTCGTGTCGGCAGCTCGCTCGCGGCTCGGCGCCTCGCTCCGCATCGTCGGCGCCGCGCTCGGCCTCGCCGTGATCCACGCCGCGTGCGCCCCCGCGCTGCACCCCCGCGAGGGCGGGGGGGCGAGCGGCGCGGGCGCCTCGTCGTCGAGCGTCCCCTCCACGAGCGTCGCGGGCTCGGCGTCGGCCAGCGCACCGCCGAGCCCGCTCGATCGGGCCGTCGACGCCGAGGTCGCGCGCGCGCGCGCCGAGGGGCTCGCGCTCGGCACGCGTGACGATCT
>CAIXWQ010000577.1 GCA_903923175.1 uncultured delta proteobacterium | reverse complement strand
GCCGCGCGCGCGCGGCCGGTCGAGCGCGCGCGCCACCGCGTCGAGCATCGCGGGCTCGTCGCGAGCCTCGCCGAGATCGCACAGCGCGGTCTCCGCCGTCGCGCTCACCATGCGCTGCGCCAGCTCGATCGCGAGGCGCGTCTTGCCGATCCCCGGCCCGCCCCAGAGCACCAGCGCCCCGCTCGCCCCGCCCGCGCCGCTCGCCTGGAGCGCCCGCGCCAGCGACTCGAGCTCCGCGTCGCGCCCGATCGTCGGCGTCTCCGGGGGCGGCACGCGGCGGCTCGCGCCCGGCGCGGTCGGCGTCTCGGCGGGCTCACGCGCCTCACGCGCCTCACGCGAAGGCTCGAGCGTGCGCGCCACCTCGAGGATCGTCTCGGCGCCCAGCGTCGGCGCCGGCTCGTGCACGCTGCCGAGCGTCGGCGCCTCGAGCTCGAGCGAGGCCTCGTCGCTCGCGATAAGCTGCGCGAGCGCGTCGACCACCTCGGCCGCGCTCGGGCGATCGCGCGCCTCGCGCGCCAGCATCGCCGCGATCAGCGTCGAGAGCTCCTCCGGGAGCTCGGGCCGCACGGTCGAGAGCCGCACGCGCTCGTGCAGCAGGATGCGCGCGAGCGTGGTCGCCGCGTCGTCGCCGGGGAAGGCGTTGCGCCCGGTGAGGCACTCGAAGAGCACGCAGCCGAGCGCGAAGACGTCCGCGCGCCCGTCGACCTTGCGCGCGTCGCGCACCTGCTCGGGCGGCATGTAGCGCGGCGTGCCGACCCAGGTCCCGGCGGTGGTCACCGTCGAGCCGAGGCCGAGCCGCGCGATGCCGAAGTCGGCCAATTTCGCGGCGGACACGTCGTCCTTCGCGAGCAGCACGTTCCCCGGCTTCACGTCGCGGTGGACGATCCCTGCGGCGTGCGCGGCCGCGAGCCCCTCGGCCAGCCGGCGCGCGATGGCGAGCGAGGCGCGCCCCGAGAGGCCGCGGCTGCGCAGGCGCTGCGAGAGCGAGCCCCCGTCGACCCACTCCATCGCGAGGTAGGCGCCGTTGCCCTCCAGCCGGCCGTGCGCGACGTAGCGGACCACGGCCGGGTGCTCGAGCCGCCGCAGCGCCGCCGTCTCGACGTCGAAGCGCGAGACCGAGGCCTCCTCGAGCTCGCCGAGCAGCAGCTTGAGCGCGACGCGCGCGCCGGAGGTCTGGTCGATGGCCGCGAGCACGACCCCGCTCGCGCCGCGCGCCGCGACCCGCTCGATGCGGAAGCGCTCCGCGACGATCTCGCCCGCCCGCATCGGGTAGGAACGCTAGCACCGCGACGGGCATGCCCCCTTCCCCTGCCGATCCCCAGCCGAACCGTCGGCGCTCCGCCAGCATCGGCGCTCCGCCACCAGCGGCGCGGGCGGCAGAGTCGGGGCGAACGGAGCGAAGGAAAGCGTCGCGCGCTCGCCCCCGCGAACGGACGAGCCGCGGGCGATACGCGCACCCCGTACACGCTTGGCGCGGCGCACGGCGCACCCCATCTCCCCGATCACGCTCGATCTTGGCGACCCCCCACCGATGTCGTAGCGATCCGCGCTGACGCGCGATCCCGCCGCCGCCCCTCTTGGCGTCGGGCGCCCCGCGCACGAAGGACGAAAGATGGCCGGCTCCAAGTACGTCTGCACCACCTCGAGCGGGAAGGTCCGTCGCGTCGCCGTCGTCGGCGGTGGGCTGGCCGGTCTGATGACCGTCATCAAGCTCTGCGAGGCGGGCGTCCCCGTCGATCTCTTCTCGCTCGTGCCGGTGAAGCGCTCGCACAGCGTGTGTGCGCAGGGCGGCATCAACGCCAGCGTCAACACGAAGGGCGAAGGCGACTCGCCCCGCGTGCACTTCGAGGAGACGGTCCTCGGCGGCGACTTCCTCGCCCAGCAGCCGCCGTGTCTCGGCATGGCCGAAGCGGCCCCCGGCATCGTGCACCTGCTCGACCGCATGGGCGTGCCCTTCAACCGCACGCCCGAAGGGCTCCTCGATTTCCGTCGCTTCGGCGGCACGCTCTATCACCGCACCGCCTTCGCCGGCGCGACCACCGGGCAGCAGCTGCTCTACGCCCTCGACGAGCAGGTCCGCCGCTTCGAGACCCAAGGGGTCGAAGACGCGCAGGGCGTGGCGATCCCCGGCGAGAAGATGGTCCGCAAGTTCGAGTTCTGGGACTTCGTCCAGCTCGTCCTCGACGACGAGGGGACCTGCCGCGGCCTCGTCGCGCAGGACCTCAAGTCGATGGAGATCCGCGGGTTCGCCGCCGACGCCGTGTGCCTCGCCACCGGCGGCCCCGGCATCGTCTTCGGCCGCTCCACCAACTCGACGATCAACACCGGCATCGCCAACGCCATCGCCTACAAGCAGGGCGCCATCTACGGCAACGGCGAGCTGATCCAGATCCACCCGACCGCCATCCCGGGCGCCGACAAGCTCCGGTTGATCAGCGAGTCGGCGCGTGGCGAGGGCGGCCGCATCTGGGTCCCCAAGGACGCGATGGACAAGCGCGATCCGATGCAGATCCCGGAGAAGGATCGCCGCTACTTCCTCGAGGACAAGTACCCGCTCTACAAGAACCTCGTCCCGCGCGACGTCGCGAGCCGCGAGCTCTTCAAGGTCTGCTACGGCGAGAAGGCCGGCATCATGGGGCGCAACGAGGTCTACCTCGACCTCACGCACATCCCCGAGGCGATGCTGCGCAAGAAGCTCGCCGGCATCCTCGAGATCTACGAGAAGTTCGTCGGCGTCTCGCCCTACCACAACCCGATGAAGGTCTTCCCGGCCGTCCACTATTCGATGGGCGGCATGTGGGTCGACTTCGAGCGCGACGAGCGCGGCTCGCTGAAGCACGGCTCGCCGCGCAACCACGCGACGAACATCACCGGCCTCTACAACGTCGGCGAGAGCGACTACCAGTACCACGGCGGAAATCGCCTCGGCGCCAACTCGCTGCTCTCGACGATCTACGGCGGCATGGTCACCGGCCCCGCCATCGCGAGCTACGTCGACAACCTCGATCGCTCGGCGTTCGATCTCCCCGAGTCGCTCTTCTCCAAGGCCGAGAAGGCCGAGCAGAAGAAGTACGACGAGCTCGCGAGCAAGGACGGCGACGAGAACCCGTACGGGCTCCACAAGGAGCTCGGCGAGATGATGCTCCGCGACGTCACCATCGAGCGCCACAACCCGGTGCTCGAGAAGGTCATCGAGAAGATCGGCGAGCTCGAGGAGCGCTACAAGAACGTCGCCGTGGTCGACAGCTCGGCGAAGGCCAACCAGGCCGTCCCGTTCATGCGCCACCTCGAGGGCATGCTGATCCTCGCGCGCGTCATCGCCGAAGGGGCCCTCGCCCGCAACGAGTGCCGCGGCGCGCACTACAAGCCCGACTACGACGACAAGAACAAGGACGCGACGCACCCGATCGGCCGCGACGACCAGAACTGGCTGCGCTCGACGCTCGCCAAGTGGGGCGGTCGCGAGGGCGGGCGCTCGAAGGTCGAGTTCATCCGTGAGTTCGACTACTCGCTCGCCGGCCAGCGCGTGCACGTGACCGACCAGGTCGACATCTCGCTGATGGCGCTCCGCAAGCGCGACTACACGAAGAAGAAGGCCGCCAACGCGGCCGATCCGACCGCCGCGCCCAAGCCCGCCGAAGAAGCCGCCAAGGCTTAGTCACCCTTCCGTCGCACCTGCTGCGTTCCGCGACCGCAAGGGAGCGGGGATTCCCGTCGAGAGAGAGCACACCATGGCCGAAGGCAAGACGATCACCTTCAAGATCAAGCGCGGCGGCGCCGGCGACTCCCACTGGGAGGAGTTCGACGTCCCGTGGGAGCCGCAGATGAACGTCATCAGCGCGCTGATGGCGATCCAGCGGAACCCGAAGACCCGCGACGGCAAGACGACGTCGCCGGTCGTGTGGGAGCAGGCGTGCCTCGAAGAGGTCTGCGGCTCCTGCTCGATGGTGGTCAACGGTCGCGTGCGGCAGGCGTGCAGCACGATGATCGACTCGCTCACCAAGGACGGCGGCAACGTCGTCACGATCGAGCCGATGACCAAGTTCCCGCTCGTGCGCGACCTGATCGTCGATCGCTCGCGCATGTTCGAGGCCCTCAAGAAGGTGAAGGCCTGGATCTTCCTCGACGGCACGCACAACCTCGGCCCGGGCCCGCGCCAGGCGCCCGAGACGCAGGAAGAGACCTACCCGCTCTCGCGCTGCATGACCTGCGGCTGCTGCGTCGAGGCCTGCCCCAACGTGAACGACAGCTCGCCGTTCATGGGCGCGTTCGCCATCAGCCAGGTGCGCCTCTTCAACCTGCACCCGTCGGGGAAGATGAACGCCGCCGAGCGCCTCGACGCGATCGCGGGCGAGGGCGGCGTCGCCGACTGCGGCAAGGCGCAGAACTGCGTCGAGGTCTGCCCGAAGGAGATCCCGCTGGTCGAGTCGATCGCCGTGGTCGGCCGCGAGACGCTCAAGCGCGCGCTGTTCGGCTGGCTGCTGAAGTAACGCGCAGAGACGCGATGGCTGCCGGGGCTCGGGCGCGTTCGTCGCCGGGGCCCCTCGCCGTTTTGTGCGCCGGCGCGCGCGCCGAGCGGGCTCGAACGGAGCGAGGGGCCCCTCGAAGTGGTCCGGGAATGCCGCGACGCGCGCCGGGCGTTCTCGGTGCGTGCGAAGGTTCCTCGACACCCTCTCGAACGGCGAGCGCGCCGCGCTCCTCACGCTGACGACGCTCCACCTGCTGGTGGTCACGATGGGCGTCACGCTCTTCCACTGAACGCGCGACGCGTGCGCGCTCCAGGGGGGGCGTGCGTGCGTCGGCTCGCGTCGCCGGCTCTACGTGCACCCCCGCCGGGGGTGCTCAGTGTCGTCAGCCTGCGCCGGCGGCCGCCGGGGCG
>CAIXWQ010000576.1 GCA_903923175.1 uncultured delta proteobacterium | reverse complement strand
GCCCACGCTTGCCCCGGCGCCTGCGCCCGCGCGAAACGCGCGCGGGGGCACGCCCGCGCTCGCCCCCGCGAGGGACGCGCGCGAGCGCACGCCCGAGCGCGGGCACGCGGGCGCGTTCGTCATCTCGGTCGAAGCGGCCAGCCAAATGCGCGATGCGTTCGCCGGTCGGGTGCGATCGGTCGAGGTCGAGGAGCCGGGCGCGTCGGGCGCAGCGTTGTCGGTAACAAGAGGCGCCGAACGCCGACACACGAGAGGAGCGCTCGGCGCGGCACGAGCGCCCGCGGGCGACGACCGGAGGCCAGAGCGATGGATGCCCACGGAGGTGAGGCCCACGCCGGTCACCGCCGACGGCGGGGCCGCGTGGGGACGGCGGAGCGACGAGCACGCGCGCGCGACGGCAAGCCCGCCGCCGGAGCGCGTCCCGCTCTATTTCTCGCTCGGGTGCCTCCCGCCGCAGACCAGCGAGCGCGCATTCAAGCGCGCGCTACGGGCCGGCCTCCCCGTCACTCGCACCGGCTACTCGGAGGTCGTCACCCCGAGCGCGTGGCTCGCCTGGCTGGAGCGCTCCGCTCGACCGCGCGTGTCCGCGGCGCGAGCCGCGCTCCCCTCGACACCGTCGGACGACGAGATGCTCGCCTCGGTCGGAGCGAAGCCTAGGAAGCGATGATCGGTTCGAAGAAGAAGACGACGAAGAAGAAGGTGATGCCGGCGTCGCCGACCTCCGAGCCGCGCGGTCAGGTGAAGTGGTTCGGCGACGAGCAGACGGGTGAGTGGCGCGCCCGCATCCGCTACGCGCTCCCCGACGACGAGGCGCCTGCCGACGGCAAGAAGCGCGAGCCGCCGAGGCCGTGGGTCTCCATGCCTGGCATCCCGCGCGACGCGCGTCCCACGGCCGAAGCGAAAGCCGGGGCTCTCGCCGCGAAGGCGAAGCGCGAGGGCTGGACGATCGATTCGCCGACCGAGGGCGGCGAGAGCGTGCGCGGCTGGTTCAAGCGCTGGCTCGACTACCGCCGCGCGCACGGAGGCTCGACGGGGCAGTACCGCAGCAACTTCGAGAACTGGATCGAGCCGGCGATCGGCAGGCTCGCGATGGCCAAGGTCACCTCGGCGGATCTCCGGCAGCTCGTCGCCAAGCTCGACGACGCCGTCGACAGCGGCCAGATCCGCTGGAAGAGCGCGACGAACATCTGGGGGACGATCACCTCCGCGTTCACGAAGTACGCCGGGCCGAGAGGGAGCACGCGCACCGGCCTGCGGGCCCGCGACGACGATCCGACGCGCGAGGTGGCGCCGCCCGTGCGCGGGGTGAAGACGAAGAAGGTCTTCCTCTACCCGAAGGAATTCCTCGCGCTCGTCTCGTGCCGCACGGTGCCGATCCGCCGCCGGCGCGCGTGGGCGATCTCGGTCTACATGTACTTGCGGCCAGGCGAGGCCGAGGCCCTGGAGTGGCCGGACATCGACCTCGAAAACGAGACGTACACGATCCAGCGTTCGATCGATCGCGAGCGGAACGATCAGCCGAAGACGCCGAAGAACGGCACTGCGCGATGCACCGCCGACATCGAGCCCGCGCTCGTGCCGCTGCTCCGCGCGATGCACAAGGAGTCGAAGGGGAAGGGGCGCGTGACCGGCAAGCTCGGCCACCCGACCAGCATCGCGCGGACGCTCCGCCGTGACCTGATGGCGGCGGGCGTAGAGCGCCACGAGCTGCACCACCGCTCGAAGCCCGGCGAGCCCGCACGCGAAGCGATGGAGGCGCACGACTGCCGGACCAGCGGGATCACGTGGATGGCCGCGCGCGGCGACGACCTGCTGACGATCGTTGCGCGCGCCGGCCACTCCGACGTCGAGAGGACCAAGCACTACGTGCAATCGGCCGCGCTGCTCCGCCGCACCTTCACGCGCAGCGACGTCTTCCCCGCCCTGCCCGCGAGCCTGCTCGGCGACGACGCAGAAGTGTCCGCGCCGCCGCCCTCACCGGCGGGCAAACCGGCGGGCAAGCGGGCAAGAATTGACCAAAAACATTGAGAAATTGCGGAAACACATGGGAATCGAACCCGCGCCGACAGAGCACGATCGCGCGGGCAAACAAGCATCGGATCGCGGTCCCTTCGGGCGTCAGCTGAGCACCTCCGAAGCACCTACCGCGCAGACGGCGAGCGGCGCTGCCAGCACGGCCGGGGAGGTG
>CAIXWQ010000575.1 GCA_903923175.1 uncultured delta proteobacterium | reverse complement strand
GCGCCTCGGCGCGCCCCTTCGGCGGCGTCGCGAGGGCCACGCACGCGCGGATCAGCGGCCGGGTGTGCTCGTCGGCGAACGGCGCGAGGACGTAGCGGACCGCGTCGACCGTCGCCGCGGCGACGACCAGCTGCACGTCGATCGACTTCGCGACCGCCTGCCCGAGCTGCTCGACCGTCGCGGCGTCGACGCCGAGCCGCGACGCGACCTCGAAGATGGCGCGACGCTCGGCTTCGTCGAGCCCGTCGGCCACCGCCGCCTGCCAGGCGCCCGCGACGATCGAGCGCGCCAGCTTGGGGTCGAGCCCGCCAGGGATCTCGATCGACGCGATCGGGATCGGCGGCTCGGCGAGCAGCACGCGGGTGTCGGCCTCGGGGAGCCCCATCGCCGCGAGCAGCAGCTCGAACGCCTGTAGCTCCTCGGGGCCGAGCTGGCCGTCGGCGGCAGAGACGGCGCGCAGCACGCGGAGGGTCATCGTCCCCTCGCGCCGCACTCGCTCGACGTGCGCCGCGTGGCCGAAGTTGATGAGCGCGCGGAGCCCGGTCGGCTCCTGCTCGAGGGTCAGGCCGTCGTCGACCGCCTCGCGCATCGGCAGGTACCAGGGGGCCGCGCTGCCGGCGGTGATCCGACACAGGACCCGGAGCCAAGCGTCCCAGTCGCTGCCGAGTGACGCGAAGCCCTGCGCGTCACCGCGGGCGATGGCCTCGTGGACCGGGGCGCGCTTGCGGCCCACGAATTCGAGCAGCTTCGGCCCCGTGCCGAGGATCGCGAAGAGGCCGTCCTCGCACGCCACACGCAGCACCCCGCGCAGCCGCTCGCCGGTGGTCGACATCCCCTGGACATCGCACGAACCGGCGGCGCTCGCCAAGGGTCGGTGTCGACGCGGGCCGGTGACGGCGGGGCCCGGCGCGAGACGTGAGCGTCGACGGTGACGCGAGTGACGGACCGAGACGCCGGTGACGCGGGTGACGCGGGTAACGCGGGTGACGCGCGTGACGCGCGTGACGCGCGTGACGCAGGTGACGCCGCGATCCGCCGGACCGGCGCGCAGCTGCGGGTTGCGACTTCGGCACGCCCGCTCCGCGCCGCGTTCATGACGAGGATCGGCGGCCGGCCCCTGCCCGAAGCAGCCCCGCCCCGCGCAGTGACACCGGCGTCACTCGCCGCTCAGCACTCGCACTCGCGCGACGGCGCCGCGGCGGGGTCGAGCGCGCGCCGCACCGCCTCCGCGAACGCGAGGCGGGCCATCGCCGCGTAGGCGGTCTGCGCGCTCGCCGCTTCGGCTCGGGTGAGGCAGGTCCGACGCACGCGCACGCTCGTCGCGCCCACGGCTTCGCGCTGCCCGCTCGGCTTCACGAGCGACCACGCGAACGCGAAGCGGAGCGCGGCCAGCGTCGGCGCGCCAGGATCGGTGACGAGGGCGCCGTCGGGCTCGACGTGGACGCGGAGCTCGAGGGCGGTGACACGCGGTGACGAGACGTCACCCAGCGCGCCGACCTCGACGAGATCACCGAGCGCCGCCCCGAGTGACCGTCGCAGCGTCGCGAGCGACGGCGCCGCGAGCTCCGCGCTCGCGAAGGTCGCGACGCGCGAGGGGAGGAACGAATTGCCGCCGAAGCGCGGCGACGCGAGCACCGCTCGATCGGCGGCGACGAGCGCGG
>CAIXWQ010000574.1 GCA_903923175.1 uncultured delta proteobacterium | reverse complement strand
GCGCTCCTTGAGCATCACATCGGCGGCGCGGCTGAGCAGATCGTCGCTGATCCCATGCGCGATCTTGGCGCACGTCGACATCGAGCACGGCGCGATCGCCATCGCGTGCCAGCCGGCGCTGCCGCTCGCGAACGGCGCGGAGTAGTCGCGTCCCGAGAAGACCGGCAGGTCGCGCGCCTTCAGCCACTCGAGCAGCTCTCCGCCGACCTCCAGCGCCCACACCTCCGCGGCGGTGCGCGACAGCACGACGCCGACCTCCCCGACCGCTCCAGCCTCGCGCGCCGCGCCGGCCCCGCGCGCCCGGCTCGACGCGCGCGCGTCGACCAGCGCCTCCAGGAGCACGCGCGCGTACGGCGCGCCCGAGGCGCCCGTCACGCCGACGACGAGCTTGCGCGGCGCGGCCTTCACGCGATCCCTTCCCCCGCGTTCACGCCGTGCACGATCGCGGCGACCCCGAGGCCGACGTCCTCGCCGCGCACGTCGACGAAGCCGCGCTCGCGCAGCTTGTTCTCGAGCTCCGCTCGCGTGAGGAAGCGCGCCATCGAGCGCGCGAGGTACGCGTACGCCTCGCGATCGTCGGCGATGAGCGAACCGACGGCGGGCAACAGCGTCTTGGCGACGGCGTCGTGGAAGAAGCGCACGGTCGCGCCACGGACGCCCGCCGGAGGGCGGAAGAGCTCGAGGTAGATCAGCACGCCGCCCGGCTTGAGCACGCGCGTCGCCTCGTCGAGCCCCTTGTCCACGTCGGCGAGGTTGCGCAGGCCGAAGCCGCAGACGATGGCGGCGAAGCGATCGCTCTCGAAGGGGAGCGCCATCGCGTCGGCGACCACCGTCTCGACGCGCTTCACCTTCGCGGCGCCGCGCTCCAGCATCTCGCGCGCGAAATCCGCGGCGACCACGTGTCGCTCGGGGTACGTTCGCTCGA
Organism: uncultured delta proteobacterium; assembly: GCA_903923175.1. Taxonomy (GTDB): domain Bacteria; phylum Myxococcota_A; class Polyangia; order Polyangiales; family JADJMO01; genus CAIXWQ01. The sequence goes on along the minus strand of CAIXWQ010000574.1, from coordinate 2,168 downwards.
GCTCGGCGGCGAAGTCGAGCGTCCCCGCGCAGAGATCGAGCAGGTCGCCAGCCGGAGCCGTCGCGATCGGCTCGATGGCGCGACGCCGCCAGCGCGCGTCGAGCCCTCCCGACATCAGCCGGTTGAGCCGATCGTAGGTCGGCGCGATGCGGTCGAACATCGAGCGCACCGCGCCGCCGTGGTCGGCCTCGTGACCGCGGCGGGCCCCGACTTCGGCGATCGGTCTGGGATCACGATCGGTCATCGCGCGAGCTCCTTGGCGGCGTCGAACAGCTTGCGGAGCCGGCTCGCGACGCGCGCCTGCGCCCCCTCGAACCGCGACGCCGGCGCGCCGGGGATGCCGTACTCGGCCCAGCGCTCGGCGACGCCGCGGAGGGTCGCGTCGTCCGAGCCGCAGGCCTCCGGCCACTCGCGCTGGTAGCCCTCCTCGCGCCACTTGCGGGTCGCGTCGATCGCGATCTTGCCGCCGAAGTTCGCGACGTCGCCGGAGTGGCAGAGCTGGTCGCTCGGCCCGTCGGCGATCGAGAAATCGCGCTTCGGATCCATGTTCGCGAGGACGCGCCAGGCGACCTCCTCGTGGTCGTGCACGTCGACCTCCGCGTCGACGACGACGATGGCCCTGGTGAACATCATCTGGCCGGCGCCCCAGATCGCGTGCGCGATCTTGCGCGCGTGGTGCGGGTACGTCTTCTCGATCGAGACGATGCAGAGGTTGTGGAACGCCCCCTCGACCGGGAGGTTCATGTCGACGATCTCTGGGAATTGCAGGCGCAACAGCGGCAGGAAGAGCCGCTCGGTCGCCTTGCCGAGCCACTGGTCCTCCATCGGCGGGCGGCCAACGATGGTGCTCGGATAGATGGCCCCGCGGCGGTGCGTGATGGCGGTCACGTGGAACGCAGGGAACGGCTCGACCGGCGTGTAGTAGCCGGTGTGATCGCCGAACGGCCCCTCGTCGCGCAGCGGCTCGCGGGGGTCGACGTACCCCTCGAGCACGAAGTCGGCGTCCGCCGGGACCTCGAGGTCGTTGGTCACGCACTTCACCAGCCGCACGCCCTTGCGGCGCAGGAAGCCGGCGAGCAGCAGCTCGTCGATGCCGTCGGGGAGCGGTGCGGTCGCGGCGTAGGCGTAGCTCGGGTCGCCGCCGAGCACGACCGCGACGTCGAGCCTGACGCCGAGCTCCTTCGCGCGGCGGAAGTGGCGGGCGCCGGTCTTGTGGATCTGCCAGTGCATGCCGGTGGTGCGCGCGTCGAAGCGCTGCATCCGGTACATGCCGACGTTGCGCGCGCCCGACTCGGGATCGCGCGAGAACACGACCGGCAGCGTGAGGAAGGGCCCGCCGTCCTTGGGCCACGAGGTCATGATCGGCAGGGCGTCGAGGTCGACCGCGTCGCCTCGGTGGACGACCTCCTGGCAAGCGCCGCTCTCGACCGTGCGCGGCAGCACGTGCGCGAGCTCCGGCAAGGCCATGACGGCGCGCGCGAGATCGCCGAACACGCGCCCCTTGCCGCCGGGCGCCACGGCCTTCACCAGCGCCTCGATGGCGCGCACGTGCTCGTCGAGGTCCGCGACGCCGAGGGCGCGCGACATGCGCGCGTGGGAGCCGTAGGCGTTGATGAGCACCGGAAACGCGCTCGCCGGGCGCCCGGGCGCCGCGACGTTCTCGAACAGCAGCGCCGGCCCCGCGGCCTTCATCACGCGATCGGCGATCGCCGCGAGCTCGAGGTGCGGATCGACGCGCGCCCGGACACGGACGAGCTCCCCCTGCTCCTCCAACACGCGCACGAAATCCGCCAGACCGTCGTAGGCCACGAGCCCTCCGAAGTTTCAAAAAACTTTGAAGGACTTGGTAGGAGGCGCAACGGCTGCAGTCAAGGCGGGTTCCGCGATTCTCGACCCCGCTCCCGAGCCCTGCTGCCGGCCGATTTGGCGCGAGGACGACGCGCGCACCGCCGCCCCGCCTCGCCCCTGGCGGGGTGTACGCGCGCGGCTTCGGCGGCCCGGGCGGCACCGAGGGCGCCCGAGGCGCGAGCGCGGATGGGCACGAGCGTGAGCGCGTCGCGGGGCGGGCCGCCCTGCCCGCGCGTCAGCCGTCGATCTTCAGGAGCTCTTTGACCTTCGCGATCACCTGTGGCGCCTGGATGGGCTTGGTGATGTACGCGTTGGCGCCG
>CAIXWQ010000573.1 GCA_903923175.1 uncultured delta proteobacterium | reverse complement strand
TCCCCGGCGCGCTCGCGCGCGTGCCGCCGCGCGCCATCGTGCTGTGCGACGCCGACGACTTCTGCGGTGGGGCGCTCTACGCGCAGCTGGTGGAGGGGGCCCGCCCGGACGTCGCCGTCGTCCCCCACGCCTTCGTCGCGAACCCGACCTACCTCGCCCAGCGCCTCGCCGGCGTGCCCGGCGCCATGACCGACGCGCTGATCCACGGCACGCGCGCGCTGCTGGTCGACGCGGGGAGCGACGAGCCCTGGCCCTTCGCGACCCAGTTCGACGACGCCGCGCCGCTCGTGCGCGCGCGCGTGCGCGGCGGGCCCAAGGCCTCGACGACGGCCACCCCGCGGCTGCTGGCCCTGGATCGCTCGCTCTGCGGCGACGCGCTGGTCGACTGCACGCCGCTCACGCGCGGGCTGCTCGCGCAGGCGCACCTCGGCTCGCTCCGGCCGCTCATCGGCGCCGGCCGGCTCGACGAGGCGATCGCGCTCGCGACGGCGGCCGTCACCCTCGACGACCGGCAGCCGGCGGCGTGGAACGATCTCGCCGTCGCGCACGCGCGGCAGGGGAAGCTCGCCGAGGCCGTCACCGACCTCGACCATGCGCTGGCGGCCGATCCGACGCGCGAGGCCCCGCTCGGCAATCGCGTGCTCTACCTGATGCAGCTCGATCGCACGGCCGAGGCGCGCGAGGCCCAGCGGCGCTACGCGCAGGCCTGCGACGGCTGCCTCGGGGCTCGGCTCTACGGCGCGGCGCTCGACGTGCGCGAGGGGCGTGGCAACGTCGCGCTCGACGGCCTCGAGACCGAGGCGGCGCAGCGAGGCAAGTCGGACGCGTGGTGCCGGGCCTACGTGGCGGCGCATCTCGGACCGCCGCCCCCGTGCAGCCAGCCGCGCTAGAATCGACGCATGCCGGTCTGCAAAGGGTGTGAGAACGACGTCGACCTGCTCGTCTCGGTCAAGGTGAACGGCAAGGCGAAGAAGCTCTGCGAGGACTGCGCCGATCGCGCGCGCGAGGAGGCGGAGATCGCCGAGCAGAGCGAGTCGGTCGTGCAGGGGATGATGGGCTTCAAGGGGCGCAGGTAGCGCCCGCTCACGCGCTCACGTGCGGCGCTGCTTCTCTCTCGCCCGCGCCGCCTCGCGCTCCTTGCGCAGCCGCTCCGCCTCGCCCGCGGTCGCCGCGCTCGCCTCGCGCGCCTCGCGCGACGCCCCCTGACCCTCGGCCTCGCCCTCGGCGCTCCCCTCGTCGGCGCCGAGCCGCCCGAAGCGGTGGGTCGCGTAGAAGCACGCGAGCAGCCCCGCGAGCACCGCGGCGCTCGAGAAGGTCGACGGCGCCATCGCCGTCCAGGCGATCCCCACGCAGGCGAGGATGGGCCCGACCGCGAGGCCTACGCGGATCGCCGCGTCGGACGCGGGCTTCGCCGGGCGCGCAGGGAGCGCGGGGGCCTCGCGCGCCTCGCTCACTGGAACTCGCCCGACTGCGCGTGCCGGAGGAAGTCGCCGACGTCGCGCACCGCGCGCGCCTCCGACTCCTGGATCGAATGCACCACCCCCTCGCCGCGCGGATCGGGGTCGTAGTCGAATTCGCGCGCGCGCAGGATCAGCACCGCGAAGTCCGCGTCGTCTCCCACGCCGCGGTGCACCCAGAGCTTGTCCGAGCTCTCGGGGGCCGGCGGGAGCTTGCCCTTGAGCTCCTGCTCCTCGTCCTGGCGGAGCCAGGCGACCCCCCAGGGGTGGTCCTGCGCCACGACGTCGACCACCATCGAGCCGCCGTTGCCGACGTCGATGGTGCGCGAGGCCGCCGGCTCGACCGCCTGCTTGCGGAACGCGCGGGCGATCCACGCGAGCGCGGTCCGCTCGTCGGGCGTCTTGAGCTGGTCGTAGTCGGTCTTCTTCTGCGCCCCGCCGCACCCCACCCCCGCGGCGCAGAGCGCGCCGAGCAGGCCGAGCGCCCCGAGCAGGGCGTTGCGCCGACCCGGGTCGGGAAGCTCGAGCCGCTCGGGTGAAGGGGGCATCGCGCGCGTCTCGGGGAGCGCGGGGCTCGCGGGCATCGCCGGCGATCTACCACAGCCGGAGCCGAACGTCGGAAAGGTCGCCGCGACGCGTGCGTCCCAGTCGCAGGCGCGTTAACGAAGGAGCGTGGCTCCCCTCGCCGTCTCCCGAAGCCGCCGCCTCTTCTGCGCGCTCGTCGCGAGCGCGAGCCTGGCCCTGGTGGCCTGCCCGCCGGCGACCACGCAGGCCAACGTCCCGACCCGCCCGATCAGCAAGTGGACGGGCACCGAAGCGGTGCTGTTCGACGACGGCATCGACGTCGGCGCCGTCCCCGCCGCCAGAGAGGTCGATCCGCCGCGCGACGAGCACAACGATCAGCTGATCGGCGCGCGCCTCCGCGACGCAGACGGCGTCGTGATCGCGAAGGTCAAGGGGGTCTCGCGCGAGCCCCTGGGCGACTCCTCGCGGTTCGTGATCGATCTCACCGTCGAGGGCGAGCCGCTCGCGGGCAAGGCGCCGCCCGGAGCGTTCGTGCTGCGCATCAGCCCCGACAGCCCATCCTTCGGCACCGTTCGAGGGCGCGAGCAGGAGATCGTCGGCCGGCGGCTCGTCGTCTACTACCGTCTCTACGCGCCGCCGCCCGAGAGCGACGATGCGGTCCTCCACTTTCACCTCTCCGGCGTGAGCGCAGGGCTCCTGGACGAGATCAAGAAGCAGCGCGAGATGCTCGGCGGCCCCTGAGCGCGCCCTCGCCCCCACTCGACGAATCCAACCCCAACATGATCAACATCGCTTCGCCCCGCGACATCCAGGGGATGCGCGTCGTCGGCCGCATGGCCGCCGAGACGTTGCTGCTCGTCGGCGAGAAGATCGCCGCCGGCATGACCACCGAGGACCTCGACCGCCTGGTCGTCGAGGACACCAAGCGCCGCGGCGCCAAGTGCGCCCCGCTGAACTACCACGGCTTCCCGAAGTCGGTCTGCACGTCGATCAACAACGTCGTCTGCCACGGCATCCCCACGCCGAAGGCCGTGCTCGCCGACGGCGACATCGTCAACGTCGACGTCACGACGATCTTCGACGGCTACTTCGGCGACACCTCCGCGACCTTCTACATCGGCCGCCCTTCGCCCGACGCGCTGCGGGTCACCGAGGTCGCGCGCAAGTGCCTCGAGCTCGGCCTGGCGGAGGTCCGCGAGGGCGCGCGCCTCGGCGACATCGGCGCCGCGATCCAGGAGTACGCCGAGGCCAACGGCTGCGGCGTCGTGCGCGACTTCGTCGGCCACGGCATCGGCAAGAAGTTCCACGACGAGCCGAAGGTGAGCCACGTGGGCCGCCGCGGCACCGGCGCCCGGCTGCGCGCGGGGATGCTGTTCACGATCGAGCCGATGATCAACGCGGGCGACTGGCGCATCGAGGTGCTCGACGACGAGTGGACGGCCGTCACCAAGGACGGCTCGCTCTCGGCGCAGTTCGAGCACACGCTCCTCGTCACGAAGGACGGCTGCGAGGTGCTGACCGCGCGCGAACAGCCGCTGCGCAACAGCGAAGGGATCGCGTCTCTGCTCGGGTGACGCGGCTCGGCTGACGCCTCGCCCGGCGAGCCCGTCCCCCGCGCTACTTGCCGATGTTCGTGCGGAACACCCAGCCGTCCTGGGCGTCGTTCTCGCCGAAGCGCACGTGGAACCAGTGGCCGGCGGTCCCGATGGTCGTGACCTTGGTGCCGCGCGAGAGGCGCCCGATCGGCTGGCCGGTCATGTGCGGCGCGTCGCGCACGATCGCGGTGTCGACCTGCACGGTGGCCGAGCCGGTCGCCGGCTTCTCGCCGGGCGCGCTCGACGAGGGCGCGGGCGCGGTCGTGCCGGCCGCGGGCGCGGTGATCGTGACCGGGTAGTAGACGACGTAACGCGCGTGATCGCGCGTGGCCCCGCTGTCGGCGGCGGCGCTCGCGAGCTCCTTCAGCGAAGCGCGCACGCACGCGAGGATCGGCTCGATCGCCTTGTCGTCGCGGCGGCCGCCGCGCTGCACGACCGAGGACTTCGCCGCGGTGATCTTGAGCGCCGCGGACTTGAAGTTCACGTCGACGCCGATCGACAGCTTGCCGGTGACGCCGGCCGCCGCCGGGCAGCTCGAGAGCGCCTGGAGCTTCGCGACGACGGTGCCGTCGAAGGCGTGATCGCCGCACTTCGAGGGCTTCAGCTCGGCCGCGGGGGGATCCTGGCAGTGGGCGAGCGTCGACTTGCCGACGGCGACCGCGGCGACGTCGGGGGTCTCGGGGCCGCTGGCGGCGCTCGCGCTCGTGCTCGGCGCGATCGACGCGCTCGGCTCGACCGAAGGCGCGGGCTCGGCGCTCGCGCTGGCGGCGCCCCCTGCGAGCCCCTCCTCCGTCGCGTTCTCGGCCCCGCGACTGCCGCAAGCCGCGCGCGGAAGCGCCCAGCCGAGGCCGAGCAGCAGCGCGCCGACCAGGCCGAGCGTGGCGAAATTGGGCTTGTCGCGGGCGAGGCTCGGGCGCTGCACCACGACGGTGCGATCGCCGCGGCTCGCGGGCGTCCCGGCTCCGGGAGGCGGGGCGGGTTCGGGGTTCGCTCCACGGGCGGGCGCGCTGGTCACGGGTCCTGGTTACTACCTTTCCGCCCCAGGAAGGCAATTTCGGGCGGCGAGCGTTCCTGGGGACGAGCGACGGACGGGGCTCGACGGCCCCGCGCCCGAGGGAACGCGCCGACCCGCGTCGAACGTCCTGCAGGGTCAATTTTTCGTAGTCCCGCGCTCCGCTCGCCCCCAGCGATCAGGCGGAATGCGGCGGATTCTCGGCTGTTGAGGTCCTGGGTCGGAGATTCCGCCGGATCGCGCTCGCGAGGGGGGGCCGACGGCGGGCGTGACGATTGCTACACTTGATCAGGAAGCGCCCCCCGCATCGAGGTCTGCCATGTCCGCTCTTTCGTCCTTCGGCCTCCGCACCTCCATCGGCTTCGCTGGCTTGCTCACCGTGCTCGCGAGCAGCGCCTGCACCACGCGTTACGAGATGGACGCCGCCTACCCGGGCGAGGACGAAGACTCGCAGTACGCGACCTACCCGGGCACGTCGCAGGGGACCCCCGCGCCGGCGGTCGCCGAAGGGCCCGCCGTCGCCGCCGATCCGGCCGCCGCCGAGGTCGCCGCGATCGATCCCAACGACGCCGAGGAGACCGATCCGGCCGCGCTCGCGACGTTCAAGCCCGCGCTCTCGCCTTACGGCACCTGGTACGACGACGCGAGCTACGGCACCGTCTGGGTCCCCAACGCCGACGAGGTCGGAGCGGGCTTCTCGCCGTACCTCACGGGCGGCCACTGGGCCTACACGGACGAAGGCTACTACTGGGCGAGCGACTACTCGTGGGGCTGGGCCGCGTTCCACTACGGCCGCTGGATGTGGACGGATGGTTACGGGTGGGCGTGGATTCCTGGCGCCAGGTACGCCCCGGCGTGGGTCGATTGGCGCTACGGCGGCGGGTACGTCGGCTGGGGGCCGATGCACCCGAGCTGGTACTGGCGCAACGGCGCCGTCGTCTACACGAACGCCGCGCCGACCCCCTACGTCTTCTGCGCCGGCCATCAGCTCTTCTCGCGGCAGCCGAGCCTCGTCGTCGCCGGAAAGGCCGCGAGCCCCGGGCTCGTCGCCGGCACCAAGCCCTACTCGCCCCCCTCGCGCGTGCCGGGGGCGGCGCATCCGTTCGTCGGCCCCGACCCGAAGGCGGCGGGGATCCCTGAGAGCGCGGTGAAGTCGGCGGCCATCCCGGTCCCCGCAGCCTCGCGCCCCGATCGCATCGCCTGGAAGCCGGCCGCGAGCTCCAAGATCGCCCCGGTCCGCACGACCGTGCCGGTCGGCACGACGCGGGTCGCCACGCCGGGCCCGGCGAGCGGCCCCAACGGGCTCCCGCGGCCGACCACGCCGGTCGGCAGGCCGTCGTTCACGACGCCGCCCGCGACGCGACCGACGAACCCGACCTACACGACGCGACCGACGAACCCGACCTACACGACGCGTCCCACGACGCCCGCCCCGGTCGGCCGCCCCACGTACACGCGCCCGCCTGCGTACTCGCCGCCGCCGACGACGTACACGCGCCCGCCGACGTACTCCTCGCCCACGTACTCGCGGCCTCCCACGACCTACTCCCCCCCGCCGACCTACTCGCGCCCGCCGAGCTATTCCCCCCCGCCGACGACCTACGGCGGCGGCGGCAGCACCGCGCGGCCGGTCTCGAAGCCGAGCAGCGGCGGCGGAGGCTTCGGCGGCGGGCGTGGCGGCGGCGGCGGCGGACGGAGGCGCTGAGCCATGCGCGCTCGGTCGCTCTTCGCGCTCGCGCTCGCGCTGGCGAGCGGCGTCGGCTGCATCGTGGACGGCGGCTCGTCGCGCCAGGAGCGCCAGCCGCCCCCATTCGGGACGACGCAGCCCTCGCCGACGTCGACCCCCTCCACGCCAGGCACCACGCCGCCGAAGATCGCCATCGACCCCGGGCAGAACCTCACGGCCGATCCCGGCGCCGGCGCCGGCGTCTTCGTCAGCTACGAGGGGGCCGGCCAGTGGTCGATCGCGTGGACGTGCGACACCAACACGTCCGGCGTCCCCTGCGCGTTCGCGATCGACGTGAAATCGAAGGGGATCACGCAGCTCGACCCGACCTCGCCTTCGTCGATCGCGTCGCAGTCGCAAACCGAGCTCGCGCTCGCCGCGAGCACCGGCTCGACGCTCGAGCGCGTGAGCTTCCTGACCGACTTCGGCGAATCGATCGTCCTGAGCGTGCAGATCGACGGACGCCCGCAGCCGAACCTCGTCTTCTACGAGAGCAGCGGGCGCATCCTGAGCGCGCCCACCGATCCGATCGAGCTGGTGCCGGTCACGCCCTAGGCGGCGGACGCACCTCGTTGCAAAGCACGACCGCGACACTTCTCAGGTCGGACGCGCGTCCGATATGCTGGCGGCAATGCGCCGTCTCGCACGCCGTCTCGCGCCGCTCGCCGTGATCGCCCTGCTCGCAGCGACGCTCGCGCCGCTGACCGCGTGCACGATCTACGAGCAGGATCTGCAGCGCTCCGAGGAGCACTTCCAGCACGACGAGCACGAGAAGGCGCTCGCGAACCTCCGCGCGCTCGAGCCGGAGTGGGCGAGCTTCTCCACCCGCGATCAGGCGCGCTACGCGTACCTGCGCGGGATGACCGACGTGCGCCTCGGCTTCATCAACGACGCGCGCCACTGGCTCGCGGTCGCGCAGCAGGTCGACAAGGAGCACCCCGGCGCGCTGCTCGAGAAGGAGCGCAAGGCGACCGACGACAAGCTCGGCGCGCTGAACGAGGTCGTGTGGGGCGGCGACGTGCTCCCGATCGACGAGCCGCCGGGCGATCGCCGGGGCAAGCGGGTCGAGACGACCTCGTCCGAGAAGGGCGACGACAAGAAGCCCGACGGTGACGCCGACGAAGCCAAGCCGAAGAAGAAGAAGCAGAAGGCCGACGCGGACGACGGCGACACCGACGAGGTGAAGCCGAAGAAGAAGCCCAAGAAGAGCGAGGACTGAGCCCGCTCACGCCGCTACGCCGCGCCTACGCGCGGCGGCGGCGACGCAGCAGCGCGGCGAGCAGGCCGAGCCCCGCGAAGGGGAGCGCCGCGGCCGCGCCCGCGGCCCCAGGGACGTCGCAGCTGCAGGCGCTCGCCGCGGGCTGATCGCCGATCGCGCCGCCGCCCGCGTCGGCGGTGCTGCCGTCGGGGTTGCTCGCCGCGTCGCCGAGGTCGATCCCGCCGTCGACGGGCGCGCCGTTCGGCACGCAGGCGCCGGCCGCGCAGGTCGAGCCGTCGGGGCACTTCGCGCCGTCGCAGTCGGCGACGCACGAGCCGGCCTTGCAGTGCGTCCCGGCGGCGCACGACGCCGTGCAGGTCGGATCGACGCAGTCGCTCGTCTTGGCGTCGCACTTGAGGCCGCCGCCGCAGGAGATGCCGCTGCACGAGGCGCAGCCGCCGAAGCAGATCCCCTCGCGACACACCTCGCCGGTCTTGCAGGTCACGCCGGCGCAGAGGTTCACGCAGGCGTCGCCCACGCAGCGGGTGCCGTACGGGCAGACGACGCCGTCGCAGGGGGTGACGCACGCGCCGTTGCGGCAGACCTGGTCGGTCGGGCACGTCTTGTTCACGCAGGCGGGATCGACGCAGAGGCCGCTGTTGGCGTCGCAGCTCTTGCCCGGATCGCACTTGAACTCGCCGCTGGCGCAGGGGCCGACGCACTTGCCGTTCACACACTGATCGCCGGACTTGGCGCACTTCGCGCCGTCGTCGACCTTGCCGTTGCAGTCGTCGTCGAGGCCGTTGCAGGTCTCGGCGGTCGCCTTGTTGATCGCCGTGCAGGTCACCGCGCCCGCCGCGCACTGCGTGATGCCGAGGGCGCAGATCCCCTTCTGGGTCGTGTCGCACGTCTGCCCGCCGCCGCCGCACTGCACGCCGTCGACGCTGGCGACGAGATCGGTGAAGTTGTTGTCGCCGCCGCTGAAGAGATCCTCCCAGGCGAAGTAGAACTTCGTCTTGGAGAGGTGGCTGTTGTACGTGAGCAGGTGGATGTACGAGCTCGACCCGGTGTTGTCGGGGTTGAAGGCGCGCTGCGAGTAGAAGGCGTAGCCCGCGCCGCCCGCGAGGCGCGCGAGGGTCGGGCAGCAGTCGCCCCCGGCGCACATCTTGGTGTTCGGGTGCCCCTCGGGCGTGAGCATGAAGAAGCCGATCTCGCCGCCCTTGTAGGCAGGCTCGCTCGACAGATCGAGGACGACCGATTTCCCCGCCGCGTCGCCGCACGCGAACATCGGGTGCAGGTCGCTCGGATCGGGCTTGGCGCCGGTGACGTTGTACCAGCCGAAGGTGTTCTTGAACTGCGAGGTGCCGCGCGTGAGGATCGTGAACGTCAGCGCGCAGGTCGGCCTGAACGTCTCCGGCGTGGTCGCCGCCTCGGCCTGGACGTCGAGGCCGGAGTGGTTCTCCGGGATGCACGTGTTGCCGTTGTAGTTGTGCCAGATGGTGCTCTCGCACGTGGCGTTGGTGCCCGGATCGCAGGTCGTCGGGCCGCTCCCCGGACACGCCGCGCCGATGTTGCAGACCCCCGCGGCGGTGCCCGCGGCGCACGCGCACGCGAACGTCGCGCTCAGGCCGCTCGGGCTCCCGCTCGAGCAGCTCAGGCCGGTCGGGATGACCGTCCCATCGGGCTGAGCGAGCGCGAACGAATTCGACGCGAGCAGCGACACGAAGGCGGCTGAGGCAACTGCGGCGATGGCGGCGGCGCGGCGCATGAGGGACCTCTCGGCGTGCTGACGCGGGGGCGGGCGCGTCACGTAACCTGGCCGTAGCATTTCCGTGCTGTGGCGACACTCCACCGTGAGTCACGCCGTCCACGCTGCTTTTTGCAGTGACGACGGCTCGCCCGGCGGCGCCTCGCGGCGGCTCGTCTCGACACCCGGAAGGGGCATGTCATAGGACCCGCCCCATGCCCGCCGCCCGCTTCGAAGACGCGCTCGACCGCCTGATCCGGCGGTCGCCCGGCGCGCGCGTGCTGGTCGGCATGAGCGGCGGCGTGGACTCCTCGGTCGCCGCGGCGCTGCTGCACGAGCGCGGGCTCGAGGTCATCGGCGTCTCGCTCCACCTGTGGGAGCCGCCGCAGGGCTCGCCGGAGCCCTCGCGGTGCTGCGCGCCCGAGGATCTCGCCGACGCGCGCGCGTCCGCCGCGGCGCTCGGCGTGCCGTACTTCGTGTTCGATCGCCAGCGGCAGTTCGACGCCGGCGTGATCGCGCCGTTCGTCGACGCGTACCTCGCGGGCACGACGCCGTCGCCGTGCGTCGCGTGCAACCGCGACGTGAAGATCGCCGCGTTCGTGAGCCTCTGCCGGCAGCTCGGCGCCGCCGCGTTCGCGACCGGACACTACGCGCGCGCCGGCGTGCTGCACGACGAGGACGGCGGCGCGCGCGTGGCGCTGCTGCGCGGCACGGATCGCAAGAAGGACCAGAGCTACTTCCTGCACGGGATCGGCGAGGAGGCGCTGTCGCTCCTGCTCACGCCCCTCGGCGCGATGGACAAGCCGCGGGTGCGCGAGGAGGCGGCGCGGCTCGGCCTCCCCAACGCGCAGAAGCCCGACAGCGAGGACCTCTGCTTCTCGTCGGGCGACCACGCGGCGTTCGTCGAGTCGCGCGCCGAGGGGCGCGTGCGGCCGGGCGCGATCGTCGACGCGGAGGGGCGCGTGGTCGGCGCGCACGCGGGGGTGCACCGGTTCACGATCGGCCAGCGCAAGAAGCTCGGCGTCTCGCTCGGCAAGCCGGCCTACGTCGCGTCGATCGACGCCGAGACCGCGACCGTGCGCCTCGCCGACGGCGGCGCGGCCGACGCCCTGCACGCCGAGGGCGCGACGGTGCGCGACGTCGCCTGGCTCGCGCCCCGGCCGCGCGCGCCCTGCACGGTGATCGCGCGCGTGCGCTACCGTCACGACGGCGCCCGCGCGGTGGTCACGCCGCTCGACGAAGGCGCGCGGCGCGTGCGGGTGCGCTTCGAGACGAGCGCGCGGGCGATCACGCCGGGGCAGGCGTGCGTCTTCTACGACGAAGCCGACGAGGTCCTTGGCGGCGGCGTGATCGAGCGCGGCGACGCCACGTAGCGCGGCGTAGCGCGAGCGAGCGCGACCGACTCCGACATCCTCGCCGTCGCGAAGTTCCCGCGCGCGCGCCGCCCCCTTCGCGTTAGTCTGCCTGCGCTTGTCCGAGGCGCCGATCACGCAGCGCGATCCGTTCGAGGAGCCCGCGTTCCTCGAGCGCCTGCGCGCGCGCGACGAGCGGGCCTTCGACGCGCTGGTCCGCGCGTACGAGCGCCGCGTGCTCGCCCTCGTCGCGCGCATGCTCGGCAACCCCTCCGAGGCGCAGGACGTCGCGCAGGAGGTGTTCGTGCAGGTGTTCCGCGCGATCGAGCAGTTCCGCGGCGAGTCGAAGCTCTCGACGTGGATCTTCCGCATCGCGGTGAACCTCTCGAAGAACCGCGCGCTCTACCTGCAGCGCCGCCACGCCGGCTCGTCCGACGCGAACGAGGACGCGCACGAGCTCGGCGAGCGGGTGCCCCTCGGCGCCGCCGCCAAGGGGACCGCGTCCGTCGTCGCGCGCCCCGATCACCTGGTGGAGGGGATGCAGGTCGAGCGCATCGTGCAGGCCGCCATCGCCGAGCTCGAGGAGACGTTCCGCGAGTGCCTGCTGCTGCGCGAGGTCGAGGACATGAGCTACGACGAGATCGCGGAGATCACCGGGCTCCCCGCGGGCACCGTGAAGTCGCGCATCCACCGCGCGCGCGGGCAGGTGCGGCTCGCGGTCGAGAAGGCGCTCGGCGAAGGGGTCGGCGGCAAGGTCGCGCTCGTGAAGGAAGAGAAGAAGCCTGCGCCGAAGCGGGGCAAGCGCGACGAAGGAGACGGGGGCGAATGAGCGATCCCAAGGTCGACGAGCTGCCGCACGAGGAGGCGCTGGGCCTGCTCGACGCGCTCCACGACGGCGAGCTCGACGAAGCCGAGGCGGCCCAGGTGCGCGCGCACGTCGCCGACTGCGAGCGCTGCCAGAAGCTCGAGGCGGTGCTCGGCGGCGGCGGGATCCGCGACGCGGTCACCAGCCTGCCGCCCGAGACGATGCCCGAGAGCGTGCTCCCCGGCGTGCAGCGGAAGCTGCGGATGCGCTCGCGCGGGCGCTTCTACGGCGAGCCGAAGAAGGCGCCGAGCCCGTGGCCGCTGCTCATCGGCAGCGTGCTGGTGCTCGCGCTGCTCGTCGCGTCGTACTTCCTGATCGGGCAGATCGCCGGGCCGAGCAGCGCGCCGCGCGGGGCGACGTCGGGCGACGCACCACGTTGAGCGCGGGCGGCGACGGCGGGCGGCGATACGCGGGCAGAGCATCGAGATAGGTCGGCGGTCGCGCGGGCGCGGCAGCTCGGCGACAGGGCGACGCGGCGCAGCTTTTCTTCCGGTCGTGCCTCCGCCATGAGGGCTCGCGTGGAGTTCCTGATCCCCGCCCGCACCAGCCGCCCCTCCGACGACCCGATCTTCTCGCTGAACGCCGAGGCGGTCGCGCGAACGAAGCAGGGTGAGTCGATCATCAACGCGACCCTCGGCGCCATCATGGACGACGACGGCAAGCTCGCCGTGCTGTCGACCGTGATCGACGCGATCCGCGGCGTGCCCGCGGTCGTCGAGGCGGGGTACGCGCCGCTCGCGGGGCCGGTCGCGTATCACAAGGCGGTCATCGGCGACCTGCTCGGCAAGAGCCCCCTCGCCGAGCACGCCATCGCCGTCGCGACCACCGGCGGCACGGGCGCGCTGCGCCACGCCGTCTCCTGCTTCCTCGAGCCGAAGCAGGCGCTGCTCACCACCTCGCGCTACTGGAGCCCGTACAAGACCATCGCCGACGAGAACGACCGCGTGGTCGACACGTTCGAGATGTTCGACGCGGCCGGCGAGCTCGACGTCGCGGCGCTCGCGAAGAAGCTCGACGAGCACCTGGCGACGCAGGGGCGCGCCCTCCTGTTCATCAACGACCCCTGCCAGAACCCGACCGGCTACACGATGCACGAGCGCCAGTGGCGCGCCGTGGTCGACGTGCTCCTCGCCGCCTCGGCGCGCGGGCCGATCACGCTGCTGGTCGACGTCGCCTACTGGCTCTGGGGCTTCGGCGATCCGCACGCGATGCTGCCGTGGCTCGAGCCGCTGCTCGGCAAGGTCGGCCTCGCGTTCGCCTGGTCCGCGTCGAAGTCCTTCACCCAGTACGGCGCGCGGGTCGGCGCGCTGGTCTTCGTCGATCCCGACGCCGGGCGCCGCAAGCGCACGCTCGACGCGCTGGCCTACGCGTGCCGCGGCACCTGGTCGAACTGCAACGCGGCCGGCATGGCGGCGATCACGCAGATCCTGTCGGACGCGTCGCTGCACGCGCAGGTCGACGCCGAGCGACGCGTCCTCCAGCAGCTGCTCAACGGGCGCGTGAAGGCGTTCAACGAGATCGCCGGCAGGACGCTCCGCTACCCGCGCTACGACGGCGGCTTCTTCACGACCGTCTTCGTCCCGGGCGGGAAGGTCGCGGACGCGCAGCGCGCCGCCGCGACGATGCGCGAGGACGGCGTCTACGTCGTGCCGATCGCCGACAGCCTCCGCGTGGCGCTCTGCAGCGTGGCCGAGCGGGACGTGCCGCGGCTCGTGAAGAGCCTCCAGAAGGCCGTCGGCGGGTAGCCCTCGCCGCAGTATTTGCGAGGATTCCCGGCGGGACTGTACGGGAGCGGCTGCGCTTTAGTAAGGTGCGCGCCGCTCATGGCGCGCCCCTCCTTCGTCCGCTTCGCCCAATCCGCTCTCCTCGTCGGCCTCGTCGCGTTCTTCGGCTGCGAGAAGCTCGACGTCCCGGCCGGCTACGACAACGGCGGCCCCAGCGGCTCGGCGTCGCCGACGCCGAAGACCCTCCCGCCGCCGATGACCCTCCCGGGCGCGGTCGCGCCAGCGCCCGTCGCGTCGGCGAGCGCCTCCGCGAGCGCCTCGGCCGAGCCGGCGCCCGCTCCGAGCGCGAGCGCCTCCGCCAGCGCGTCGGCCAGCGGCTCCGCGAGCACGTCCGCGAGCGCGTCGGCCAGCGCCGCCGCGAGCGCGTCGGCGAAGCCCTCCGCCTCGGCCAAGTAAGGGCGGCGCGCAGGCGCGCGCAGCCGGCGGTCAGGGCGACGGGCGCTTGCGCGTGAGGCGCGGCAGCGGCGCGTCCGCGAGCGCCTTGCGCAGCTCGCTCCACGGCCTCCGCCGCGCGCGCATCGCCGGGCACGCCTTGGTGTCCCAGCCGGCGACGATCGCGTCGGCCTCGGCGAGCGCCTTGGCGGCGTCGACGCCGAGCACGCGCGCGAACACCGCGACGATCGCGGCGTCCTGGATGACCTCGCGCGGGCAGCGCTTCTTGCGCTCCTTGGCGGGCGTCGCCGCGAGCGCCTTCGCGTCGGCGCGCGCCTCGGCGAGGCCGTCGCGGTACCAGCGCTCGAAGCTCGCGAGGTCGCGCGCCCAGGCGGCGCCGTCCCAGCTCTCGAGGCCGACGACGACCAGCGCGTCGCCGTCCTCGCCGTCGGGGACGCGCGCGGGGTCGCAGCCGTCGCACGCGGGGATCTGCACCAGCTCGACCGCGAAGTCGGGGACGCGATCGCCGTCGACGTCGGCGCCCGAGGCGGGGTGCGACGGCCCGAGCCCCTCGACGAACGCCCCAGGCCGCGCCTCGAACACGCGGGCGCGCGGCCATTCGAGCCACGCGCGCCCCTCGAACGGAGGCCCGCAGCCCTGCGACTCCACGACGGCGAAGCGCACGCCGTCGCCGCGCAGCGCCGGGAAGCGCTCGCCGAGGATCGGCGCGACGAAGCGCGCGGGGGCGCCGTCGATCGCGATCGCGACCCGCTGCGCGACGCCGACCAGCGAGACGCGCACCGAGGCGCCCGCCTTGCGTAGCTCGAGCGCCGAGACCTCGAGGCTCGCGAGATCGTCACGCGTGCCGAGCGCGAGCC
>CAIXWQ010000572.1 GCA_903923175.1 uncultured delta proteobacterium | reverse complement strand
GGGGAGCGCGCCCGATCGAGCGAGCAGGGCCGGCGCCGCGGGACGCGCGAGGGCCGTCACCGGACGTCGACCTCGGCGAGCCCGGCGCCGACGCCGTACCACGAGAGCACCACCACGCGCAGGCGGCTCACGCGCGCGCCGACCGGCAGCTCGCGCGCCTCGCCTAGCGCCACGAAGCTCTCCTCGCGCGACGACCACACGAGCGCGTCGTCGAGGTAGCCCTCGAGCCGGAAGCGCTGGGTCCCGCGGTCGGCGTACGGGGTGTTCTTCGCGTTGACCAGCCGCACCCGCGCGACGTGGCGCCGCGGGCGCAGGTGGACGTCGAGCCACCCCGCCTCGCCGGTCGGGAGCAGCCACTCGGAGCCGCGATCGCCGTCGACGGCGCGCGCGGCCGCGTAGGCCCCACCGAGGTCCGCCGAGGAGAAGGCCTTGGGCGTTCGAAGGGCGAGCGCCGCGACGAGCCCCGCGACGACGAGCGTCGCGACCACGAGGGCGATCGCTCCGAGGCGCTCACGCCGCGCGCGCGCCCGCTGCGCCGGCGTCGCCGCGAGGTGCTGGAGCGCAGCGTGGGCGCCGCGAAGCGCCGCGCGATGACGCCGCACCTGTGCGCGGAGCGCCATCCCGGGTTGGAGCGCGTCTCGCGAGAGGCCCGAGAGGCCCGGGACGCGCGAGAGGCGCGGATCCGGCGTCGGAGGCGCGGCCGGGGCGAGGAGCTCGAGCGCCTCGCGCGTCGAAACGACCGACGCCCGCAGGAGCAGGAGGGCCTCGGCGTGCTTGCCGAGATCGGCCAGCGCCTCGCCCCCCTCGCGCTGCGCGACGGCCTGCGACGCGAGCGCGCACGCACGCGCGAAGGGGTCGGCGAGGGAGCGCCCCGACGACGCGCCCGCCTCGACGGGCGCCCCGAGCTCGCGCGCATCGCGAAGCGCTTCGGCGGCGGACGATGCGGCGTGGACGGAGGTGCTCATGGCGGATCAGGCCGGCGTGCGGCCCCTGATCGCGGCGACGTGGTGTGTGCCAAAGAGGGCCCCACGCACGCCGCCAGCGCGGGCTCGCGAGCCCCGCGCCCCATGAGCAACGCGCGCGCCACGCTCGGTCTCCGGCGCACGGCCGCTCCCCGACGCGCGTGAGCGCCGCCCGCGCCCGCTTCAGCGCGGCTTGAACTCGAGCGGCCAGGTCACCGTGCTCGCGGCCTTGTCGTCGTCGTTCCCCTTGAGATCCTTCGCGACGGGGAACTTGAAGAGCTTCACCGCGGCGTAGACGCACTTCTCGAGGTCCGCGTCCTTGAGCGTGGTCTGGTCGGCGACCTTGCCGACGCCGGTGACCTTGCCGCCCACGACGTCGACCTTGAGCAGGAGCTTGCCGACCGCCGCGTCCCCCTTGCCGGCCATCGACTCGGCGAGCCAGCACTCGCCGATCGAGATGCGGTTGTTGGTGAAGACCTCCTTCACCTTGTCGTAGTCGAGCTTCGCGCCGGTGGTGCCGCCCCCCTTGCCCGCGACGTCGATGCCGAGCGTGAGCTCGACCGGGTAGCGGATCTCGGAGACGAGCGTCGGATCGGGGCTCTTGTCGGGCCCCTTGGCGATCGGCATCTCGAGCTTCTTCACCTCGTCGGCGATGCACTTGTGCGCCTCTGCGAGCTTGAGCGACGAGGCCGCGAGATCGGTGCCGCCGTCGATGACCTTGCCGCCGCGCGACTTGATGCGGAGCACGACCTCCCCCTCGGCCACCGCGTTCTTCTTGAGCGCCTTGTCGTAGCAGGCGTGGATCGCGCCGAGGTGCGGCTTCAGCGCCGCCTCGAACTCCTTGAGGTTGATCTTCCCCTCGGGCCCCTTCGCGGAGCCCGAAGCGCTGGCGCTCGGCGACGCGGCGGCGGCGACGCGGACGGCGGTCGGCACGACGAGGAGCGTGAGCGGAGCGAGGCCGAGCGAAAGCGCGAGGGCGACGGGGCGGAGCGGGCGCATGAGTTCTCTCTCTTTGCCGGAGCTGGCTGTCTCGGGCGGATCGCGAAGATCGAAGGGCGCGAGCGGGTCGAGCGGGTCGAGCGGATCGAGCAGCGCGCGCGGAGCGGCGCACCGTTGGACGGACGCCCTCGACGGGTATTCGCGCAGCGATCGTCCGGGATCTGGATAGCACGCCGCCCGGTCGAAACGCCGCGACGCTCCGACCGACGCACGCGTTCGCCGCGGCGGAGCGGCCGCCGAGCACGTCGCCCGCGCAGCGCGCGACGCGAGCAGACGTCGAGGAGAGCGTGCTAGCCTGGCTCCCGTCTTCTCGGGCGCAATGGGCGCAGCGAGCACGTGGACGCGAGCCGCAGGCGGCGAGGCGCAGTCAATTGAGCGATGTGATGGGCGCGACGATTCGACCGGCGGGGCCGGGCACCGCCATCGGCCGGTACATGGTCGTCGCGTCGCGCAGCCACGACGACGCGCTCGCACGCGCGGCCGACGGCAGCGACGTGCTCCTGGCGACCGGCGCGGTCGACGCCATCGGCGTCGAGGCCCGTGCGCTCGCGACGCTCGAAGGGCGCGCCCCCGCGGCGCGGGTGCTCGAGCTCGGCGAGGATCCGGTCGCGGGCGGCTGGCTCGCGCTGTCGCCGCCGCCAGCCGGCTCGATCGCGTTCGCGACGTGGCTCGAGGACGCGGCCGCGAGCGAGATCTTCGCGCTGCTCGACGCGCTGCTCGACGTCGTGGCCGCGCTCGAGGACGCCCACCTCGACGTCAACCCGCGCATCGAGGACTACTGGGTGCACGTCGCCGACGGCGCGCACCGCCCGTCGCTCTGGCTGCAGCGCGCCCGCGGCGCGAGCGTGCTTTCGGGCCGCGAACGGATCGACGCGCGCGCCGTCGTCGAGGAGCTCGGTCCGACGCTCGCCTACCGCGCGCTCGCCGTGATCCCGCCGACGCTCCTGCACGCCGTGCTCCCGTGCCGCGAGTCGGCGGCGCAGGGCACCACGCTCGAGGCGGTGCGCCGCGATCTCGCCCGCGCGCGCGCGACCCTCGGCGCGCCGAACCCCGCGCGCGTGCGCTGCGCCGGGCTGAGCGACATCGGCCTGCTGCGCGAGCGCAACGAGGACGCCGTCTCCGTCGCGCACGAGAAAGACCGCGCGGTGCTGGTCGTCTGCGACGGCATCTCCGCGTCGTACCGCGCCGACCTCGCCGCGAAGATCGCGACCGCGACGATCGCCGAGCTGCTCGCGACGGCCAACGGCTCCGCGATGGGCGACAGCGTCGCCGAAGCGATCCGCGACGCGCACGTCGCGATCTGCACCGAGCACCACTCGCTGGGCGGCGAGCCGCTCGGCACCACCGCGGTCGCCGCGCTGCGCGTCGGCACGCGGCTCGCGGTCGGCTGGGTCGGCGACAGCCGGGCGTACTGGATCGACGCGCACGGCCCCGCGCGGCTCCTCACGCGCGATCACTCGTGGCTCAACGACGTGCTCGCGACCGGGCTCGCCTCGATCGACGAGGCGCTGCAGTCGCCCTACGCGCACGCGCTCACGCGCTGCCTCGGCCCGCTCGAGGGGGGCGACCCTTCGACCCAGGCGGAGCCCGACGCCATCGAGCTCGAGCTGACCGGCCCGGGCACGCTGATCCTCTGCTCCGACGGGCTGTGGAACTACTACCCGAGCCCCGAGGACGTCGCCGGCCTCTGCGCGCTCGCCGGCCCGCGCCCCACGGCGGAGACGCTGGCGCGCGCGCTGGTCAACGGCGCGCTCGCGCGCGGCGGTCAGGACAACGTCACCGTCGCGGTGCTGATCGTCGAGTAGCACTCGGCACGCTCGGGCGCTCAGATCGGCAGTCGATCGCCGTAGAGCACGGCGAGCACCACGAGCGCGACGGACGTGAGCACCGTCACGAGCGTGATCACGCCGAAGCCGATCGCGATGCAGTTGCGCCCTGCGCGCGCGGTGTGGGGCTGGCCGAGCAGGTGCGCGCCGGCGACGAACGCCGCGGGCCAGAACATGACGCTGAGCACGTAGAACAGCGGGATCATGCCGTCGGCAGGCGGCGGCCCCACCGCTTCGCGCTCCTTCGCCGCGACCTTGCGGTTCACCATCCGCAGGATCAGCACCATCGCGACGACGCAGCCGACGACGCAGATCAGCGCGCCGAGGACGGTGCCGATCAGGAAGCCAACCTGCTCCGGTCGCATGCCGCCGACGATAGCGCGTCGCCCCGCGACGGCGCAGCCCCGCGCGCCGCTCCTCGCGGCGTCAGGTCGCTCCGGGCATCGGGTGGCGCGCGAAGAAGTCGAGCAGATAGCTGGTCGCGTCGAGATCCTGGCTCCCCCACTGCCCCGTCGAGGTCGGACCGCCGGGCCAGGTGTGGCCCGCCTTGGCGTCGCGGCAGAGGATGAGCTCGCTGCCGGCGCTGCAGCCGCTGGCCCGCGTGCACTTCACGTTGCCATGCGCGTAGATCGGCGTGGGCTCGTCGTCGCCGCAGCCGTCGATCTTGCGCCAGGTCGAGAGCACCGTCGCGACCGAGCTCCAGCCGCTCTTGGGCGTGCCGTCCCACTTCACGACGGCGTCGCGCGCGCCGTGGACCTGCAGCACCGGCACCGGGCGCGGCGGCGCGCAGGCGGCGAACCCGAACGTGCCGCCGACCGACGCGATCGCCGCGAACGTGTCGGACGCCTCGCAGCCGAGGCGATGCGAGAGGAAGCCGCCGTTGGAGAAGCCGGTCGAGAAGACGCGCTTCTTGTCGACGCACGCCTCCTCCTCGACGAGCGCGACGATCTTGCGCGCGAAGGCGACGTCGTCGACGGCGACCTTGGAGGCCTGGCCGCAGCACGCGCCGGCGTTGAAGCTCTTGTCGATGCCGGCCGGACGCACCGCGATCCAGCCGCGCGCGTTGATCCCCGCCGCGATTTTGGTGGTGCGCTCCAGCTGATCGGGGGAGCCGCCCCAGCCGTGGAACGCGAGCACCAGCGGCGCCGGCTTGGGCTCGTCGAGCGACGCCTCGCGCGCGGGGTAGTCGACCAGGAAGGTGCGCGTCCGCCCGTCGAGCGCGATCTCGCGAGCCCCGGACACGGGCGGCTTGCGGCCGGGCGGGCACGCCGGCGGAGGGGGCGCGGCGACGATCGGCGACGAGGACGAGGCTGCGGGGGGCGCGACGTTCGCCGGCTCGCGCGCGCTCGCGACGGCAGAGGTCGCGGGGAGCGGCGGGGGGACGACCGACTTCGCCCGCCCGCACCCGAGCGGCGCGAGCGAGAGCCACGACGCCGAGGCGAGCCAGAGCGCGGCGAGGAAGGAAGAGCGCATGGCGGGGCGATGGTGCGCGATCTGCAGGGCGTCTGCCACCCCGGAGGCCTACGAAAAAAGAGCCCGCGCGGCGCGTGACCCGCCACGATCCCCGGAGGAGAATCGCCTGATGCAGGCCACGCGCGCCCTCGCCTCGCTCTCCTCGCTGCTCGTCCCCCTCGCGCTCCTGACGGCGAGCGGCTGCAGCTCCAGCAGCGGCGGCGCGGCCCCCGCCGACGACTCCGGCACCGACTCGACCCCCGGCGATGCGAGCGGCGACACGCCGACGCCGCCGCCGGAGCCCGCCTTCAAGTCGACGGTCGACGGCACGTGGGACACCGTCAAAGGGCGGGTCGACGAGAACAACCCCATCGACGTCGCCAAGGGGAGCCCCGCGAGCGACTCCACGATCACCGACGGCTTCCTCGCGAAGGGGTACGGCGATCTGGTCGCCAAGCCGGGCGAGAAGCACAGCGTGCGCGGCATGGGGATGGGCGACGTCCCGCCGACGCCCACCGCGGGGGCGAAGCTCCTCTCGCGCTTCGTGCACATGCCCGACTGGCAGCTCCTCGACGACGAGAGCCCCTCGCGCTTCGCCGGCCTCGAAGGCCCCGGCGAGGTGCAGACCTACGCCGATCGCCCGCACGACGCGGAGGTCTGCGTGCTCGTGAACCAGGCGATCCACACCGTCAACCTGGTGCACGCGCAGGCCCCGATCGACTTCGTCGTCCTCGGCGGCGACAACGTCGACAACGTCCAGAAGAACGAGGTCGACTGGGCGCTCAACATCCTCGACGGCACTGGCACGGTGAAGTGCGACTCGGGCAACCCCGACGATCCCGTCCCCGGCCCGAGCAACGACGGCAAGGACGCCTTCACGCCGGAGGGGCTGAAGGTCCCCTGGTACTGGGTCATGGGCAACCACGACGTGACCTTCAACGGCAACCTGACGATGCTCCTCCCGGGCGGCAGCCAGGATCCGAGCGCGGTCGCGAGCGCGATCGGCACCGACGCCGCGCAGGGGACGCGCGTCTACAGCGGCACGACCTGGAAGATGTCGAACGGCACCGTGATCGCCGACGGGCAGCGCACGCCGCTCATGCGCAAGGACATGCTCCAGCGCGTGCACGACAAGACCGGCGGCCCCGGCCCCGTCGGGCACGGCATCGGCGCCGACCAGCTCGCGGCCGGCAAGGCCATCCACGCCTGGGACTCGGGGACGCGCCTGCGCATGATCGCCTTCGACACCGCCGCCGAGACGGGCGGCGCCGAGGGGATCGCGCGCAAGGGGGACGTCGACAACCTGCTCAAGCCGCTGCTCGAGAAGGCCAAGACCGACGGCAAGCTGGTGATGGTGGTCATGCACCACGCGCAGGATCACCTGGGCGACGGCACCGGCGCGTTCGGCAACCTCCAGGCCGACGCGATGGATCCCGCGGCGTTCAAGGAGCTGCTCGCCAGCTACGACAACGTGATCGCGACCGTCGTCGGCCACACCCACGCCAACCGCATCGAGTGGATCGCAGGCGGCAAGCGCGGGTACTGGGAGATCATGACCAGCGCCATCGCCGACTGGCCGCAGCAGTTCCGCGTGTTCGAGGTCTTCGAGGAGGCGACGAACCTGATCCGCCTCCGCGTCACGGCCGTGGACATCGACTTCGCGAGCGGCTCGACGGCGGTCGCGGCCTCGCGCGGGCGGAAGCTCTGCGCCATGGACTGGTCGACCGGCTGGGGCGGCGGCGGCACGGGGAACACCGACGATCGCAACGTCGACGTCTTCCTCAAGCTGGGCAATTGAGCCGCTGAGCCGCGCCGGCGCGGGCTCTAGGCGCGCGGACGGCCCACGTTACGCGGGGAGGCACGCCTGCTTCGCGAACCCCTTCGGTTCGAGGGGGCGCGTGCCGTAGTCTCGTTTGCAGGATCCGAGGGAGGTGCCGGTGGGGCGGACGATGGCCCGTGCGAGTTGGACGCTGGCGGTGTTGGCTGCGGGGGCGGCCCTGCCGATCGCCTGCGGTCCGTTGGTGCCGGACGCGGGGACGGCGAAGCCGGTCTCGAGCGTCACCGTCTCGCGCATCGAGCCGGCGGCCGCCGGGTCGACGGACGCGACGAGCGAGCCGCTTTCGCCAATCACGACGCAGCCCTCGGGCGCCGCGGAGCTGGTGGCGGCGACGCCCCTCGCAGGCGCGAAGCCGTCGTTGAGCGCCGGCAAGGCGCTCCTCGCGGGCTCCAGCGCCGAAGGGACGCTCCCGCTGCCGACGATCGCGACCGCGACCAAGTCGTGGCTGTTCCTCTTCGGGCGCTCGAACGCCGGCTGGGTCGTGCGCACGTACGACAAGAAGGGGAACAAGGGGTTCGGCGCGCCGGTGCTGGTCGCCCCGGCCTACCCCGACGACGCGCCGCCGGTCGCGGCGAACGACGCCGACAACGCCTGGTTCGCCGTCTCTTCGACCAAGTCGCAGCCGACGCGCCTCGCACGCGTCGAGGTCTCCGACGCGGGCAAGGTGAAGCTCGTGAAGGTGTCGCCGCGCGAGGACGGCGTCGACGCGACCCCGCGCGGGATGGGCGCGATCCGCGGGCTCGTGGCCCTGCACGCGCACCTCGCGGTGGTCGGCCGCGACGGCGACGCGATCACGTTCGCGCGCCTGTCGCGCGCGGGCACGTTCCTCGATCCCACCGCGAAGGTCATCGCGCGCGGCACCGCCTCGCAGTCGACGACGCTCTCGCGCTCGCCGCGCGTCGCCGACGAGGACGACCGCCTGCTGCTCGCGTGGGACGCCGACACCGTGGCCGGCTCGCTCGAGACCCCGGGCACGCTGCCGGCCGAAGCGGCGAACCCGAAGTCCGGCATCTACGTCCAGCGCTTCCACCCGGCCGGCGATCCGGCGGGCCCCGCGCGCCGCCTCACGCGCCCGAGCTTCGAGGCGCACACGCTCGACATCGCGGTCGAGCTCGGTGCCTGCGCGGTGCTCGCGTCGACGCCGAACGGCTTCGAGATGTTCCGCTTCGTGCGCAAGGGGGAGGACATGCTCCCTTACGGCGGCGGGCTCTTCCTCTCGGCGCCGACCACCGACGTCTCGCTGGCGACCGACGTCATCGGCACCGTCGCCGTCACGCCGAAGAAGCTGCTGCGCATCGGGCCGGGCGTGAAGATCGTCCCGTCGGCGCTCAGCTTCTCGCCGCCGCCGGGCGCGTCCAGCACGACCTTCGAGACCGCGCAGATCGCGAGCGACGGCTACGGCGACCACGCCATCTTCCAGTCGCGGACCCCCTCGGGCCTCGTGCAGACGATCGCCCGCATCGACAACGATCACACCGGGCCACAGCTGCCGGCGCCGTGGATCGGCCCCCCGCCGCAGCGGCTGGTGTTCGCCGACTACGAGGCCGACGAGGGCGTCGTGCTCGTCGTCGACGGCGGCGCGCTCCAGCTCACGCGCGTCGGCGCGGACGGCACCACGCGCGGCGCCTCGACGCCGCTCCCGTGGGACGTCACGAAGCTCGACGAGCTCTCGTGGACGCGCGCGCCGGTGCCGCGCACGGCGCACTCGGGCGGCAACTGGGCGATCGGTCTGCGCGACGGCCGCGTGCTGGTCGCCACCGGGCCGAAGGCGGGCGCGACGCTGACGCTCGGCGTGCCGCGCGGCTGCTCCTCGGGCGGCACCCTCGCCCTCACGTCGATCAGCAGCAAGCCGGGAAAAGTGCGCGTCTTCTACGTGCCGCGCGCCGATCGCGAGGAGCCGCTCGCGACCGCGACGCTCGATCTCGCCACCGCGACGGTCGACGAGGCGTGGACCCCGATCGACGGCACCGAGCACCACTACGGCGCGCTCGGAAACGCGCGGTGGCTCGCCGTGCGCAGGAAGGGAGGCGGGCTCTACCTGCTCGCGAACTCGGGGCCGAAGGTCTCGATCGCGGCGCAGAACTTCGACGCCGTCGCGGTCGGCGGGCTCGGCGAGCAGCTCGACCTGCCGCTGCTCGCACCGTTCTCGGTGCAGGACCTGGTGCTCGTCCCGACGCTGCAGGGCGCCGCGCTGGTGGCCTCGCTCTCGGGCAAGGGGAGCTCCGCGCGGTGGCTCGACGTCGGCGGCCCGTGGCAGCAGAGCGCCGCGCTCAACGCGTTCCGCGCGCAGGGCGACGGCCCGCTGGTGCGCGATCCGAAGACGGGCGGCGCGCTCGCGCTCGCGGGCACCCCGGCCGCGCCGGTGGAGCTCGCCGGCGACGTCGCCGCCGCCGCGACCGATCGCTGCCCGTGGGTGCTCCCGTCGGGGCCACGCAGCGCGCTGATGGTGTGCGAGGAGGGGAGCGGAGATTCGCCCCTCGCCTCGCGCGTGACGCTGCGCTCGCTCTCGCTCTGAGGCGCGAGCGAGCGAGCGCGCGCGTCGCTCAGTCGGTCGGGATCTTCGGCAGCGCGTCGCGATCGACGCGCAGGTCGACGACCTTCGTCGGCACCGCGTCGCCGTTCACCCGCACCGCGACGTCGTCGCCCTCGGTCGTCTCGACGGTGACCTCGCCCTTCTTCCAGGCGTAGTTGACGTTGACCTTCACCTTGGTGCCGACCGGGAGGTAGAAGCCGCGCAGCTCCGCGCGCTTGAACTTCACCTTGTTGGTCTTGCCGACCGGGGTCGCGAAGACGAAGCCGTCCTTCTCCTCGACGACGTCGAAGGCGCCGAGCTCCTTGTTCCCCGCCGAGACGGGGGCGAACACGCGCGCGCCGGCGATCGTCTCCGGCACGAGCATGCGCGTGTCCCAGCTCTTGGAGTGCTTCTGCGGCACCAGGAACTGGATCGACGCGAGGCGCGTGAGCTCGTCGCCCTCGGGCTTGCCGACGGCGTACATCATCTCGGTGCCGAGCTTCCCCTGCGCCACCACCATGAACGGGAGCCCCTGGAACAGCTGCGTCCCTTCGGTCTCGGGCGCGGTGGCGACGCGCACCTTCACGTCGCCGAACGTCCAGAAGCGCTCCGGCGGGTCGATCAGCGAGCCGCCGTCGAGCTTGTCGAAGACGAGCATCACGCCGGCGATCTTCGAGGCGCGCTTCTGCACCTCGTCACGCAGGTCCTCCGGGTAGCTCTTCGGGTCGGTCGACGCGATCCAGCCCTTGCGGTGCTCGTCGATCACGAGCGCCGCCGAGCGACGCTTCACGATGTCGGCGAGCGTCTTGTCGAGCGTCGCGAGCCACACCTTGGTGACGTCCTCGCGCTTGCGACCGATGGTCTTGGCGTCGATCTCCTTCGCGAGATCGTCGTCGTCGATCGCCTCGAACGCCTTGGGCCAGTCCCAGTCCTTCTTGGCCTTCTCGATGTCGGCGTCGAGCGCGTCGAGGCGGCACTTGCGCTTGTACTTCTCGACCTTCTCCTTGAGCGCGTCGACCTTCGAGTCGATCGAGGTCTCGTCCGCGGAGAGGCCGGCGATCGTCGTCAGGATGTCGCGGGCCTCGGTGTCCTTGCAGGCCTTCGCGAGCTTCTCGGCCTGCGTCGAGTACTTGTCGACGCCGACGAACAAGGCCTTCCGGCCCGCCGCGGTCTTCGGGTAGCGCTGGTAGAGGTCGAGCAGCGGCTGCGGATCGTCCTTGTCCTTCAGGCGATCGTAGCCAGCCTGCGCCTGCGCCTCGAGCGAGGTCGGGTCCGGGTGGTTCGGATCGGGCCCGCCGCCGCACGCGGCGAGGCCTGCGAGCGCGAGGGGGAGGGCGAGCGGGAGCGCGCGAGAGAGGGAGGCGAGGTGCGAAGCGAAGCGCATGGTGAACGACCTGAAGGCAAGGGCTCGAGCGCTCGGGGGGACCCGGCGGAATGGAAGTCGAGCCGGCCGGTACACCGGCGGCGCGTTCGCTGGTAGACGTGGGCGCCCAAGCCGATGTCCACCCCTACCGGAAACCCCGCCGCCGCCGCCAAGCCCCTTCCACCGGTCGAACGGACGTTCAGCGCGTTCCGTCCCGTCCCTCGAACGGGCGTGATCTACGTCACGACCGAGGCGGCGAAGCTGGGATTCTCATACGGGGATCCGGACTGGTGCAACCTCGGGCAAGGGCAGCCCGAGACGGGGCCGCTGCCGGGCGCGCCGCCCAGGCTCGACGCGGTGCCGATCGGCACCGACGACCAGGAGTACGCGCCGGTCGCGGGCCTCTGGGAGCTGCGCGAGGCGATCGCGGAGCTCTACAACCGGCTCTATCGGCGCGGCCTGCCGTCGAAGTACACCGCGGAGAACGTCTCCGTCTCGGGCGGCGGTCGCGCGGCGCTGACGCGCGCCGCGGCCTCGCTCGGCCAGATCAACCTCGGCCACTTCCTCCCCGACTACACGGCCTACGAAGAGCTGCTCGACGTCTTCGGCAACTTCGCCGCCATCCCGATCCTGCTCGAGGGCGAGCGCGGCTACGGCTTCTCGGTCGGCGATCTCCGCCGCGAGATCCTCGGGCGCGGCCTCTCCGCGATCCTGCTCTCGAACCCGTGCAACCCGACCGGCAAGCACGTGCGCGGCGAGGACCTCGCGGCCTGGGTGCGCACCGCCAACGAGCTCGACTGCGCGCTGCTCGTCGACGAGTTCTACAGCCATTACATGTACGTCGAGGGCTCGGATCCGAACCATCCGCAGCCGCTCATGGAGAGCGCCGCGCGCTACGTCGAGGACGTCGATCGCGACCCCATCCTGATCTTCGACGGCCTCACCAAGAACTGGCGCTACCCGGGGTGGCGCGTCACCTGGACGATCGGCCCGAAGGCGGTCATCGAGGCGGTCGCGAGCGCCGGGAGCTTCCTCGACGGCGGCGGCAGCAAGCCGATGCAGCGCGCCGCGGTCGGCCTGATGGACGCCGAGCACGTGCGCGCCGAGACGACGGCCATCCAGCGCTCGTTCTCGAAGAAGCGCCGCCTGATGATCGACCGCCTGCGCAAGATGGGCATCGCGATCGACGTCGAGCCCGAGGGGACGTTCTACGTGTGGGGCTCGGTCGCCGAGCTGCCGGACGCGATCTGCGACGGCCAGTCGTTCTTCCGCGCGGCGCTCGAGGAGAAGGTCATCTGCGTGCCGGGCGAGTTCTTCGACGTGAACCCGGGCAAGCGACGCACCGGGCGCGCGTCGCGCTTCAAGAACCACATCCGGTTCTCGTTCGGCCCCTCGGAGGAGACCGTCACGCGCGCGCTCGATCGCCTGGAGGCGATGGTCGCGCGGCATCGCTGATCGGCGAGCGGCCCTCGCCGATCGGGCGGCGTATGCTCGGCGGATGATCGCCCGACGCGCGCCCCACTTCCTGTTGCTCTCGCTGGCGCCGCTCTCGGCGCTCGCGGCGCTCGCCTCGGGCGCGTGCGTCTCGCCGCGCTCGGGCGGCCCGGCCTCGACGGCCACGACCGCCGCCGCCGCTTCGAGCGCCGCGAGCGCCCCGAGCGCCGCGAGCGCGGTCGCGAGC
>CAIXWQ010000571.1 GCA_903923175.1 uncultured delta proteobacterium | reverse complement strand
CTGTGTTATCAGTGCCGATCAGCAAATAACCGATGATATCGTTTTGAGCGTTGCGCAAGGCTGTGACCGATACGACCGCCGGGAAGCGGCTGCCGTCCTTGCGGATGTAGGTCAGCTCGTAGATGTCCTCAATGCCGCGTGAAGCCTTGAACACCAGGGCCTCGAAGCCCGGCGTAATCGGGGTTCCGATCTCGACGCTCAACGCCTCCGCGCGCGTGACGAGCTCGCGCGGATCGGAGATGTCGGCGGGCGTGATCCGGTCGATGACGTCGACGGCGTCGTAGCCGAGCATCCGTTCGGCGCCGACGTTGAAGATCTGGATGACCCCCTTCGCGTCGGTGGCGATGCTCGAGAAGTTGGCGCTGTCGAGGATGGCCCGCTGCAGCGCCCCCGCGACGGGCGGGAAGGGGATGGAGGCGACCGGTGGGTCGCCAGCTTGGGTGCGCATGTTCGGCCGCTCCTCGTGATCCATGGCGTCGATGCCGTCGGGGGTCTCGACCGTGCCGAAGCGCAGCCGGCGGAGCGCCGCGGGGCGTAAGCAAGCAAGAAGGCGGCCGTCGCGAAAGTCGGCGAAACGAGCCCATTTCCGCAGGGCGTGCTGCGGGGTTCTGCCGCCTGAGGCGATCTTGCTGCCAGAACGCCGCAGTCGAACGCCGGCCGCGAGGCCAGCGGCCGTGACCTCGGCCGGGCGAGCGCGAGGGGCGAGCGGCGAGCGGCGTGCGGGGCGCGCGGACGCCGCTCGTCGAGCCGCAGCGGAGCGCGGGCGGGCCGTGAGCTCGACGGCACCGCCCGTGCAGAGACGAGTCGCTGCCGCCATCTCGCGGCCGAGAGGGCGACATCCGATGATTTCCATGAACGGCACTCCGATCGAAGACGGCGCCGGCGACCGACCTCTCGCCGAGGACGCGCCCCTGGCGCGTCGAGGCTTCGCAGCGTTGAGCCCGGACGAGCGACGTCGACTCGGCAGCAAGGGGGGGCTGGCGTCGCAGGCGAGCGGGACCGCCAATCGGTTCACGACCGAGACGGCCCGACTCGCCGGCCGGACCCCGCACGCGAACGGAACGGCGCACAAGTGGACGAGCGAGGAGGCGCGCGAAGCAGGGCGCCTCGGCGGCGCCGCGGTCCGGAAGCGGAGGCCGTCCGCGCGGCGCGACGCGAGCACTCCTGCGTGATCACGCGCGCGATCCGAGGGGCCCGAGCGAATCCTCGATAGGAGCGACAGGAGGCCGAGGTGGCGAGAGCGCACGAGTGGAGAGCCGAGGCGCATCGGAGTGAACGCGGAGGCTGGCTGCGCGCGGCCGTGCTCGGCGCGGACGACGGCATCGTCTCCACGGCGAGCTTGATGCTGGGCGTCGCGGCCGCCTCGGTCTCGAGCTCCCCGCACACGGTGCTCGTGGCCGGCGTGGCCGGGCTGGTCGCGGGGGCGATGTCGATGGCCGCGGGCGAGTACGTCTCCGTCAGCTCTCAGCACGACGCCGAGCGCGCGGACATCGCGCTCGAAACGAAGGAGCTCGCGACGAGCCCGGAGGACGAGCTGCAGGAGCTGGTGGCCATCTATCGCAAGCGGGGGCTCGATCCCGCCCTCGCAACCCGCGTCGCCGAGCAGCTGTCCGCGCGCAGCGCGCTGGCGACGCACCTGCGCGACGAGCTCGGGCTCGACGACGCCGCGCTGGCGAAGCCGCTGCAGGCCGCGTTCGTGTCGGCGGCGAGCTTCGCGTCGCTCGGCCTGCTGCCGATCGTGGCCCTCGTCGTCGCGCCCTCGGCGTGGCGGGTGGCGGCGATCGTGGCGACCTCGCTGGCGAGCCTGGCGATCCTGGGCGCGGTCGGCGGTCGCCTCGGCGGTGCGCCCCTCGCGCGCGCCGCGACCCGCGCGACGCTCGGCGGCGGCTTCGCGATGGCGGTGACGGCGCTGCTCGGACACCTGCTCGGCGTGGTCGCCGACGGCTGAGAGACTGTGAAACAGTCTCTCCGGTGGGGTTTGGCCCCGACGAATCGCATTCCGCGGGGCGGGGCGGTGCCGACCGCCGCGGTGGGCACTGAAGAGCGCGCTCACGGCCCAGCTCACAGCAAGCGTTGCGCTACGACACTGCCCGCGACGACCGAGCGGTGCGGCGACGCAAGCCGCGCGGCCGGGCGACGCGGGGCGCTCGTGACGACTCGTGACGACTCGGGCGAGTCGGCGGAGTCGCCTATTCGAGCTCGGGCGCGATGCCCCAGCGCTCGAGCTTCCGCTGGAGCGTGCGGCGATCGAGGCCGAGGGCCGTCGCCGTGCGCGTGCGATTGCCCCCCATCAGCGTGAGCGTGCGCAGGACGTATCGGTGCTCGAGCTCGGCGAGCGGCAGCACGTCGGTGACCTCGTCGGCGGCCACGACGAAGCGCTGCGGCTGATAGCCGCCGATCTTCGCCGGCAGATCGGCGACCGACATCTCGCCCGAGCGCGCCAGCGCCACCGCGCGCTCTGCACAGTTCTCGAGCTCGCGCACGTTGCCCGGCCAGTCGTAGGCGACGAGCTTCTCGGCCACGGCGGCAGAGAGCGTGAGGGGCGCCCGCCCGGCGCGCGCGGCGAGCTTGCCGAGGAAGTAGTGCGCCAGCTCGAGCACGTCGCTCTCGCGCTCGCGCAGCGCGGGCAGGACGATCTTCACCACGTTGACGCGGTAAAAGAGATCCTCGCGGAAGCGCTTGCGCGCGACCTCCTCCTCCAGGTCGCGGTTGGTCGCGGAGACGATCCGCGCGTCGAACTCGACCTCCTCGCTCGAGCCCACCGGCCGGACCTTCCGCTCTTGCAGCGCGCGGAGGAGCTTCGCCTGCATGTCGAGCGGGAGCTCGCCGATCTCGTCGAGGAAGAGCGTGCCGCCGCTCGCGTCGAGGAACAGCCCCGTGCGGCGCGTCTTCGCGTCGGTGAAGGCGCCGCGCGCGTGCCCGAAGAGCTCGCTCTCGATCAGGCTCGGAGGGACGGCGGCGCAGTTGATGGCGACGAAAGGCCCGTTCTTGCGGGGCCCGCCGGTGTGGATGGCGCGGGCGACGAGCTCCTTGCCAGTCCCCGTCTCGCCCTGCACGAGCACGGACGCGTCGCTCTCGGCGACGCGCGCGATGAGCTCGTAGACGTCGCGCATGACGCTGCTGTGGCCGATCATCGACGAGGGGTTGGTGCCGGTGGCGACCACCCGCCGCAGCACCTTCACCTCTTCGCTGAGGCGGTGGTGCTTGAGGGCCCGCGCGACCGCGATGACGAGCAGCTTGGCGTCGACCGGCTTGGTCAGGAAGTCGTACGCGCCCGCGCGCAGCGCGCCGATGGCCGTCTCCATCGTGCCCTGGCCGGTCACCACGAGCACCGGCAGGTCGGGCTGCGCGGCGAGGATGCGCTCGCAAAGCTCGATCCCGCCCAGCTCCTTCATGCCGAGATCGGTGATCACGAGGTCGACGTCCTCGGCCAGCAGCCGCTCGAGCGCGCGCCGCGGCGAGGTGAAGGCGACCACCGTCGCCCCCTCGCGCTCGAGCAGGCTCTGGAGGAGCTCGCAGGTCGTCTCATCGTCGTCGACGACGACGATGCGGCCGCTGAGCTTGCTGCCAATTGACATGAGGCACTCTGCCACATCGAAGGCGGCGCGCGGCACAAACGCCGCGTGGACGGCGACGACACGGGTTTCCGCGCGCCAAACCGCCGCGGTG
>CAIXWQ010000570.1 GCA_903923175.1 uncultured delta proteobacterium | reverse complement strand
GGTCAGTGCCCGTGCCCGGCCGCGGGCGGCGCCGCTTCGGCCGTCGCGTGCGCTTCGCCGGAGTGCCCCTTCAGCAGGAACGACGTGTACGCGCAGCCGAGGGCGCCCGCGACCGCCGCGGCCACCGCGAAGTAGAAGACGACCTTCTTGTGCAGCAGCAGCGCGACGCCGGCGATCACGATCCCGAGCTCGATGCCGACCGCGGAGTACTCGTAATAGTGCTCCTTGTGCTCGGCGTCCTTCGACTGCGCGGCGAGCTGGTCGGCCTTGTCCTGGATCTCTTTCTTCTCGGCGTCGTACCGCTGGATCTCGGCGGTGAGCTTCGTGATCTGCTCGGCCGGCGGCGTGGGCAGCGCCTGGGTGATCTCCAGCTGCGAGGTCCGCACGGTCTGCTTCGTGCTCTTCGACTGGAAGTAGGACCACGTGTTGGTCGCTTCGTTCGAGCGCAGGATCGACTGCGTCCGGCTCTGGTTCGTGAGCATGTTCACGAACGCGAGGCCCACCGAGAAGATGGCGAGCGTGACGGCGACGTTTCTCTGAAACGGATCGTTGGGATCCGCGTGCGGTCCGTGTTCCGACATGGGTTCTCTGGTCCTCTTCGCTGGCGTCGCTCGCGGGGCGTGCACGCTGCACGCGGCTCGACGGGGGCGATGCTAGCGTTCCGTTGCCCCGGAGGGGTAGCTGATGTGCGCGAGCGCACGGAAGAAGGCATAGCCCGTCTATCCCGCGGTCGCCGCGGGTCCGACGGCCGCGTGGGCGCTCGTGGCGAGGCACCGCCCCTGCGGTGACGCGCGCGTCACCTCACCCCGGCGCGAGCTGCGCGAGGCACCAGGCGCGATCGGCCTCCTCGACCGCGAGCGCGAGCTCGAAGGCGCGATCGCGCAGCGCGTGGAGCGAGGCGCGCGTGAGCGCCCGCACCGGGACGAGCAGCTGCCCCGCGCACCAGCCCGGCGAGGCGATCGGCACGATGGCGTGCGCGACCGGCGGGAGCCACGGCGAGAGGTAGAGCGGGACGAGCCCCTGCTCGAGATCGCCGAGATCGCCGAGCCAGGCGTTCAGCCGGAGCGCGAACGAGAAGCCCTGATCGTCGGACGGCGCAGCGGTGGGCCGGCTCGCCGCGCGCACCGGCAGGCCGCACGACGGCGCGAGGAGCACCGCCAACGAGGGGAACGCGAGCGCGCGCATCACGCTCGCCGCGATCGTGTCGGGCGTCGGGATCGGGCGTGCGGTCGGCGGACGCGAGCGCTGCTCGGTGCGAAAGACGCCGCTGGCGACCGGGACGAACGGCGAGGGCGCGGGGACGGAGCTCGCGAGGCGGCGGGCGAACGGCGGCATGCCGGCGGGAACGGACCGCCACGCGGTGATTTGAGCCCCCCCGAAAGTTTCCCCGGCGAGCGGCCGTAAGCCTGTTCAGGCGGATCGGGTTCGCGCCGCGAACGCGTAGCCGGGCCGCCGCTCCAGCGTCGCGAGCGAGGTGCGCTCAGCCGCGACCCACCTTGCCCCCGCGCGGAGTCCGGGCCGCGCGCCCCTTCGCGCGCGAGCGCCGCAGCTTCCGCTTGAGCGTGTTGCGGTCGATGTCGAGCGCGCGGGCCGCGCGCGCGAGGTTGCCGGCGGTGCGGTCCAGCGCGGCGCGGATCATCGCGTCCTCGAGCTCCGCGACGGCCGCCGCCAGCGGTCGATCGCCGAGCGCGAGCGACACGTGCGGCGCGGGCGGTCGCGCGAGCGCCGGCGAGGGGCCCTCGGAGGCTCTGGCGCCTCCGGCGTCGGTGGCGGTGGCGCCCGCGCGGATCTCCGGCGCGAGATCCTCGACGTCGACGCGCTCGTCGCAGAAGACCCGCCAGCGCGCGACCTCGGCGCGCAGCTCTCGCACGTTCCCAGGCCACGCGTAGCGGCGCATCGCTTCGAGCGCGCTGCGCGTCGGCCTCGGTCCGTGGCCCGGGTCGCCGCCTTCGCTGGCCGCGCCCGCCTCGCCTTCCTCGCGGCGCGGCTCGAGGAAGTGGGCGATCAAGGCCTCGAGGTCGGACGCGCGCTCGCGCAGCGGAGGCACCTCGATCACGGCCCCCTTGAGCCGGTAGTAGAGGTCCTCGCGGAACGTGCCGTCTTGCACCAAGCGCGCGAGGTCGCGATGGGTGGCGGCGACGACGCGCACGTCGACGCGCACCGGCTCCTCGCCCCCCACGCGGCGCAGCACCCCTTCCTCGAGCACGCGCAGCAGCGAGACCTGCACGCGCGGGCTGACCTCGCCGATCTCGTCCAGGAAGAGCGTGCCGCCGTGCGCGAGCTCGAACAGCCCGCGTCGCCGGCCGGCCGCGCCGGTGAAGGCGCCGCGCTCGTGCCCGAAGAGCTCGCTCGCGAGCGTCCCCTCGGCGAGCGAGCCGCAGTTCTCGGCGAGGAACGGGCCGCGGGCGCGCGCGCTCGACGCGTGGATCGCCCGCGCGACGATCTCCTTGCCGCTCCCCGTCTCGCCGTGGACCAGCACCGGCGTGCGCGCGTCCGCCGCGCGCGCCACCCGCGCGACGCGATCGAGCATCGCCTCGAGCGCCGGGCTCGCGCCGATCAGGCCGAGGCGGGCCGTCTCTCGCGCGCGCAGCTGCACGACCTCCTCGCGCAGCGCGCGGATCTCGGGGAACCCCTCGATGTCGAGGGTGACCTCGCGGATCGCGTGCGGGTGCGGATCGGGCACGAACGCCGGAGGGATCACCTGCAGCATCCGCGCGCGCAGCAGCCCGGACTTCACGAGGATCAGCCAGAGCGTCTGCGCCTGCGGCGTGCCCGCGCTCAGCAGCGTCGTCACCTCCGCGTCGGCCGGGATCTCGGCGACGAGCGGCGTCAGCGCGTGGAACAGCTTCTCGTGATCGGAAGGGTCGTAGAGCGCGAGCGAACGCAGCTCGACGCGCCCGATCCGCTTGCGCATCGCCGCCACGAGCCCCTCGGTCGCGAGCGCGGTCGCCGGCGTGGTGAGGACCCAGGCGACGTCGTACGCGTCGCGGCTCTCGGGCTGATCCAGCAGCCGCAGGACCGGACCGCGGTCGTGGCTGGGGCGCTCGCGGTGGTGCGAGGGGCGCGAGGGGCGCGAGGGGTGCGCTCCCGCCGGCGGGCCTGACGAGCCCTGTGCGCCGTGCGCCCCGTGCGAAGCCTGCGCGGCGGACGCGTCGAAGCCGGTCCGATCGGTCCAGGTGAGCAGCAGGCGCATGGTGCATCGTACACCACGCATGGTGCGTCACGCACCTGAGAGCGCTGATGCGTCGTGCACCAGAGACGCCTTTCCGCTCAGGAATTACCAGCCCGAGCGGGCTGGCACCATCGGTGCTGAAGCGGGGTCCATCTTGGACTCGTACCCGCTTCCTCCCCACGTGCGCGTCGTCGCCGGCGACGACGTCTGGCTCGAGCACGACGCGCTCGACCAGCTCGTCCGCGTCGCCTCGCTCGCCGGCTGCGTGCGCGCCGTCGGCATGCCCGACCTCCACGCCGGCCGCGGCATCCCCATCGGCGCGGCCTTCCGCTTCGAGGGGATCGTGCGCCCGGCGCTCGTCGGCACCGACGCCGGCTGCGGCGTGCTGCTCGTCGCGACCACCGTCGACGGCCCCACCGGCGATGCGCTGGAGCGGCGCGTGCGCGCGGCGCTCGACGAGGCCGATCGCGAGGCGCAGGAGGAGCCCGACGTCGCGCTGCACCGCGCCGCGTTCGAGCTCGGGCCGCGCGCGCTCGTCGATGGC
>CAIXWQ010000569.1 GCA_903923175.1 uncultured delta proteobacterium | reverse complement strand
GCGACGAGCGGCTCGTCGGCGCGACGGGTGGGGCGGCCGGTGGCGCGCGCGATCGCGTCGCGCCTCGCCGGTGGGGCGAGGGCGCGAGCCGCGTCCGGGCGCGTCTTTCGCGTCGCGTGCGGAGTCCCAGGCTCGTCGAACGAGACTGGCAGAGTGTGACAGCCCTACTTCGTCGCGGGCGAAGGCCCCTTGGGCTTCGACAGGTCTTCTGCGTCGGCCGGCGGGCCCTTCGTCTTCGGCATCGACGGCGGCTTGGAGGTGGGCGGCTTCGAGGTCGGCGCCATGCGCTCGCTCGGCGCGGTCGCCGGGGGCTCGGGCGCGCTCGAAGGAGCAGGGGCGGGCGCGGAGGTGCTCGGCGAGGCGCCGATCGCGCGCGACGGGGCGGCGCCGAGGATCGGGTGGATGGCCATCCGCACGCGCCCCGAGAACGCGGCGTAGTAGAGGAGCCCGCCGAGGAGCAGCGCGATCAGCACCGCCGCCTGGAACGCCCAGCGCGCGCGGAAGTGGCGCCGCAGCCGCACGACGCGCTGGCGCACCGTCGCGGCGGGGAGGCTCGCCTCGGCCGCGAGATGCTCGAGCCGCTCGCCGTCCCCCTCGCGCAGCATCAGCCCGAGCGTCGCGCGCGCCTCGGCGCCGTCGGGGAGCTCGCGCTCCGCCCAGCGCAGCAGATCCGACGCGTCGACGTGCTCGTCGGCGTCCCCGGCGGCGGGGGCGTACGAGAGGGCGGCGGCGGCCTCTTCGGGCTCCTCGAGGACCTCGCGTCGGCGCGCGCGGTGCGCGTCGACGATCTTGTGGCGCGCGATGCCGAACACCCAGCGCCGCAGCCGCTCGGGCTCGTCGGGGGGCGCCTCGGCGGACAGGGCGTCGGCGAGGGTCGACTGCACGACGTCGTCGACGTCGGCGGCCGGGACCCTCCTGCGGACCATGACGGTCAGCTCGCCGCGCAGCCCGGGGTCGTCGAGCAGGGGGGACCTCGTCGGGGTGCGATCGGCTGCCACGCACGATCGTCGGATCGGCGCGCCGAAGTGTGACGACGGAGGGCGACGATTCTCCGGCCGCGGGTGGGGCCGTGTGGTCGCGAGCAGGTCCCGACGCGCGCCGCGTGGGCGGCGTCACACTTCGCGGCCGTCGCGCGACGTCGAAGCATGAAGCCGCACCGCCCGTTCGCCTCCCGATCCGCGCTCGTCCTCGCCGCGGCGCTCGCGTTCGCGCCGCTCGCCTGCACGTCCTCCAAGCCCGCGCCCCACCAGGCGCCCGAGGCGCCCGATCCGGCCGGGAGCGCCGCTGCGACCGCGCCCGTAGCCCTGGAGGCCGCTGCACGCGCGGCGTCGGGCGCGCCCTCGGTCGCTCCTCCCCTCGTGGCGTCCGTCGCGCCGTCCGTCGAGCCCGAGCCCCGTTACGTGCTCGCCGACGATCTGGACGCGCGGCGCAAGGCGATCACCGACGGCCTCGGCCCGCGCACGCGCTTCGAGGTGGTCGAGGAGACGTTCCTCATCGCCGCTCCGTCGGGCGCGCTCGGCTCCTCGGCGGCCGTCGCCAAGATGGCGCTGCACGCCTACTTCAACGGCCGATTCTCGAAGAAGCCGGGGCGGGCGGTCTCGGTGCTGCTGTTCGACGCCGCGCCCCCGTACGACGCCTACTGCCTGGCCCAGTGGAGCCACGCCTGCAGCACCCCCTTCGGCTTCTACGACCGCCGGACGCGCACCGTGGTGCTGAACGCGGCGCCGGGGCTCGGCACGCTGACCCACGAGCTCGTCCACCCGATCGTCGAGTCGGACTTCCCGCAGGCGCCCGAGTGGCTGAACGAGGGGATCGCGTCGTACTTCGAGGCCTACGGCTTCCCGCGCCCGGGCGAGATCCGCGGCACCCGGAACTTCCGACTCCCCGGGCTGCTCGCGGCGCTGCGCGCGCGCCCCGAGGAGACGCGGCCGAGCCTCCCCGCGCTCTTCGCGATGCGCAACGAGATCTTCCGCGGCGAAGAGGAGAGCCTCAACTACGCGACGGCCCGCTACTTCTGCTACTGGCTCGACACGCAGGACAAGCTCTGGCCGTTCTACCGCGCCTGGCGCGATGGCTTCGAGAGCGATCCGACCGGAGAGCGCGCGCTCGTCGCCACGATGGGCAAGACCCCGGCGGAGCTCGACGCGGCGTGGGGGGCCTGGGTGCGCGCGCTCTAGCGCGTCGGCTTCTTCGCGGTCTTCTTCGCGGTCTTCTTCGCGGCCTGCTTCTCGAGTGGCTGCTTCGCGGGCTCCTTCACGACGGGCCTCTTCGCCCGCGCGACCGCCGACCTGGGCGTCGCCGCCGCCGCGGCCGCGGCGCTCGCGAAGGCGCGCTCGAGCCACGGACCGATGCGATCCTCGCTCTCGTTCCACGCCGGCGGCACCATCAGCCAGCCGCGCATCGGCCCCTTGCCGCCGGGGGCCCAGGCGTCGACCCCCGCGACGGCGGCGAGCTCGGCATAGGCGGCTTCGTCCGGGAGCTTCACGGCGATCCGCCCCTCGCGCCAGACGAGCGTGAAGATGCGCCCGTCGCGAAAGGCTGCGTCGCAGCCGAACATCCGCTTCCACGAGAGGCCGCGGCGCGGGCCGAGGGCCACCTGGATCTGCTCCTTCAACCACGCGGCCTCGCTCGATCTGCCCGACATGGGCGCGAACGCTACCAGAGGTGACGCGCGGGCAGCTCGCGCTCGACGCCTCGACGGTCGCCGCTCGGACGTCGCCCTTCGAATCGGCAGGGCCGATGTCAGACTCTCTGCGCCCGGCGCGAAGACCTCCTCGGACCCCGCGAGCGCGCGGCGTCCCACTCCCGACAAGAAGGTCCAACGCCATGTCCACGCCCGCCCTCCGCTCGTCTCGCTCGTCTTGCTCGTCTCGCTCGCCTCGCGCCGCGTCCTCGCCCGCACGTTCCACCCGGCGCCGCTCCGCGCCGCGCGGGGCGCTCTCTCTCGCCGCGCTCGCCTCGCTGACGATCTGCGCGGGCCTCGCGGGCCTCACGACCACCGGCTGCGCCGCGGGCCAGGTCGCCTCCGACGGCTCGGACGAAGGGCTCACCCAGAACGATCAGAGCCCGATCTGGGCGCAGACGCCCGGCGTGAACGTGACCGCGCAGCAGCTCCCCTGGCAGACGGTCTCGAGCGCCTCGTACACCGCGCCGACGCTGACCGCGGCCACGTACCTCTCCGGCGCGACGCCCGTCACGCAGCTGCACGCGTTCTTCCGCGACGCCAAGGGGTGCCTCAAGCACGCGAGCGAGACCGATCTCGCGGGGAGCTGGACGCTCGACGCCGCCAACCTCGGCGGCTGCGACGATCTCGGCGCCGAGTCCCCCGCGGCGGTCGCCTGGGATCACACGCGCGCGGACGTCTTCTGGTTCTGGCGCAACTTCGTGAGCGGCCAGACGACGCTCATGCACCGCTGGCTCGACGGCAGCACCTGGTACGAGGAGAGCCTCGGCGCCACGACCGCGAGCGCGGCCTCGCGCCCCGCCGTCGCCTCGTGGGGGGGCGGTCACCTCGACGTGTTCTGGCGCGACGCCGGCAACCACCTCGTGCAGCGCGAGTTCGATCGCGCCCGCAAAGGGACCGCGGGGTACTCCGCGGGCGGCTGGTCGGCCGAGCGCACCCTCGCGAGCGGCGTCGTCGGCGATCCGACCGCGGTCGAGCGCGCGGTGAACGCCATCGACGTGTTCTGGGCCGGCGCAGGCGGCGCCCTCCAGCACAAGTACACCCAGAACGACGGCGCCAGCTGGTCGGGGAGCGAGGCGCTCGGCCTCACGGCGGGCGGCACCCCGTCGGCGACGTCCTGGGGGACCGGCCACATCGATCTCGTCTACCCCACCACCGACGCGACCCCGAAGCTCGGGCACGTCTCGTTCGACAATTCGACGGGGGCCTGGAAGACCTCGCCCGTCGAGACGCTCGCGAGCAGCGAGGCGGCGCGCTTCCCGGCCGCCGCGTCGGCGCCGGGGCGCCCCAACCGCATCGACCTGCTGACGCTGCCGAGCGGCACCAAGCTGTCGCACAGCTTCTTCTCCGAGCCCCTCGCCGGCTTCAAGGTCTACTCGCAGCCGAACGCGTTCTGGTGCTGGATCGCGAGCCCGCTCAGCGTGCTCGAGTACCTGAAGAAGCCGCACCTCGCCGAGTGCTCGGAGGCCAACGCCGATCTCGCGCAGAGCACCTGCTGCAACTCGCCGCTCCCGAGCGCGTGCCAGCAGGGCGGCAACGTGGCGACGGTGCTGAAGCGCAACAACGTCGCCTTCTCGTCGAGCGCGCCGCTCTCGGTCGCGCAGATCCGCGACCAGATCTACGTGAAGAAGCAGCCGATCATCGTGCACCACTACCACCCGGCCGACGGCGGCGGGCACTACGTGATCATCCGCGACGTCTACCGCTTCGCCGGCGTCGACTACCTGGTCATCGCCGACTCGAAGTTCCAGGACGCGACCACGCCGAGCCTGGGGGCCAATTGGGTCGTCAGCTACGACGACTACATCGACGTCGCCATGACCCACCCGAGCTGGCGCGTGGATCAGATGGTGTACGGGTTCTCGTACTGACGGCGAGCCCGCCGTTCGCGGGCGCCTCCCCGCGCCGCGCCGCGCTCCTTCCTTCCGCGATCGCGGGGGAGGGGGGCGCGCGCGCGTGCGAGCAGGCGCACGAGCAGGCGCGCGAACCGGCGCACGAGCAGGCGCGCGCCTAAGGCATCAGCAGCAGCGGCTCGGTGGTCGCGTACGACGTGTTCGACGAGCCCGAGGAGACGCCGAACGAGAGCGACGCGGAGGTGATCGGACCGTTGACGCCGGTGAGCGAGTAGGCGGTCGAGGTCGTCTGCGGCGCGAGCTGGTACGTGGTGGTGCCGTTGACCTGCAGCATCGCCGTCGTGCCGGGGTGGATGTTCAGCCAGTCCTGATTGAGGATCAGGTAGAGCGAGCCGAGCTTGGTGACCCCGCAGACGTCGCAGCCGGTCTTGCCGGGCTGCGGATCGACCCACGGCATCGCGGCCTGGGTGAGCGCCTGGGCGCTCGGCAGCGAGCAGGCGCCGGAGGGGCAGGCCTTGGCCTCGGCGAGCTTCGCAAGCGCCGGATCGATCGAGCTCCAGGTGCTCGCGGGCCACGCCGGCAGGCTCCCCTGATAGGCCGGCACGGTCTTCTGCGCGACGGAGCAATTCAGCGCCTTGCACAGCGAGGCGACGGTCTGGCCGAGCGAGACGCGCCGGAGCGTCATCGCGCCGCACTGGCCGAGGCAGAACGAGGGCGACTTGGTCGTGACGTCGGCCGGCGCGTTGGTGCTCAGATCGACGCCGGTCGCGTAGACGTACGCCATGAGCTCCGCGGGCGTGGCCGTGGGCGCGTAGCCCCAGGCCGTGGTCGCGACCGCCGTGACGATCGCGGCCGACATCGAGGTGCCGGTGTACGCGCGCGTGAAGCCGGTGCCGTCGCTCGCCGCGACCTCGTCGGCGTAGGCGACGAGGCGCGCGACCCCCTTGTCGCGCGTGACGGCGATGGAACGATCGCGCGCGTCGACCCCCGACGCGGCCCAGAGGAGTGGGCGATACACGCCGCTCGTCGGGAAGATCGCGTCGTGCTCCTCGAAGTAGGCGCCGCCTTCGATGCCCTCGCAGTACGGCTTGCCCGGAGCCTCCATCGCCTCCCACGCGGCCGGGTACATCGCGCCGCCCGTCACGGGCGCGCCCGAGCGGTTGCCGGCGGCCGCGATGACGATCGCGCCCTTGCACGAGGCGTGTTCGAGCGCGCGGCGCACCACCATCGAGGTGTGCGACGGAGGCGGCGGGGCGAGGGGGGAGATGCGCTTCGGGTTGGTCGTCGTCTCGTAGCCGCGCCCCGCGTCCCAGCCGACGCTCAGGTTGATCACGAGGCGGTTCGGCTCGCCCGTGCCGCCTTGCCGCCGCCGCGACCAGCCGTCGACCGCGTCGACGATCGCCTGCGCGAGCTGCGCCTGGGAGCCGTAGTAGCCGCCGTGGGCGCGGTCCTGGGTCTTGTCGTCGATCTGCGGCAGCGCGAGCTGCGAGGCGATCTGCCCGATGCAGACGCCGCCGGCGCCGTCCGAGGGGCACGAGAGCTCGCGGATCACGCGCTCGACGCCGTAGCCGTGATCCGAGGTGCCGTGCACCGCGCGGCCGAGCGTGGTCGCGGGGCTCAGCGTCGGCGAGGTGTCGAGCACCGCGACGCGGATCGGCGCGGGCGACGCGCCGCCGAGCGTCGGCAGCGCGACTTCGCTCGCCATCTCGGCGAACTTCGCCTGCAGCGGCCGCTTGATCGCCGGGCTGCCTCCGACCGAGCCGCCGAGCGCGCCGACGACGTTGCAGTCGACGTCGGTGTTCCAGGGGACCTTCGCGACGTCCTTCTCGCTGGGCGCGCCCTGACCGGGGTCGGGGTGCCACTCGTAGAGGCAGTAGCCGAGCGAGGCGGCGCCGATCGGCGTGGCGCTGTATTGGCCGGTCGGCCCCTTGGTCACCGCCGGGCAGACGCCGCCGATCGTCGGGCCCACGAGGCGCGTCGACGTGCAGGCCGTCGCCGTCAGCGAGAGCTGCGCATCGACCGCCTGGTCGCCCTCTTCGCCCGCCTGCCCCGAGAGCGCGGCGTCCTTCCCGGCGTCGGCGGCGCAGCCCGCGCAGAGCAACCACACGGCGGACAGCGCGAGGGAGAGACCAGCGGTTCGCTTCGACACGACGCACCCTTTCGGTGGGGGAGGCCGCGCGGGCTACGGGACCAGGACCCGGAACGCCCCCCAATCGCGGCCTGGAGCCCTCCTGCGCACCGCCAGCTGGGCGCGGCGCAGGAGATTCGGCGCGTCTGTCGTCGGGGAAGATGCGATGTTACCGTACATTTCGGCAGCCAGATCGGCGGCGAGGTCGTCGGCCACCGCTCGCGTCGAGGCGATGACGGCGTGGGCGCCGACGGTGACGAAGGCCTGCGCGAGCCCGATCCCCTCGCCGCGGGTCTGCGTGCGGCCGCTCTCGCACGCGAAGAGCGCGACCACCCCCGGCGTGCGCGGCAACGCGAGGACGTCGCCGATCGCGAGGCG
Source organism: uncultured delta proteobacterium (assembly GCA_903923175.1). Taxonomy (GTDB): domain Bacteria; phylum Myxococcota_A; class Polyangia; order Polyangiales; family JADJMO01; genus CAIXWQ01. The sequence goes on along the minus strand of CAIXWQ010000569.1, from coordinate 427 downwards.
CCCCCCCTCCGCGAGCGGGAGCTCGCTCTCCCACGCGTCGTCGCGCGCGAAGGAGGCGTGGCCGGCGTAGTGGAACCAGCGCGCGCGCTCGAGGCCGTGGATCACCGCGGCGCTGGTCGCATCGGGGCCGATCAGCGTGCGTAGGCTCCGACCCTCGGCCCCCGCGGGCTGCGCGCCGAGCGCGCGGGCGACGGCCTCGGCCTCCCGGCGGGCCGCGGGCAGATCGCCGGTCGGATCGGCGACCAGCAGGAAGTCGCCCGCGGACGGGGCGCCGGCCGCGGACCCGTCGGGCGCAGGCGCGCCGAGATCCAGCGCGTACACGACGCTCGCGTGATCGATGAGCGCGCCGGTCCCCCACGGGAGCGCGTGGAAGTCGACGGCGTGGAGCGGGCCGAAGGGGAGCACGCGCACGCGGGTCGCGGCGTCG
>CAIXWQ010000568.1 GCA_903923175.1 uncultured delta proteobacterium | reverse complement strand
TGACCCTGGAAACGCGCCGGACCGGTGCGACCGCTGCGAGCGCCGCGACCGCCGCGAGCCCCGTCCTCCGCGCGATCGCGGCGAGCGCCGACGGCGCGCGGCTCGCCCTCACGACGCCGTCGTCGATCCTCGTGCTCGAGCTCCGCGGCGCGCCCAGCGTGCGGGTGCTGTCGGGCCTGCCCGAGGCGACCGCGCTCGCGCTCTCGCCCGACGGAGGCCGCGTCGCCGCCGCAGACAGCCGCACGCTCCGGCTCTGGGACGCGAGCTCCGGCCTGGCGCTCGCCTCGCGTCCGCTCTCGTCGGGCGCAGGCGCGGCGAGCCCGACGCTCGCCTTCGTCGGCCCCTCGCTCTGGCTGCGCGACGACGGCGCGCTCCTCGAGCTCGACGCGCGCACGCGCGGCTCGCTCGGCTCGCTCGGCTCGCTCGACGCGGCGCGCGGCGCGACCACCGCCTTCGCGTTCGACGCCGCCGGCGATCGCGTCGCCGTCGCCGAGCCCGCAGCGGTGCGGCTCCTCGATCGTGCGGGCCAGGAGCTCGCGCGCTTCCCGCGCCCCGTGAGCGACGACGCGCGAGCCCTCGCCCTCGAGCTCGCCCCGGACGCAGCGCGCCTCGTCGTCGGCGGGAGCCTCTTCGACGTCGCGACTCGCGGTCGCGTCCTCGACGAGCCGGGGGCGTCGCTCCGCTTCGCGCCGCAGGGCCCCTCGCTCGCGCGCATCGCGAGCACGCGCGACGCGGTCACGCTCGGCGACCCGCTCCGGCCGGCCGCCGCGCGCACGCTCTCCGTCGCGCCTTCGCAGATCGCCGACGTCGCGTTCCGTGGCGACGCGCGCTCGCTCTCGATCGCGACCGCCGACGGCCGCGTGCTCCTCTGGACGAGCTCCGGCCTGTGGCCCGCGGCGACCGAGCGCGCGGGCGTCGCGATCGGCGTGCTGCGCGATCGCGCGGCGGCCTTCGTCGCCCTGCCGAGCGGGCAGGTCGAGCTGCTCGGCGACGCCGCCGACGCGCTCTCGTGCCGCTTCGGCGAGCGCGTCACCCCCTTCGAGCTCTGCGCCGAGCGCTTCGTCGTCGCGGGGCTCGCCGCGCGCGCGCTCGCCGGCGAGGCGATCGACGACGAACCCTGACGCGGTAGGGGCATTCGGGGCGAGTCACGACCGCTCGGTCGACGCTCCGCGGCGTTGCCCCGCGCCCGCCCACGCGCTTTGCATCGCCTCCGTGATCGCCACCATCCCCTCCGTTCAAACGGACATCCTCACGCTGGTCGGCAACACGCCGATGATCAAGGTCACGCAGCTCGACACCGGGCCGTGCGAGCTGTTCCTGAAGCTCGAGAACCGCAACCCCGGCCACTCGATCAAGGACCGCATCGGCCTGGCGATGATCCGCGCGGCGGAGGAGGCGGGCTCGCTCGGCGCGCACCAGAAGCACCTCGTCGAGGCGACCTCGGGCAACACCGGGATCGCGCTCGCGCTCGTGGCCTCGCAGCGCGGCTACAAGCTCACGCTCGTCATCCCCGACAAGATGAGCCAGGAGAAGATCTTCCACCTCAAGGCGCTCGGCGCCGAGATCGTCCTCACGCGCTCCGACGTCGGCAAAGGGCACCCGGAGTACTACCAGGACATCGCCGAGCGCATCGCGCGCGAGACCGGCGCGTTCTACGTGAACCAGTTCGCCAACCCGGCGAACCCGCGCGCGCACGAGGAGACGACCGGCCCGGAGATCGCCGCGCAGCTGCACGGCGAGCTCGACGCGATGGTGTGCGGCGTCGGCTCCGGCGGCACGATCACCGGGCTCTCGCGCTACTTCGCCAAGCACGTCCCCGGCTGCGAGATGGTGCTCGCCGATCCGCAGGGCTCGGTGCTCGTCGATCTCGTGAAGACGGGCAAGATGGGGCAGGCCGGCTCGTGGCTCGTCGAGGGGATCGGCGAGGACTTCCTCCCCGACATCTGCGACCTGTCGCGCGTGAAGCACGCCTACTCGATCCCAGACGCCGAGAGCTTCGCCACCGCGCGCGCGCTGCTGCGCCACTGCGGGCTGCTCGTCGGCTCCTCGACCGGCACGCTCGTCTCGGCGGCGCTGCGCTACTGCCGCGAGCAGACCATGCCGAAGCGCGTCTGCACGTTCGTCTGCGACAGCGGCAACAAGTACCTGTCGAAGATGTTCAACGAGTTCTGGATGGCCGATCAGGGCTTCGTCGAGCGCCCGCGCTCGGGCGACCTGCGCGAGATCATCACGCACCGCTTCGCCGACCGCACCGTCTTCACGGTCGGCCCGGACGACACCCTGCTCATCGCCTACGGCCGCATGAAGCTCTACGACGTCTCGCAGCTGCCGGTCGTCGAAGGCGGCAAGGTCGTCGGCGTGGTCGACGAGTCCGATCTGCTCCTGCACGCGGTCGACGACCCCACCAAGCTCCGCTCGAAGGTCCGCGAGGTCATGGCGACCAGCGTGCGCACCGTCGCCTCGACCACGCCGGTGCGCGAGGTGCTGCCGCTGCTCGCCGCCGGGCTCGTCCCGATCGTGGTCGAGGGGGACGAGCTCATGGGTATCGTGACTCGCATCGACGTCCTGAATTACCTCCGCCGCAGCCTCCACTGACCGCGGGCGCCCGCTCGCCCGCCTCCGCGCCCGCCTCCGGATCGGGGCGGGCACGGCATTTCCGCGGTCGAGCTCGCTCGCCGACCCGAATCGTCCGCGATTGACGTAGCCTCGGCAGGTGGCCTCCGCCCAAGCCCCGATCTTCGCTGCCCTCGCCCGCTTCAAGGCCGCCTGGCCGCAGCGCGGTTGGAGCTACGACAACCGCTTCTCGTGCGTCGCCTCGTCGTTCGACGCCTCCTCGACGGAGGCGGCGCGCGGCCTGCTCGCGGTGCTGCTCCCGCACGAGTGGACGAGCCGGACCATCACGAGCGCGCCCCCGGCGATCGCGCAGATCGCCGAGCGCACGGGGGGCTTGCGCGCCGCGCAGCGCGTCTACGCCGCCGAGCCTCAGGGCTCGCTGATCCCGTACGGCCTCTGGTGGCCGTGGGAGGAAGGGCAGACGATCTCGCTCCGCATCGGGCTCGAGAACGCCTCGATGTCGCACACGCTGGACCTGTGCTCGGTGTTCGGCGTCGAGCCGTAGCGTCGCGCGGCCGCTTCGCGGGGCACGAGTTCGTCCTCGAGCTGCCGCTCTCGTTCCTCCCACGCAGGGGTCGCGTTCAGCACGATGGCCGTCGTGATGTATGGGACGACGAGCCGCCACGCGTGACGGCGAGCCACTCGCGCGGGGCGACGGCCCGCGACGGGCGTTCAGCTGCGGGCGCTCGCGAGCCACTCGCCGCGCGCGTCCTCGAGGTGCCGCACGACACCCTCTTCTCCGGCGCGCACCACGCCGCTGGCGTCCGCGCTCATCGCTTCGAGGTCGCCTCGAACTGGCGCCGGAAGACGCGCATGACGGCGCGCACCGTCTGCCCGCGCGCCTTCGACTCCTCCGGGAGCACGTGCGCGAGCGGTCCATCGAGGATGAGGCAGGAGAGCCCGTGCGCGACCGACCAGGCGGTGGCGGCGATCGCCTCGCGCGACTCGCCCACGTCGAGCCCCTCGTCGACGCACATCGCCACGAGCTTCTTCAGCTCGCCGAAGGCGTCGTCCCCTGCCTGCTTCGCGGCGGGAACGGCCGCCGGATCGACCAGCTCCGGCCGGAACATGACCCGGAAATGCGCGGGGTGCTCGAGCGCGAACTCGACGTAGGCCACCCCCGCGTGCTCGAGGCGCGCGAAGGCGCTCTTGGCGGGGCGCTCCCTCGCCGCGACGAAGCGTTCGCGCAGCAGGCGGAACCCCTCCTCGGCGATCGCCCCCAGGATCGCCGCGCGATCGGCGAAGTGGTGGTACGGCGCCTGGTGGCTCACGCCGGCGCGACGCGCGACCTCGCGGAGCGAGAGCCCCGCGACGCCCTCCTGCTCCAGGAGCTCGACGCTCGCGCGCAGGATCCGTTCGCGCAGGTCGGTCGGTAGAGCCGGCGCGGAGGTCATGGAGAGGACGATGCCTCTCCCACTTGACAGCGTCAAGCCATGCGCTAGATGCTGTCAGGTGACAGTGTCAAGTGACAGTGTCCACCCGGAGCCGACCATGCCCTCTCCGACGTCCCGTACGCCCAGCGTGTCCGCCTACGTCCTCGCGCACGCCCTCGTCGCCACGGGCCACGCCGCCCTCGTGACGCTCATCGCCGTCGTCGTGTCCGGCTGCCAAGCGGCCCACGCCGCGCCGTCGGCGCCGTCGACGGCGCCCGGCGCCGCCACCAACGTCGAGGCGGCGGTGCCGGTGGAGCTCGCGTCCATCGAGCACCGCCCGATCGACCGTCCGCTCCGCACGACCGGGCAGGTGCGCCCCGGGGCCGAGCTCGATCTCGCGTTCGAGGCGCCGGGCAAGGTCGTCTCGGTGCTCGTCGAAGAGGGGGCGCTGGTGAAGAAGGGGCAGGTGCTCGCGCGCCTCGACGGCACCCTCGCGCACGCGGCGACGCGGCAGGCGGAGGAGGCCAGCGCCAAGGCGGATCGCGACCTGGTTCGCGCCCGCACGCTCGAGGGGAGCGGCGCGCTGCCGAGCACCCTGCGGCTCGACGCGGAGACCGGCGCCGAGGTCGCGCGCGCCTCGCTCGCCGCGGCGCACCGGGCCCAGGGGCACGCGCTGCTCGTCGCGCCCGACGACGGCCGCATCGAGGCGCGCAACCTGGAGCTCGGCGGCGTGGTCGGCGCGGGGCAGCCGGTGCTGCGGCTCGCCGTGCGCGGCCTCGGCCCGGTGGTGCGCGTCGCGGTCTCCGATCGCGACGTGCTCGGCCTCGCGCTCGGCGGTGGCGCCACGATCACCCTCGACGTCGCCGGGGCGACGGCGCTCCCCGCGACGGTGACGAAGATCGCCAGCGCCGCGACCCCGGGCAGCGGCACGTTCGCCGTGGAGGTGCGCGCCGCCGCGCTCCCCGCGGGTACGCCGACCGGGCTCAGCGCGAAGGTCGAGATCGCGCGCCTCGAGCGCCCGGCGTCGCTGGTACCGGTCGGCGCCCTCGTCGACGGCGACGGCGATCGCGCGGCGGTCTACGTCGCGATCGACGGCAGGGCCAAGCGCGTCCCGGTGGGCGTCGCGTTCCTGAGCGGCGATCGCGCCGCGCTGCGCGAGCCCCTCGACGGCTTCGCCTCCGTCGTCGAGCGCGGCGCCCCGCTGCTCGTCGACGCGCGCGCGGTGCGCGTAGTGCTGCGCGAGCCGCTGGCTCCCAGCGCCTCGAACGCCTCGAACGCCTCGAGCGCCTCGAGCACCGGAGCGCGGCCGTGAGCATCGCGGAGCTCGCCGTCAAGCGGTGGCAGTTCACCCTCGTCGTCTTCCTCGCGCTGATCGCGCTCGGCGTGCAGTCGCTCTTCGCGATCCCGAAGGCGGAAGATCCTTCGTTCCCGATCCCCGTGTTCGCGGTGGTCGCCGTGATGCCGGGCGCGTCGCCGAGCGACCTCGAGCGGATGGTCGTCGAGCCGATCGAGGCGAAGGTGCGCACCCTCGACGGGCTCAAGGTGCTCAAGAGCGAGATCGAGGACGGCCTCGCCGTCACCACCGTGGAGTTCCGCACGGGCGTCGACGTGCCGCGCAAGCACGACGAGCTGCTGCGCGAGCTCGGCGCGCTCCGCCCGACGCTCCCCGCCGACCTGCGCGCCCTCGAGGTGAAGGATCAGAACGCCGCGAAGGTGAACGTCGCGGAGGTCGCGCTGGTGTCGGAGGTCGCGCCCTACCGCACGCTCGAGCGCCTCACGCGCACGCTGAAGCGGCGCCTGCAGGCCGCGCCCGGCGTCGGCGACGTCGAGATCGCCGGGCTGCCTCGCCAGGAGATCGCCGTCACTCTCGACCTCGAGCGGCTGGTCGCGCTCGGCGTCTCCCCGGCCGAGGTCTTCGCGGCGATCGGCGGCGAGGCCACGAACATCCCCGCCGGGAGCCTGGACGCCGGCGCGCGCCGCTTCGACGTGAAGACGAGCGGCGACTACGCCTCGGTCGACGAGGTGCGCGCGACCGTGGTGCGGCACGTCGGCGGCGCCGCGCTGCGCGTCTCGGACGTGGCCGAGGTGCAGATCCGCGACGCCGAAGCGACGCAGCTCGCGCGATTCGACGGCCGGCGCGCGGTGCTGGTCGCGGCCAACGTGCGCGAGGGGCAGAACGTCTTCGAGGTGCGCGCGGCGATGGACCGGGAGCTCGACGCGTTCGCGCTCGAGCTGCCCGCGGGCGTGCGGCTCGAGCGCGGCTTCGACCAGTCGAAGAACGTCGCCCACCGGCTCGGCGGCTTCGCGCGCGACTTCGGGCTCGCGATCCTGCTGGTGCTGCTGACGTTGCTGCCGCTCGGCGTGCGCGCCTCGGTGGTCGTGATGGTGTCGATCCCGCTGTCGCTCGCGATGGGGCTGCTGCTGCTACGGCTCACCGGCTACTCGATCAACCAGCTGTCGATCGTGGGAATGGTGATCGCGCTCGGGCTCCTGGTGGACGACTCGGTCGTGGTCGTGGAGAACGTCACGCGCTTCCTGCGCATGGGCAAGCGCCCGCGCGAGGCGGCCATCGCCGCGACCAACCAGATCTCGCTGAGCGTCGTCGGCTGCACCGCCACCCTGATCTTCGCCTTCCTGCCGCTGCTGGCGCTGCCAGGCACCTCGGGCGCGTTCATCCGCAGCATGCCGCTGGCGGTGGTGTTCACCGTCGCCTCGTCGCTGCTGGTGTCGCTCACGATCGTGCCGTTCCTCTCGAGCTTGCTGCTGCGCGAGGAGCCCGAGCACGGGAACATCTTCTTCCGCGCGATGACCTGGGTCATCGAGGGGACCTACCGGCGCGTGCTCGGCCGCGCGATCCACTGGCCGAAGCTGACGATCGTCGTCGCGTTCGCGATGCTCGCCGGCAGCTTCGCGCTGGTGCCGCGCATCGGCTTCAGCCTCTTCCCCAAGGCCGGCATCCCGCAATTCCTCGTCGAGATCGAGGCCGCGGAGGGGGCGAGCCTCGCGGAGACCGATCGCGCCGCGCGCTTCGTCGAGGCGCGTCTCGCGGCGCACCCGGAGATCCACGCCGTCGCCACCAGCGTCGGCAAGGGGCACCCGCAGATCTACTACAACGTCGCGCCGAAGAACGAGAAGCCGAACGTCGCGCAGGTCTTCGCCGAGGTCGACGACGCGCACCGCACGCGCACCGCGGCGATCGTCGAGGCGCTGCGCGGCGAGCTCTCCGGGTACGCGGGCGCCAAGATCGCCGTGCGCGAGTTCGAGAACGGGCCGCCGCTGGAGGCCCCGATCGCGATCCGGCTCCTCGGCGACGATCGACGCGCGCTGGAGCAGGCCTCTGCGAAGGTCGCGGAGATCCTCCGCGCGACCGAGGGGACGCGCGACGTGCGCGATCCAGGCGAGGAGACGCGCACCGATCTGCGCGTGCTGATCGATCGCGACAAGGCCGCGTCGGCTGGCGTCGCCGTCCCCGACGTCGACAAGGCCGTGAGGCTCGCGATCGCCGGCGTGGTCGCCGGCAGCTACCGCGACGCCGACGCGGAGGACGCGTGGGACATCCGCGTCACGCTCCCGCGCGCGGCCGCTCCGAGCGCGGCGAGCGCTCCCCGCGCCGAGCGCCCCGACCTCGCGGTGCTCGATCGCGTCTGGGTTCCGAGCGCGCGCGGCGCGGTCCCCCTCTCGGCGGTGGCCAGGATCACGCTCGAGCCCTCGCCGACGAAGATTCGTCACCACGATCGCGAGCGCAGCCTCACCGTGACCGCCGAGGTGCGCCCCGGCTTCAACACCGACCGGCTGACGCGCGCGGTGCTCGCCCAGCTCGCGGCGGTCGAGCTCCCCAAGGGGGTGCGCGCGGTGCCGGGCGGAGAGCTCGAGACCCGGCAGGAGAGCCTCGGCGGCATGGGGGCCGCGATCGTGGTCGCCGGCTTCGGCGTGCTGGCGGTGCTGGTGCTCGAGTTCCGCACGTTCAAAGGGACGCTCATCGTGGCGAGCGTCATCCCGCTCGGCATCATCGGCGGCCTCGTCGCGCTCTTCGTCAGCGGCAACACGCTCTCGTTCACGGCGATGATCGGCTTCGTCGCGCTCATGGGGATCGAGGTGAAGAACTCGATCCTGCTGGTCGACTTCACCAACCAGCTGCGCGAGGGCGGGCTCTCCATCGACGAGGCCGTCAAGCAGGCCGGCGAGATCCGCTTCGTGCCGATCCTGCTCACGACGCTCACCGCGATCGGCGGGCTGCTTCCGCTGATCCTCGAGCGCTCGCCGCTCTACTCGCCGCTCGCGTGGGTCCTCCTCGGCGGGCTGGTGAGCTCGACGCTGCTCGCGCGGGTGGTGACGCCGGTCGTCTACCGGCTGCTTCCGCCGGAGCTCGCGCCGGCGGGGCGGGCGCGGGACGATGCGAAGGAGCGCGCAGCGCCGGAGGCGCCGGCGGAGGCGACGGCGGGCGCGGCGTAGGCCCGAGGCGCTTTGCTCGGTAGGAGCGGAGGTCACTCCCTCACCGACGGCGCGATCGGCTCACTGCCCCGGCGCGCACGCCTCCGGTGACGCCACCAGCTCGCCTGCGCGCAGGGCGAGCGGCGTTCCGCACCGCTCTCCGTGCGCCATGTACCAGACCATGATCGAAGCGTCGTCGATCGTCAGCGACGGGTCGCGCTGCTCCGTGGACCAGCGCGCGACGGGCTCCACGCGGCCGTCGCGCACGCGCAGCACGTACAGCACGTGCTCGGCGTGACTCGCGCCGCTCACGTACTCGGCGCGCTCCTCGATCAGCAGCGCGACCTCGGGCTGGCCGTCGTCATCGAGATCGCCGTACGCGACGGCGTCGAGGCGCGCGAGGAAGGTGTCGTGCGCCCCGCCGAGCTGCTCGTACTCGTGCATCTCGCCGCGCCCTTGGCGCAGCGTCGCCAGGACCGGCGCGTAGCCCTGGTTGCACCAGTCGACGTCGCGCACCGAGGCGTAGCGGGCCTTGGCCTCCGTGGGCGCCTTGCACGCCTCCCAGGCGCGACGCGTGGCCGGCGCGACGACGGCGCACGCGCGCGCGCCGGCCGGCGTCGGCTCGTGGCGCGGCCTCGGCGACGCGCAGCCGACCAGCAGGGACACCCCGGTGAGCGCGATCGCGAGCGTCCGCATCATCCCGGGCGAGAGTCTCCGACGTTCGCCGCCTCGGCGATAGCGGCGCCCCTGCGAGCGCGAACGAGCCCGGCGATTCCGACGCGTGATCGGCGGTGCTTCAATCGAACCGCACCACCGCCTTGCCCGTGAACGCGCGATCCTCGAGCCGCTGCGCGAGCTCGCCGATCTCCGCGAGCCCCCCTTCGACCTCGATCGGTGCGCGCAGGCGCGCTTCGTCGAGCAGCCGCGCGAGGCGCGCGAGGCCGACCCCGGCGGGCTTGCTCGTCAGCTCGTGGAAGAGGATGAATCCGTACAGCGAGGCGCCGCCGGTCGCGTAGAACGTGCGTGCGTCGAACGGAGGCTCGCCGCCGCCGGTCGCGCCGTAGACCACCGCCGCGCCCTGCTTGGCGAGGCTCGCCAGCGCGGCGCCGAGCCCCGCGCCGCCGACGCCGTCGAGCACGAGATCGTACGGGCCGGCCGCCTGGAGCTTCGCCTTCTCATCGCCCACCACGACCTCGCGGGCGCCCGCGTCGCGCACGAGCGCGACCTGCGCTTCGCGCCGCACCGTCGCGACGACGTGCGCGCCGCCGACGCGCGCGAGCTGGATGGCGAAGTGCCCGACGCCGCCCGTGCCGCCCGTGATCAGCACGCGGCGGCCGATCAGCCCGTCGGCGCGGTCGAGGCCGTAGAGCGCGGTGAGGCCCGCCACCGGCAGCGTCGCCGCGCGCGCGAAGTCGACCCCCTCGGGGAGCACCGCGAGCGCCTCGACCGGCGCCGAGATGAGCTCGCCCCACGCGCCGGCGCGGAGCATGCCGACCACGCGCGCGCCGGTCGCCGGGCCGGGGACGTCGTCGGCCGCGCGTTCGATCACGCCTGCGAAGTCCCACCCGATGCGTCGCCCGGCGGGGCCCTGGCCCGCCTGCCGGATCTCCCCGCGATTGAGGGAGGTCGCGCGCACGCGGACGAGCGCCTCGCCCGCCCGCGGCGTCGGCGCCTCGACGCGCCTCACCACGACGTGACCAACAGCGCTCGGCTCGACGACGACGGCAGCGATGTGCGGCATGCAGGGATCGATGCGCGAGGAGGGGCCCTGGCGTCAATGGACGTCGGAGAGCGACCGCGAGCGCGGGGGAGTCGGGCGTGCGGCGGTGGCGCTCGCGGGCCGACGGGCCGCCGTCTCCGGCGTGCTCGCGCGCGCGTTCGTCGCGTCGAGCTCGACGAGCCTCTCCGACGCGATCTCTCGACTTGGCGCAGTCGAACGCGACGCACGCGGCGTCGTGGGCACCCTACAGCCCCTGCGACGAGGCGGCGGCGGATCCTCGGAGTCGGACGGCGCGGCGCTCGCGACGACCGATGCGCGCTGCGAGGGCGCGGCGCTCGTGACGCTCGTGACGCTGGATGCGCGCGAGTTGGCGGAAGCGGACTCGTCAGCGCGGACCTGTCGCTCGCTCCTACGACGCGAGCACGCCGAAGAGGCGAGCGCGAACGCGAGCAGCGGCCGCGCGGCGGAGCGACGAGGCCTCGGCATCGGCGGGGAGCATCGCACGGCGCGCATCAGACCGTGACGCGGCCGCGGCCGTGTACGGCCGTCGCGAGCGTGCTCCTCGGCGCCGGCCGATCAGAGGGGGCACGCGGTCGGTCCTGCGTTCCAGCGCCCGCCCGTGCAGGTGAAGGTCGTGACGCAGCACGGGGCGTACGTGCACGCCTGCCCGGACACGCTGCAGGGGTCGCCGTCCTTCGGCGCGGTGTCCGAGCAGCCGTCGGTGCGCCTCGACGTGCAGTGCCATTGGGGAGACATGTCGGCATCGGGCATCGCGGGACCACCGCCGCAGTACGGCTCGCAGCCGCACGTGCCCTCGGCGTACACGCAGGCGATCGGCGACGGGCACAGGTCTGCGTGAACGCCCGTCGCCGCGGCCGGCCAGCTCGACGGGCACGCCGCCGGGTTCGCGTCGGGCTTTGCGACGTCGACGCCTGCATCCGCCAGGCAGGCGCAGCCGAGCCCGAGCTTCTCCCAGGCGCCCGAGACGCAGGACCAGAGGTAGCCGATGCAGCAGGCGTCGCCGGGCGGCATGCATGCGACCTCCGTCGCCGCGCACGCGCTCCCCTGGACGGCGTTCACGCAGCCGCCGTCGGAGCCTGTGCCATCGGAGGTCGCGTCGACGACCGAGCCGTCGGCCGTCGCGCCGCCAGGGGCGATGCTTCCGCCGCACGCGACGAGGACGCACGAGAGGGCGAGCGAGATGCGGGCGACGGTGCTCATGCGCCGAAGCGTAGCAAGAGCGACCGGGGTGGGCCTCTTCACGCGAGGGCCATCCGCGACGCGCTTCCGAGCCCATGCTCGAGCACGAGTCTGGCCGATGCACCACGGCGAGGTCGACCGCTCGGGTGGCTGCGCGAGGCGACGTGCTCGGACGACGGCCCTCATCGATTGCGACCGCTCTTCGCGCGCCGCGCACGGACATGCGCTGCCCGCGGTCGAGTGCGTGAAGACGTACGCGGTGCCCGAATTGCCGGAGGTCGTGCGCGCGTCCACGACGCTCGTGCACGACGCCGCCGAGGTCGCTCTGCCGCTGAACCCGCCGTCGTGCGGCCCGAGCGCGTCGCGGGCGACGTTGTCGGTGCCTCCCCGCTCTTGGGGATTCCTGTGCCCGAGTCGACCGATCCGGAGAATGGGAGTCGCGAGGGCCCGCGGCGAATGCCAGGGTGATTGGCGACACGAGGCCTTCCTCGACGGACTCGCGTGGCCCCGAACGTAGCTGGACTTCTTTGCCCGGCTCGATCCGTTCGGCGCGCTCAGATCGGATCCGGAACGTCCATGCCCTTCGGCGCGCGCCGCTCTCCCTTGATCCAGGGGAGCGTCAGCCGGTGGAAGTTGTGCTCGCCCTCGAGCCCGGCGAGCACGCTCGCGAGGCCCCACTGAAGGCGGTTCACGAAGGTGTTCTCGACCGGCATCTTCAGCGGCTTCGGCAGGTTCGGCAGCACCTCGCCCTGTTTCCACACGACCTTGCGCTGCCGCTTCACGAGGTAGGACACGTTCTCGCGCGCGGTCTCGCGCGTGTGCTGGAACGGCTCGTCGATCACGAGCGGCTTGAGCAGGAGCGTGGTGTAGCCCTTGTAGATCGGCCACCCCTCGGCGTCGGTCGGGTCGAAGCCGTAGACGTCGACGAGCGCGCGGTCGTACTCGTCCTCGTCGCCGCGCATCTTCGCGAGGGTCACGCGCTTCATGCCGGCGACCATCTCGTTCGACAGCACGCGCACGCAGCCGAAATCTAGGAACGCGACGCGCGTCTCGGTCTTTCCGGTCGGGTCGACGATGAAGCGGTAGTTGCCCGGGTGCGGGTCGGCGTAGAGCGTGCCGTACTCGTACAGCGCGCGGAACATGAACTTCCAGATCGCGACCGTGGCGGCGTTGCGCTCGGACCACTTCGCGGTCTCCGAGAACGTCTGGTAGTCGACGCCGTCGATGAACTCGGTGGTCAGCACCCGCCTCGTCGTCGTCGAGTGGTGCACGCGCGGGATAACGATCGAGCTCTCGCCCTCGAACATCGCGCGGAACGCCTCGGTCGCGTTCGCCTCCCACGTGTAGTCGATCTCGTTGAGGAAGACGCGGCGGATCTCCTCGAGCCCCTCCTTCGTCTGGTAGCGACGACCGACGGGCGCGATCATCTGCTCCATCATCGCGACGGTCTTGAGATCGTTCTCGATCGCGACGTCGATGCCCGGGTACTGCACCTTCACCGCGACGCGATCGCCGCTGTGCAGCCGCGCGCGGTGCACCTGGCCGATCGACGCGGCGGCGAACGGCTCGCGCTCCCACTCGGCGAAGATCTCCTGCGGCGGCGCGCCGAGCTCCTGGAGGATGACCTTCTCGGCCGCCTCGGGCGAGAGCGGCGGCGCCTTCGCCTGCAGCTTCTTCAGGACCTCCTGGAACTTCTCCTCGTAGCCGGGCGGGGCGAGGCCATCGATGTAGCTCGCCATCTGGCCGAGCTTCAGCGGGAGCCCCTTCATCTCGCCGAGGGTCTTGAGCATCGCCTCCGCGGTCTTGCGCGCCTCGATCATCACGCGCGCGCGCGCCGCCTCGAGCTGGTACTCGTCCTGCTCGCCCGCGAGCTTCTTGCGCACGCCTTCGAACGCGAGCGACGCGGCCTTCGGCGCGAGCGCGCCGAGCTTGAAGAAACGCCCCAGCCTACCGGTGGGCGGCTTGGACGGGCGCTTCGCCGAGGGGTCGTCGTTCATCGCGCGAACCTGCATCCTGCCCGAGCTGGCCCGGCGCGGCCACAACTCGCCCCGCCGGCCTCCCGTTCGGGCGACCCATCAGCTACCGTCGGCGCATGAGCGAGCTCGAAACCGCCAAGCGCGCCTTGACCGACGAACCCGTGACCTCGCCCAAGGTCGACGCGCTGATCGAGGCGATGTTCCTCGCGGCGACCGCCGACGGCGAGATCGCGCCGGAAGAAGCGCTGCAGTTCGTCGCCACCATCGAGGCGCTCACCGATCGCAAGCTCGACCGCGAGGCGATCGAACGCCGCATGGGCGTCCTGAAGGCGCTCCTGCGCGAGGAAGGGCGCCAGGCCCGGCTCGTGGCGGTCTCGGCGCGCATCCCGGCGGGCAAGCCGCGCGAGACCGCGCTGATCCTCGCCGCCGCGATCACGGCGAGCGACGGCGAGGTGAAGGGCGAGGAGAACGATCTCCTCGCCGACCTCGTCGACACCCTCGGCATCGACCAGGGGCGCGCGATCGACCTGATCCAGCGCGTGCAGCAGACGCCGGCACGCTGACCGCGCCGGCGCGGCCCTGGCGCCGCGTCCTGGAAGAGTCCTCGCCGCTCTCGATGCGGTAGTCGTGCGTACGAGACGCTCGATGTAGGCACCGCGCCGTCCGCGCGGCTCGGCCTTCGTCTCCAGGAGCGCTTCAGGCGCACTTCACGCGGTCGCGCCGGCTCCCTGCGCGACGCGCGCGGCTCGCCCGAGGCCCGCCCGCTCTGCTCAGGGGCACTTCGAGGGGGAAGCGGTCGTCGCCACGACCTGCGTGAGCGGCTGGATCGGTTTGAGCTCGAACCCGAGGCCGACCGAGAGGCCGTCGCAGGTCTTGGTCGTGTCCTGGAGGTTGGGCGCGCCGATGACCAGGTCGGGGAAGGTCAGCATCTTGGCGATGAGCCCGTCGTAGAGCGAATTGCCCGGGCAGAGGCCCGCCGACGCGGCGACGGGCTTCATCGCCGCCTCGAGATCCACGAGCGGGATGGCGCCGACGATCAGGGCAGGCTCCGGCGACTGCGTGTGCGTGGCGTCGAGCGGGATGGCGAGGCGTCCCGCCTGCAGCGGCAGCACGAGCGCGGTGCCGCCGAGCCCGAAGGGGAGATTGAACGCATCGCCCTCGCCGGAGACCCAGACGTTGCCGCGGATGTACCCCTTGGGGAAGCCGACGAGCGGCTGCGAGAGGTCGAGGTTCTTCACCGAAGTGTCGGCGACCTTGCGCACGTCGGTGCCGTCCCAGGCCGGCATCGCCGTCCCCATCGAGTCGAGGCTGTAGATCATGCCGGGCGCGAAGCCGTCGTCGGCGCCGTCGTCGACGTCCGTGATCACGACCCCGATGGTGCCCGAGCCCTTCAGGATCGACGCGGTGGTGGTGGTCTCGACGTTCGTGTTGAACGTCGTCACGAGCCCCATGATCTGCGAGCCGAAGTTGTTGTCGCGGCAGCGATCGCCGTCGACCAGGACGTCGGAGGTCGAGGTGCCGACGCGCAGGCAGGTGCCGATCCCTTGCTTCGACGCGTTCAGGTCGGTGCAGCGGCCGTCGAGATCGAAGCCCCACTCGCGCCACGCCGTGCTCGACGACTCGCCGAGGTGCGTCTGCGTGCCGAGGTACAGCCGCTTGACCGCGAAGGTGAGCGTCTTGCCGGTGCCGGAGGCTTGCTGCGGCAGCCCGGCGGGGCGCTCGGGCGGGACGGCCGGGCCGCTGTCGGCGTCGGCGTCTGCGTCGGGGGTGCCGTCGCTCGCGTCGGCGACGTCGGCGGTCGCCGTGTCGGTGAGGGCGTCGAGCGTGGAGGCGTCGCTCTCGCGCGCGGAGAGATCGCCGTAGCCGAGCACCTGCGCGCAGCCACCGGCCGCACCGCAGACGGCGCTCAGCGCGCCGAGCGCCAAGAGCGCGAACATGGAGGAGAGCGGCGCGGCGTGGGTGCGCATGGTCGAGGAGTTCCGAAGCAAAGGTTCAGAAGGTGCCGAAGGCCGCGAGCCCGGCGCTGCGATCCGAGACGAACGGCACGACGCGCGCGCCGCGCACCTCGCCGGCCGGCGAAGCGCCGCGCGACGGCGTCACGAGGAGCCACACGAGCCCGCCGACGAGCGCGGCCGCGCCGACGCCGGTCACGATCGACGAGGTGTTGGCGAGCTTGCGCCCGCTGTCGAGGCCGGCCGGGTCGCAGAGCTTGGTGCCGCCGCACGCGTCGTCGCGCTTCTTGAGCGCCGCGTAGCCGAAGCCGAGCCCGACGCCGACCCCCACCAGCCCGATGCCGCTCACGATCAGCGGGGCGGTGATGGAGCCGCGCGAGGCCGTCGTCGGCGGCGCGACGGTGGTGTCGACGTCGAGCACGATGGCGACCGACTTCGACTCCTGCTCGGCGACCGCCACGCGCGCTTCGAACGTGACGCGTCCCGGTGCCTCCGCGTGGATCGAGTGGTCGCCCGGATCGACGTCGAGCGACGTGCCCCAGGCGGGCTCCGCGAGCGCGGTGCCGTCGAGGACGACCTTCGTCCCCTTGGGCGCGTCGCCGGGGAGGCTCACCACGAGGTGCGAGACGCGAGGCGCCAGATCGTCGGCCTCCTTGCGGGCGTAGTCGGCCCAGGCCTGGCGCTCCGGCTTCGGATCGAGCGGCGCCTTGCGCGCGACCTCGCGGAAGTCGCGCGCGGCGCTGGCGATCATGCCGAGCCCCTTCTCGACGTAGGCGGCGTTGCGCAGCGCGCCGAGCGCGCCCGGATAGAGCTGGTACGCGCGCCGGAACGAGTCGAGCGCCTGCTTGCACTTGGGCACGTCGGCGGGGCCGTCGACGCACTTGCCCTCGGCCATCAGCTTCACGCCGCGATCGAAGAGATCGGTGGCGATCGCCTTGTTCTTGTCGGCGTCGGCGTTGGGCGCGCTCGGCGCGGCCCCCTCGGCGAACGCGCGCGGCGCGCCCAGCCCGATCGCGGCGGAGGCCGTGGCGATCGAGAGGCACGACGCGACGGCACGGAAGGCACGGGATCGCGTTCGCTGCATCGTCACATCTCGTCGGTCTTCTTCCAGAGATCGCCGCCCTTCTGCTTCGGATCGACAGTCGGCGCGGGGGGCGGGGGCTCCGCGGTCGCAGTGGCGGCGGCCGACGCAGTGGCGCTCGGCTTGGCGGTCGGCGCGGTCGCACCGTTCGCTGGGCCGCGGTACGTCGGGGCGCTGGTCGGGGCGGCGGTGAGGCTCGGCGCGGCCGAGGGGTCGGTGGCCGGGGGCTCGGCGCTGCTCGCCGCGGGGGCCGG
>CAIXWQ010000567.1 GCA_903923175.1 uncultured delta proteobacterium | reverse complement strand
GACAGCGCGACCTACCTCGGCGCGCGCTTCCTCGGCGAACGGCTTCGCGACGAGGAGAAGCTGACCAGCCTCCTCGAGGGGATGCTGCGCAAGGACCACGTCGCGGACCTTCGGGCACCCGATGCCGTGCGCGTGCTCGACGAGCATGGCTCGGCGTTGCCCGTGTACGAGCGGGAGCTCGACGAGCGTCGCTGGTACCGCACGCTCACCGGCGAAGGCCTCGTTCGCATCGAAGTCCCTTCCGCCAACGCCACCTGCACCCTCCGGGTGCGGCGGCCGGAGTAGTCCATGCGCGAGCTCCTCTCGCAGCTGTGCGACGCGGGGCTGGTGCGGCCGGCGTGCGCGGTCGTCCTCGGTTCGACGGCGCACCCTTCGTCGAAGCTGCGGAACCTGCTCGCGATCGCGAGGCGCGTGCGTGATCCAGGCGCGCTGTGGGGGACGCCCTGCGTCGGGGCCATCGAGGCGCTGCTGAGCAGTGACACCATCCCACCCGAGGACGCGAAGCGTGCACACGAGGTGCTCCAGCCGCTGCTCGACCGACGCGGCGACGAGACTGGCGTCGCGGCGTTCCCGGTCGCGCTCGAAGGCCTCGGCGTCACCGGCAGCGTGCTCCACATCCGCGTAGGGCACGACCTTGCGGCGCCCAGGAGCGTGCGTGGGTCGGACCTCGAACGGAGCGTCGTACGAGCACGCGACCTCGCCGCGGATCGCCTCACGTGCCCGGAGTTGCTCGAAGCCTCGTGGACGATCGAGCCCGCCGGCGCCTGCGTCGACGTGCTCGACGGCGCGTCGATCGGCCTCGCGGCCTACGCCGCCTTCGTGAGCTTCGCACGCGGCGTTCCGCTCCCCGCGAACCGGGCGTTCACGGGCATCCTCGCCGAGGGCGCAGCCTCGTGGAGGTGCCCCAGCAAGCTCGACGAGAAACTCGGCGCCATCGCCCGCCGGCCGCAACTCTCCGAGCTTTGCTGCCCGGCCATGCCGGAGGGTTTGCCCTCTGGCGTCACCGTCGACCGCAGCGCGGTCCTCGACGACGTCGACCGCACGCTCGGCCTCCCGCGCGCGCAAAGGCGTCGACCCTCCCGACCGATGAGCCGGGTCGACGAGCTGCGCGCATTCCTCCCGCTGCGGAAGGAGTTGTACCGAACCTGGTCCAAGAGCGGACGCAAAGCGCAGTCGCGCCGTGACGCGGCCTGCCTGCAGGTCGCCAGCTTCATCGGCGCACGCGTCCTCGAGAAGGAGCTGTCGGTCGAGCCCGAGGGGCTCACGCTCCCCGAGATGGTCGCGATCCTCGGCACGCACGCAGCGCGGGCGCGGCTCGCGCAGCTTCCTCCGCCGGTTCCCGAGCAGGTCGTGAAGGCGTTCGAAACGCTCGTCGTGCCGACCGCCGAGCGCCTCCAGCGCAGGGCGTCCACCGAGGCCGCGTTCGACTGGTACGTCGAGTCGCGCGCGGTGCCTCCGCCGTGGTCGCCGAAAGTCGCCGCTCGCGTCATTTTCGCGGCGTACGTGATCGCGTGCGTGGTGCTGATGCTGAATGCGCGAGCGCACCCCACG
>CAIXWQ010000566.1 GCA_903923175.1 uncultured delta proteobacterium | reverse complement strand
CGCCGCCGCGGACGCGGGCCCGAGCGCGCCCGGGAGCCCGCCCGTCGCCGCCTCGGGCACGAACGCCGCGCGGCCCGGCGGCGCTGCGACGACCGCGGCCAGCGCCAAGTCCGCGCGGCCCCGCATGGGTGGGCGCACCGCGTCGCTCTCGGGGATGTCGACCAACAACGTCTACGAGATCGAAGCCGTTCGGACGGCCTACGGCGCCATCGCGGGCGCGGTGAACGCGTGCTTCGCTGCGACGGAGTTCGACGCGCCCGAGCACCAGTTCATGGACTACTCCTTCACCGTCGACGCGGCCGGCACCATCACCGCGGTCGGCGTGGTGGGCACCGGCGATCGCTGCGTCGCCCTCGACGTCTGCATGAACCAGGCGCTCCGCAGCCTGCAGCTCGGCCCGACGAGCAAGCCGGGCACGGTCAACGTCTTCTTCACGGCGCGGTACAAGGACTTCTGACGACGCGCGCCGCGGCCTCGGTCGCGCCGCTCGCGCCCTCGGCCAAGCTCGTCGCGAACGACGACGCGACGTGCTCGGCAGGAGCGATGGCTCCGCAGGCCGCCGCGCGACGGCGCGCTCGAATGCGATATACCGAGCCGCTCGATGCGAGAGATCCGCTACCGAGAGGCCCTGCGCGAGGCGATCGCGGAGGAGATGGAGCGAGACGCGCGCGTCTTCATCGTCGGCGAGGAGGTCGGCCGCTATCAGGGCGCGTACAAGGTCACCGAAGGGCTGTTCGATCGGTTCGGTGCCGAGCGCGTGATCGACGCGCCCATCGCCGAGGCGGGCTTCGCCGGCGTCGGCATCGGAGCGGCGATGGTGGGGCTGCGGCCGATCGTCGAGTTCATGACCTGGAACTTCAGCGCCGTGGCGTTCGACCAGATCCTGAGCAACGCCGCGAAGCTCCGCCAGATGAGCGGCGGCCAGGTCTCCTGCCCGATCGTCTTCCGCGGCCCGAACGGCTCCGCGCGGCAGGTCGGCGCGCAGCACAGCCAGTCGATGGAGAGCTTCTACGCGCACGTGCCAGGGCTCAAGGTCGTCGCGCCCGCGTTCCCTCGCGACGCGAAGGGGCTGCTCAAGACGGCCATCCGCGACGACGATCCCGTCTGCTTCTTCGAGTGCGAGACGCTCTACAACGTGCTGGGCGAGGTCCCCGAGCCGAGCGAGGGCGAGCTCCTCGTCGAGCTCGGCAAGGCGCACGTCGCCCGCGCGGGCACCGACGTGAGCCTGATCTCGTGGTCGCGCATCACGCACGTCGCGCTGCAGGCGGCGGAGCTCCTCGCCGGCGAGGGGATCTCGGCCGAGGTCGTCGACCTGCGTTCGCTGCGCCCGCTCGACGAAGCGACGCTCGTCGCGAGCCTCGCCAAGACGCACCGCGCGGTCGTCGCCCACGAGGGGTGGCCTTACGGCGGCGTCGGCGCGGAGATCGTCGATCGCCTGCAGCGCCTCGCGTTCGACGAGCTCGACGCGCCCATCCTGCGCGTCAGCGGCGCCGACTTCCCGATGCCCTACAACGCCAAGCTCGAGCAGGCGTGCCTCCCGCAGCCGCAGACGATCGCCGAGGCCGCGAGGAAGGTCTGCTACCGCGGCTGACGCACGCGCCGAGGGGCCCGTGACGCGGCGGCACGCAGCTGTCGCCTCGAGGTTCGAGCGCCGAGGCGCCACCGGTGCAGGCCTCCGGTCGTCTCCTCTGGAGAATGGCGAAGATCATCGACATGCCGAAGCTCTCCCCGACGATGGAGGAGGGACGCCTCGCGACGTGGCGCAAGAACGAGGGGGACGCGGTCGACGTGGACACGCTGCTCGCCGAGGTCGAGACCGACAAGGCGACGATGGAGTTCCGCTCGTTCGACAAGGGGACGCTGCTCAAGCTCCTGGTCACGGCGGGCTCGATGGTCGTGCTCGGACAGCCGGTCGCGATCCTCGGTCGACCCGGGGAAGACATCTCGGCGCTGCTCGCGCAGGCCGCCGACGCATCGCGCGCCGCTGCGGCGGGGGCGCCGGCGCAGGCCACGGCGCCCGCTCCAGCGGCCGGGCT